>CALQBJ020000053.1 GCA_943328785.2 Bifidobacterium breve
CCGCGCAGCGCCTCTTCCTGGCCGGCGTTGGTGAGATAGCCCATCTCGATCAGCACCGCCGGCATGTTGGCCGACTCGAGCACCCGGAGCGGCGCGTGCTCGAAGGGCCGCGCCGCCATCGGCACGCGGCTGCCGAGCGACTCGGTGACGAACTGGGCGAACTGTTCGGACTGCGAACGGTGCGGAATCTGGGCGAGATTCCACGGCACCACCTCGATGTTGCGGAGCCCGCCGCCGAACACCGGCAGCCGCTCAGGCGCCAGCCCTTCGATGGTGAGGTCGGCGTCGCTGAACGAGGCGACGTACGCCGTCGCGCCGATGACGTCGGCCCGGAACGACGCATTGGCATGCAGGCTGATGAACAGATCGGCCTTGTTGTTGTTGGCGACGGCGCTGCGGTTCTCCACCGGCACGGTGCGGTCGTCGTCGCGCGTCATGATGACGCGCACGCCCAGGCGCGTCTCGAGCGCGCTCTTTAGCCGGCGCGCCGCGTCGAGTGTTACGTCCTTCTCGAGCGTGCCAGCCGCGCCCTTCGCACCGGTGTCGTCGCCCCCATGGCCCGCATCGATGGCGATGGTGCGAATCGACGCACCACCTTGCGGCAGCATCGGCTGCGCGTCCGAGGTGACTTTCGGCGCGGGTGCCGCGGGTGCAGGTGACGGCGCAGCCGGCTCGGCCGCACCGACGATATCGATGACGAGTCGGGTGCCGGTGTCGGACGGTTGTGTGCTGGCGCGGTAACTGGTGAAACGAGGGCCGAGGTCAATGGCGACATTGGTGGCGTCGAGGAGACGCACGGTCTGGACGTCGCCTTGCGGCGGCACGACCGGCAGCGTGACGTCGAGTGCATCGGCGTCGAACCGCACCAGCAGACGCTGGCCCTGTTGCGAGACCGTGGTCGCGGCGGCAGGCGACAGCTCGAAGGTGACACGCGCAGCGGAGCCGGCTGCCTCGTGACGCACCGTGACGCGCGGCACGCGCAGGTCGCCGACGATCAGCAGGCGTGACGGACGCCGGAGTTCCAGCCGGGTGTCGTAGATGGGACCGAGGGCGCGGCTGACGAAGTCGAGCGGCACGAACCAGCGGTTGCCGTTGCGGACCGGGGCGGCGGGCAGCGAGATGAGCCGTCCAGCCACCGAGGCAATCGTCTGATCGGGCGTCAGCACGACCGACCGTCCCTTGTAGGCCACGGTAATCGCGCCGCCATCGTCGCGGACGGTCAACTGGAACGCCGCAGCCAGTTCATCGAGGGCGAGCATGTCCTGCGAGCCGATCGTGGTGATGGCGAGTGTCCGGCGGCCGTCGCGGGTCAGCACCTGCAGCGCGGCCGACGCCGTTTGCCCGGCGAGATGGCTGACGAGCAGCGAGAGCGCCAGCGCGCCGAGGACGACGGCACCGGCGAGCGACAGATGACGAGTGGGCCAGCCTGCAGTCAATGAAGGATCTCGAGTCCGAGACCCTCCATTGTAGCCGCAGTCATGTGAGGGCGATGTGGAGGCGACCGCCTAGCCGTCGATGCTGGTGCGGCCTTCGGTCACCAGTTTCTCGAGCAGCGGCGACGGCCGCCAGTAGTCGCCGAACCGCGCTTCGTACTCCTGCACTCGGGACAGCACCGTGGGTAAGCCGATGGTCTGCGCGTGGAACATCGGACCACCGCGGTGACGCGGGAAGCCGAAGCCGTGGCAATACACGACGTCGATGTCGGAGGCGCGGCGCGCGATGCGGTCACCGAGCACGTTGCACCCTTCGTTGGCGAGCGCGGTCGTGACGCGCGAGACGATCTCCTCGTCGGTGATGTCCCGGCGGACAATCCGGCGGCGCTTGGCCGCCTCATGCGCCAGGTCGTCGATGATCGGGTCGGATAGCGGCGTGCGGCTGCCCGGTTCGTAGCGGTACCAGCCGGCGCCGGTCTTCTGGCCGTAGCGTCCGAGTTCGAACAGGCGGTCCGGAATCTCCGACTGCGGACCCTCGCTTCGTCGCCGGCCGGTCGACCGCAGGTGCTGCCGGATGCGGGCGCCGACGTCGAGCCCCGCGATGTCCTGCATCGCGAACGGGCCAACGGGGAAGCCGAACGTCGTCATCGCCGCGTCGATCTGTCGTACGCTGGCGCCCTCCTCGAGCAGCAGGTGGGCTTCGCGCAGATAGTAGGCCAGCATGCGGTTGGCGACGAAGCCGAACGCGTTGCCGACGACCACCGGCACCTTACCGAGCCGGCGCGCGAGCGTCAGCGACGCCGCAACCACCGCGGGGCTCGTCTGGCGGCCGCGCACGATCTCGTGGAGCGACATCAGGTGCGCCGGGCTGAAGTAGTGATGGCCCACCACCTGCGCCGGGCGCCCCGATGCCTTCGCCAGCGTGTCGACGTCGAGGACCGACGTGTTGGTGGCCAGGATGCAGTCCGCCGCGGTGACGCCAGCGAGTTCGGCGAACGTCCGCGTCTTCAGCGCCAGATCTTCGAACACCGCTTCGACGACAAGGTCCACGTCACCGAACTGTTCGTAGGTGGTAACCGGCGTGATGAGGGCAAGCGTCCGCTCGGCGCCCTCAGGCGTGAGCCGCCCCTTCTGGACAGCCGAGTCATACGTGCCCCGGATGGTGGCCAGGCTGCGGTCGAGCGTGGCGTCGTCCACGTCCTTCAGCAATACCGGTATGCCGGCATTGGCGAAGACCATAGCGATGCCGCTGCCCATCGTGCCGGCGCCAACGACCGCGGCGCGGGCAACGGTGCGTGGCGTGACGCCGTCTGGCAGGGAGGGCAACCGCGCGGCGTCGCGCTCGGCGAAGAACAGGTGGCGCAGGGCGCGCGACTCGGTCGAGACGACACATTCGGCGAACAACTCACGTTCGCGCACCGAGCCGGCGTCGAACGGCAGCGTCACCCCATTCTCGACTGACTCGATCGCGGCCAGGACGGCGCGGTTGGCCGGTCCCGGCGCGACCGCGTTGCGCGCCTGACGGCACGCCTCGAGTCCGGCGGGAATGCTGTCGGCTGGGATGGGGAGTTCGCGCGTCGGACGACGTGCCTGTGCCGACGCCCGTTCGCCTGCGAACTGCCGCGCCCCCTGGAGGAGGTCGCCGTCGACCACCAGGTCCACCAGGTGTGCGGCCAGGGCCGCGGCGGCATCAAGCGGCGTGCCGGTGGTACAGAGGCGCAGCGCGACGTCGACGCCACAGAGGCGCGGCAGTCGTTGCGTGCCGCCAGCGCCAGGGATGATACCGAGCGATACTTCCGGCTGGCCGAGGCGCGCATCTGGCGTCGCTACGCGGTAGTGACAGGCGAGTGCCAGTTCGAGTCCGCCACCGAGCGCGTGTCCGTGAATGGCGGCCACGAGCGGCTTGGCCGAGTCTTCGAGCCGGCACAGCATGGCGTGCGTGTACGCCGACCGTTCCATCGCGCGCTCGACAGTGGTGAGCTGCTCGAAGACCGTGATGTCCGCCCCCGCCACGAACGTGCGGCCGGCGCCGGTCAGCACGATGGCCGTGGCGGCGGGGTCGGCAACGGCGCGCGCCACCGCTGTGTCGACGGCAGTCCACACCTCTTCGCCGAGCGCGTTGACTGGCGGGTTGTCGATGGTGAGGACGGCGATACCGTCGATGACGGCGTAGTGAACGGTGGACATGGTGTGGAGGGAACCGATCAGGCGACGATGCAGGTCGTGGTGGCGTGGGCGCAGAGGCGGCCGTGCGCATCGACGAGGCGGGCCTCCGCTGTGGCGGTGCGCGACCCGGCGTGCAGGACGGTCGCTTCACACCGAAGTTCGCCCGACGCGCGGGTCAGCGGCCGGGTGTAGTTGATCTTGAGTTCGAGCGTGGTGAAGACGCGGCCGGCAGGCTGCATCGTGTTGATGGCGCAGCCGAGCGCCGTATCGAGCATGGTTGCCGCGAAGCCGCCGTGCGCGATGCCGAGGCCGTTGTCGAACTGCTCGGTGGCCGTGCCCGCGATCACGATGCGGCCGCGGCCCACCTCCGCGATGCGCAGGCCGAAGAGATCGGCCATCGGCGCCGATGCGATCTCGCCAGACATGACGCGCTGGAAGAACTCCAGGCCGTCGAGCGCCTGCCGTGACGTATCCGTTGGTGCTGGTGGTGTCTGGTCGCTCATGTTCCCTCCGTTCCGCTGGTCGGGCGTTCCTCGCGCAAGGCCCGGTAGAGCACCTTGCCGACCGCGCTCAGCGGCAGGCTGCCGCGAATCTCCACCGTGCGCGGCACCTTGTAGGGCGCGAGTGCGCTTCGGCAGTACGCGCGCAGCGCGTCGGCGGTCAGTGTCGCGCCGTTGTGCAGGACGACGCACGCGCGCACGACCTCGCCATGATACCGGTCGGGCATGCCGAGAGCCGCCGCCATGCGCACGTCCGGGTGCTGTTGCAGCACCGACTCCACCTCAGACGGGTACACGTTGAAGCCGTCGACAATGATGAGGTCCTTCTTGCGCTGCACGATCCGCGTGTAGCCGTCGTCATCGATCGTCGCGATGTCGCCGGTGTGGAGCCAGCGCCGGCCGTCGGCGTGCGTGCGCAGGGCGCGCGCCGTCTCCTCCGGCTGGTTCCAGTAGCCCGTCATGACCTGCGGCCCGCAGATACACAGTTCGCCGGCTTCGCCAGCCGGCAGGTCGTGCGTGCCGGTCTCCACATCGACCACCTTGATGTCGGTGTCCGGCATCGGCAGGCCGACGGTGCCCGGCTTGCGCACGCCGAGCAGCGGCGTGCTGTGCGTGACGGGCGACGCTTCCGACAGCCCGAACCCTTGGAAGAGCGATCGGCCGAACGTTCGCTCGAACTGGTCGATGGACGCCTGCGGCAACGGGGCCGCGCCGCTCGTGCAGAGGCGGATGCGGTCGAGCCCGTAGTGGGCCGCGTCTGGCCGCGCCAGCAGGGCGGCCCAGATGGTCGGCACCGCCGGGAAGTACGTGGGCACGTGGTCGCGAATCGCCTCGAGCACGGCGTCGACGTCGAACGTCGGGAAGAGCAACTGCGTGGCGCCGACCCAGGCGCCCTTCATCATCCCCACGGTGAACCCGAAAATGTGGAAGAACGGGATGACGAGCAGGTAGCGCGACTCGCCGCGCGTGCGCGTCCGGTTGGTGTAGACCTCCGTCTGCACGACGTTCGCGAAGATGTTGCGGTGCGTCAGCATCGCCCCCTTGGGCGTGCCGGTGGTGCCGCCCGTGTACTGCAGGACTGCCACGTCGTCGGCCTCGATCGGCACGCGGGTGACCGGGGCGAGGCCCTGACCGGTGACCAGGTCGGCAAAGGTGAGGCACCCGTCGAGGCGAGGCGGCGCGGTTGCGGCGGCCGAGTACTCGGCGAGCGAGGTGACGATGACCTGCTCGATGGCGGTCTGCGCCTGAACGGCCTGGACGACGGGCGCCAGGACGTCGAGGGTGACGATAGCGCGGATGCCGGAGTCGACGAACAGCGTCAGCAGTTCGGGGGCGGTATATGTCGGGTTCAGGTTGACGACGATGGCGCCGCGCCTGAGCACGGCGAACGAGGCCACGAGGTATTGCGGGCAGTTCGGCAGCATGATGCCGACGCGGTCGCCCTTGCCGATGCCGAGGCCGGCCAGCGCATCCGCGAACCAGTCCGACCGCACCTTGATGTCGCGGTAGGTGAGGGTGGCGCCCAGAAAGACGGTGGCGGCACGGTCCGGGACGTCCACGTAGGCGGCGTCGAGGATCTCCCAGAGGGGCCGCTCCGGATAGGTGACGCTGGGTGGAACCCAGTAGTCGTAGTGAGCCAGCCAGGGACGACGCATACGACTGGCATTGTGACGTATCTCGGCAGATTCGGTCGCGTCCCACTGCGCGAGCGGACCGGATCCAATTGGCCGGATATGCCGCAAGGCTGGGGTGAAGGGCGCGATTCCCGGGTTGACGTTGGCCTGATACTCCTTTAGCGTCTCAGCACTTTTCTTATCGCTTCCTTCGGATTTCGTTGTTTCTCGAGGCCCGGGCTCATCCGGCCGGCCTCCTCTGGACCCGGCAGTCATACGGTAGGCACGCAGTCATACGTCGTTGGTGAACGGATGGACGAGCAAGTCCACAGGAGGAACGGATGAGGCGACAGATCTTTGGTTTGGCGGCAGCACTGCTGGCGTGTCTGGTACTGCTCCCCGGCGTCGCGCAGGCGCAGAGCACGTTCGTCGGCGTGGTGAAGGACACGTCGGGCGCGGTGCTTCCGGGTGTGACGGTCGAGGCGGCAAGCGATGCGCTCATCGAGAAGACCCGCTCGGTGGTCACTGACGGCAGCGGTCAGTACCGCATCGTCGACCTGCGCCCTGGCAGTTACAGCGTCACGTTCTCGCTCGAAGGGTTTCAGTCCTTCAAGCGCGATGCCCTCGACCTGCCGGCGCAGTTCACGATGACGATCAACGCCGACATGAAGGTCGGCTCCCTCGAAGAAACGCTGACCGTCACCGGCGACGCGCCGACGGTCGACGTGCAGACGGCGGTGCATACCCAGGTGCTGAACCGCGAGGCGATCGACAGCATTCCGACCGGCCGCACGATTCAGGGCATGGGTCAGCTGATCGTCGGCGTGTCGCTGAACCTGCCGGACACCGGCGGCGCCCGTGCCATGCAGCAGACCTACATGTCGACGCACGGCATGACCACGGCGAACAACACCGTGATGATTGACGGCATGATGGTCAACGGGCTGCAGAGCGACGGCGCGGTGCAGAGCTACTTCAACGACGCGATGAACCAGGAAGTCTCCTACCAGACCTCCGGCATCGGCGCCGAGACGTCGTCGGGCGGCGTGCGCCTGAACATGATCCCGCGCGAGGGCGGCAACCGCTGGAACGGCGACTTCAAGTCGGCCTACCGACCGAATCAGTGGCAGGGGAGCAACCTGACTGACCGGTTCGTGGCGCAGAACCTGAAGACCGGCAACGGCATCGACCGCATCATGGACGCCACCGTAGCGCAGGGCGGCCCGATCAAGCAGGACAAGCTCTGGTTCTTCGTCTCGGCCCGCTACTTCTCGGTGAACAACTTCATCGCCGATACCCAGTTCAAGGACGGCAGCCGCGGCGTGGACGACCAGTTCATCCGCAGCGCGCTGGCGCGTGTCACCTGGCAGGTGTCGTCGAAGTGGAAGCTCGGTGTCTACCAGGATGAAATCGACAAGTACCGCGGCCACGACATGCAGAGCAAGTACGAGCCGGAAACGGCGGCGATTCAGTGGTTCTCGCCGGCGTATCACACCAACCAGGCGAAGCTGACCGGCACGCTGACGCCGCGCCTGCTCGTCGAAGGCGGCTTCTCGAGCAACCTCGAGTACTACACCAACAGCTACCGTCCCGGCGTTGAACAGCCGCGCGGCTCGGCCGAGTGGTACGCGAATACGAACCAGACCGAGTCGGACCTCGGCGGGTGGCGGCGTGCGGCGCAGGCGCAGAACACGCAGAGCCCGGCGCGCTACAACTGGCAGACGGCGTTCTCCTACGTCACCGGTCAGCACAACCTCAAGACCGGCGTGCAGTATCAGCGGGGGACCTTCTACCACACGGTTGACGCCAACGGCGACCTGTATCAGGTGTACCGCAGCGCTTCCAACGGCATTCCGTTCTCCGTGCCCGACAGCGTGGTCATCCGCAACACGCCGCTGGCGAAGTACGGTGAGCGCCTCAACTACGACGTCGGCATCTTCGTGCAGGACACCTTCACGATGAAGCGCCTGACCGTCACGGGCGGCATCCGCTACGAGTGGCTGAACTCGCAGGTTGAAGGCACCGCGTCGCCGGCTGGGCGCTTCGTGCCAGCGCGATCGTTCGAGGCGGTGAAGAACGTGCCAAACTGGCGCGACCCGGCACCCCGAGTGTCGGCGGTGTACGACCTGTTCGGCAATTCCAAGACGGCGCTCAAGTACTCGCTCAACCGGTACAACCAGGCGCGCACGACCGGCATTGCGTCGGCCTACAACCCGTTCCTGTCGCAGACGGCGTCGCTGGCATGGACCGACCTGAACAGCGACGGCATCGCACAGGGCGGCCTGTCGTTCAACGCGGACGGCTCGCGCCAGGCCGCCTGCGTCTACAAGAGTGCTGGGTGCGAGATCGACTTCTCGTCGCTCTCCTCGAACTTCGGCATCGCCTCGCCGAACGAGTACGGCGCCTACCCGCGCACCTGGAACCTCGAACAGGGCGTCGAGATCCAGCACGAGCTGATGCCGCGCCTCTCGCTGACGGGCAGCTGGTTCTCGGGCCAGTTCCACAACCTGACGCGCACCATCAACCGGAGCTGGGAATACACCGGTGCGGACCCGACGCAGAATCCGAACTACACCCCGGTCACGATCTACAACGCGCTCACGGGCCAGCCGATCACCGTGTATGCGCGCACGGCCGCCGCTCAGGCCCTCCCGACGCGCAACCTCGATACCGTGGATCCGGACCGCAAGCGCACCTACAACGCCTACAACCTCGAGTTCCGTGCCCGTCTCGGCAAGGGTTCGCAGATCTTCGGCGGCTTCGCGTTCGAGCGTCAGCTCGATACCAACTGCGCGGCGGCCGACAACCCGAACTCGCTGCTGCTATGCGACGACACGCAGAACGACATCCCGTACAGCAAGCAGTTCAAGATCGCCGGCAACTACCCGCTCCCATGGGGTGTGCAGTTGAGCGGTTCGTTCCAGACCAACGCCGGCCCGACCGGCACCCCCGGCACCGCCACCAGCACGCAGTACATGGCGATCACGCGGGGCTCGACGCGCTACCCGTCCAACTGTCCCTCGCCCTGCTCGGCCGGTTCGGTCATCCTGCCGAGCACGTTCCAGCCAGCCACCCTGTCGGTGCCGCTGATTGCCCCGAACGCCTACTTCATCGAGCGCATCAACCAGCTCGACCTGAAGCTCCAGAAGACGTTCAAGGTGAACCGCTTCTCGGTGTCGCCACAGTTCGAGGTGTTCAACATCAACAACACGGACGCGATGATCAGCGTGGTCACCAACAACGTGCTGAGCAGCTCGAACCGCTATGCCAATTCGATCATGCAGCCACGCATGATGGGCGTTGGCCTGCAGGTGAAGTGGTAGACCAGCAGTTCTGAGTCGCCTGTAACAACGAAGAGGGCGGTGAGTGGAAACACTCGCCGCCCCTTCCTGCGTGTGTGCAGGCTCCTGGCGCTGGGCCCCAACCTCCGCCCCCCAACCTCCGCCCTCCAGCCCCCGCCCGTCAGTGGTTGCCGAGCAGCTCCGCCAGGAAGCCTTCGATCTCGGCGCGCGCCTTTGGGTCTTTCTCGAGTTCGATGGCGCGGCGGAACTCGCGGACCGACTCGGCCAGCATCCCGGTGTTGGCCATGGCGAAGGCGAGGTTCACGTGCGCCTGGACGTTGCCCGGTTCGAGCTGGGTGATGTCGGCGAAGATGGTGCGTGCGTCGCCGTCGCGGTCGAGGCGGACGAGCGTCAGGCCGAGGTTCATCATCGCGTCGGTGCCGTTCGGACGCACAGCGAGGTAGCTACGGTACGCGGCCGCAGCCTCGGCCAGCTTGTCCTGCGCGAGTAGCGTGTCGGCGATGCCGGCCAGCGCGTCCGGATCATTCGGCTTTCTGGTCAGCACTTCACGGAACGCCGCAATCGCCTCGTCGCGTTTGCCCTGCGCCAGCAGCGTCCGCCCGATCTGGTGCCATGCCCGCGGCGCGTTCACATCCTCCGGCTTCAGCCGGAGGAACGCCCGATACTGCGCCAGCGCCTCGTCGTACTTGCCCTGTCTCTGGAGTTCGAACCCGAGCGCGTAGTGCGCGTCGGCGCTACCGGGCAGCGCCTTCTGATACGACTCCACGGCCTGGGCCTGCAGGCCGGCCGCCTGCAGTTCGGTGCCGAGGTTGTAGAACGCCCGGGCGTTCGGCCAGCGCTCGACCACGGTCTGCCACAGGCCGAGTGTGGTCGAGTACTCGCGGTTGCGCCCCACGGTGAGCAGCGCCAGCACCACGCACACGGCCGCAACGGCCCCTCTCGCAACGTTCTGTCGCATCGATTCGGTCTCCAGTCGCCGCAGCGCCTGCATGGCGCCGACGACGGCAAGGGTGATGAGGGCGATGAGCGGCAGGTACATCCGGCGCTCCGCCCCCACTTCGGTCGCAATTGGCAGGAACGAACTGGTCGGCGCGAGCGTGATGAAGAACCACGTGCCGAGCAGCGCCAGCGGCGGTGCCACGAACCACGCCGCGACGGTGGCCGCCAGCAGCGCGATCACCATCAGCGCCGCGGGCCAGACGGCGCCGAGTGTCGTGAGGACAGGTTCGCCGTAGTCGAGCACCAGTCCGAACGGGGCCACGGCAAGCCGTAAATAGCGGACGATCATGCCGGGCTGGTTGAGCAGATAGGTCCACGACGACACGCCGCTCGAGAAGCCCGCACTGCGCCAGCGCGGCCCCTCGACGATGAGCAGGGCGAGCAGCAGCCAGGTGGCGGCCAGCGCGCCGTAGTAGGCCGGGCGCCGGCGGATGGCGGCGACGGGGGAACCGCTGCTGCACGTGGCATCGAGCAGCAGCATCAACAGCGGCGCGACCGCCATCGACTCCTTGCACAGCATGCCGGCCGCACACGCCGCCACTGAGGCGGCCTGCCACCGGGCGGGCGCCGCCTCGAGCGCGCGCACGCCGCAGTAGAGCGTGACGAGCAGCAGCAGCGCCATCAATCCTTCGGTGCGCTGCGTGACGTAGTTCACCACTTCGCTGGTGAGCGGGTGCATGGTCCACAGCAGCGCGATGGCGGACGCTGCGCCAGTGGCGCGGCCCCCCATCCACGATGAGAGACGCGGCCATGTGCAGACGCGGCGCAGCAGCGCGAACAGCACGAGCGCGCAGGCGATATGCACGCCGAGGTTGAAGAGGTGATAGCCCCAGGGCGAGAGGCCGCCGAGCGCATAGTTCAGCGCCAGGGAGAGGTTGACGAGCGGCCGGCCAGCGGTGGCTGTCTGCGCCGGACCACCGAGCAGGCTCGAGCCGATGGCGCGAATCGTCGGGTTGTCGACCACCGTCCCGGCGTCATCGAAGATGAAGGGATGCCCGAGTGCATTGGCATACGTGAGCATGCCTGCGCCCGCGAGAAGGGCAACGGGCCAGCGTGCGGCCGACGGCGCTGGCGGTGACGTGGACGGCGTCGAACCAACTGTGCGTGTTACGGAACCTGCGGTGTGGCGGCGACTCATGGTCGTGTGCTCTGTGGACCGGCCTTCGCCTGCTGCGCCAGTTCCAGATTGCGTCGCGCGTCTGGTGAGGCGGGGTCGATAGCCAGCGCGCGCCTGAATTCGGCAATGGCGGCATCGAGGTTGCCCGCAGAGCCGAAGGCGATGCCGAGGTTATTGCGCGCCTCGAGCGAGCGCGGCGACAGCGCCACCGCCGTCCGCAGCGCGCTGATGGCGTCGGGGATGCGGCCGGCCTCGAGCAGCACGACGCCGAGGTTGTACGGGGTGCCAGGGTCGTTCGGATCGAGCGCGCTCGCGCGCTGGAACTCGGCAACGGCGTCATCCACCTGTCCGGCGGCGGCGAGCGCGTCGGCGAGGTTACGATGCGCGACGGCCGAGTTCGGATCGGCGGCGACGGCGGCCCGGAACGCGGCGACAGCATCGGCCGGTCGGTTCTGTGCGGCGAGGGCGATGCCGAGATTGTTGGCGGCGCCGGCTGAATCGGGAATCGACCGCAGCGCGATGCGGAAGTGTTCGGCGGCTTCCTGCGGACGGCCTTTCTCGAGCAGGGCGTTCGCCAGGTTGTAGTGCGCGTCGGGGTAGTCGCCCTTCTGCTGCAGCGCCACGTGGTAGGTGGCAATCGCCTCGTCCACCCGGCCCGCAGCACGCTGCATCACGCCGAGGTTGTTGTAGGCCGGCGCATAGTCGGGCTGCAGGGCGATGGCGCGCGCGTAATGTGCGGCTGCCTCGTCGATCCGGCCTTCGGCCTGCAGCGCCGACGCGAGGTTCGTTTCACCAATCGCCTTCATGAGCGGCACCGACAGCACGGGCCAGTTGGTGAACACCACCGAGGCCACGATGCCGGCGCCGAGCGCGGCCTTCGCGTTGCGCGACGCCGACGTCAGCCAGTCCGGCAGCGCGGTGACGCCGGCTGAGGCGAAGAGCAGCAGCATCGGCACCAGCGGCAGACGGTAGCGCGCGAAGACGTAGAACATGATCACGCTGGCCGCGTAGGCCGCGAGCATGACGTACAGCACGGCCAGTCGGTGGCGATCGCGCCAGGCGAGGATGAGTCCGGTCAGGGCCAGCGGCGCCAGCACGCCGAAGTGACCGAACCATCCGCCGACACGCAGTGGCCACGACCACTCGGCGTGGCTCTGCTGCGCTTCGGTGTCGATCATCTCGGTGGCGTTGAACAGCAGCACGACCTTGCGCCCCGTCAACCGCAGCCATGCCGCGGGCTGGCCGGTGATGAAGTCCAGCGCGCGCGTCGTCCAGTAGCTCGACACGTCAGCCGGCGTCAGCGTGCGTCCGAGCGCGTGCTCGGCGAGTTCGGTGGCGTCGGTCCGCTCATACTCAGGCGCCCCGCGCCCGAACCGCAGCGACGCGTAGGTGCCGTCGGCCTGCGGGTTGTTGCCGATGAAGAAGTTTGGGCCGAATTGCGAAGTCGTGAGGTAGAAGCCGCCGCCGACGGCGTAGTTGCGGACGGCCACGGGGAGCAGGACGATGGCCAGGCCCGCGATGAATATCGCGGCGTGCAAGGTCCGGCTCAAGCCGGACACTACGATCCGTTCAGTCGTCTGTGGTGCAGGTGTAGTGTCCGGCTTCAGCCGGACCTCTGGGACCATCGCCCACACGAGAATGACCCCGACGAACACCAGCGCGTTCTCGCGCGTCAGCGCCATGCCGCCCATGGCCAGACCGAGTGCGAGCCAACTGGCGCGGTCCGGACGGTCGACCAGTCGCCCGGTCAGCCAGAGCGCCAGCGTGATGAAGAACAGGTCGAGCACCGACTTCTGGATGAGCGCATCGAAGAAGATGGCCGGCGCGTAGAGGACGAGCACGAATCCCGCGATGGCGCCCACTCGGGTCGAGAAGAAGCGGAAGCCGGCCAGCCCGAGCAACGCGCACGACGCGGCACCGACGATCGCCTGCAGCACCCGCAGCGCGGTCAGGCTGTGGCCGAACACGGAGTAGACCACGCCGATGAAGTACGGATAGAGCGGCGCCTGATAGAAGACCTCTGAACCGATCCAGTCGCCACCGGCCAGCCGGCGCGCCCATTCGTCGTAGCCGTGCGCATCGCCCATCAGCGCGTTGAACCAGGGCGAACGGCCGAGCAGCCACACGTGCAGCAGGCGCACCATGAGCGCCGCGCCGAAGATGGCTCCGGCCCAGGGCAGGAACGGGCGATCGGTGCGTGCCTCGACGGGCGCGGCCAGAGCAGGCGAGGCTGTCCGGTGGGCGGGCTTCATGCGGCGTAAGGCGGATGGTTCAATGCAAGTATCATAATTCCGAGCCGTGCCGTGAACATCATCTGGACTGCGTGTGTTGCGCTCGCTGCGTGCCTCCTCGCGGCGCCCGTGCGGGCGGCCGAACCGGTCACCTTCACGAAGGATGTGGCGCCGATCGTCTACCGCCACTGCACCACCTGCCATCGTCCCGGCGAGATCGGCCCGTTCGCGCTGCAGACCTACAGCGATGCACGGCAGCGCATGACGCTGATCGCCGACGCCACGACGCGGCGGGTGATGCCGCCGTGGAAGCCGGCGCCGGCGCCGGGTGTGTTCCTGGACGACCGCTCGCTCTCCGACGCCGAGATCCAGACGCTGCAGGACTGGGCGGCCCAGGGCGGACCTGAAGGCGATGCCCGCGACCTGCCGGCGCTGCCGTCGTTCGCCCAGGGCTGGCAGCTCGGCACGCCCGATGTGGTGGTGACGATGCCCGAGGCCTATACGCTGCGCCCGGACGGGCCCGACCTGTTCCGCACGTTCGTCCTGCCGATCCCGGCGTCGCGCACACGCTACGTGCGAGCCATCGAATTCAGGCCCGGGCAGGGGCGCGGCGTGCACCACGCCAACATCGGCGTCGACCGCACGCGCTCGTCGCGCCGGCTCGACGCGGCCGACCCTGAGCCGGGCTACGTCGGCGGCATGGTGCAGGACGCCGCCTATCCACCGGGGCACCTCCTCGGCTGGACGCCCGGGCAGCAGCCGCGGCCGTCGCCAGACGGGATGCCGTGGCGCCTCGAGCAGGAGAGCGACCTCATCGTGCAGTTGCACCTGCAGCCAACCGGCAAGCCCGAGCCGATTCAGGTGAGCGTTGGCTTCTTCTTCACCGACACGCCGCCCACGCGCACGCCGGTCGGCCTGCGGCTGGGAAGCGAGACGATCGACATCGCCGCGGGGCAGGCGGCCTATGACATTCGCGACAGCTACGTGCTGCCGGTCGACGCCGAGGTGCTGGCGGTGCAGCCGCATGCTCACAACCTCGGCCGCGAGACCTACGCCGAGGTGCTGCTGCCAGACGGCACGGTGAAGCCGCTCATCACCATCCTCGACTGGGACTTCGGCTGGCAGGACGTCTACCGCTACGTCCGTCCCCTCGCGCTGCCGCAGGGGAGCACGATTCGCATGCGGTTCACCTACGACAACTCGGCGGCGAACCCGCGCAATCCGTTTCAACCGCCGCAGCGGATCGTCTGGGGGCAGAACACCACCGACGAGATGGGCGACCTCTGGGTGCAGCTGGTGCCGGCGCGCACCGCCGACCTTGCGCAGCTTGGTAACGACATCGCCAGCAAGACGCGCCTCGAGGACATCGCTGCCTACACGCGCGTGCTCGAGACGGATCCGAAGAATCCGTTGCGGCACGATGCCGTAGCGATGCTCTACCTGCAGGACGGCCGTCCGCAGGAGGCGGTGCCGCACTTCCGCGCGTCGCTGCGGCTGAACAACGACTCGGCGCCGACGCACTACAACCTCGGGCTGGCGCTCTCGATGCTGCGGCAGTATCCGGAGGCGACCCGCGAGTACGAGGCGGCCGTGCGCATGGATCCGAATCATGCCGAGGCGCACAATAACCTCGGCGCGATGCTGCACGTGGCGGGCCGACTCGACGACGCGGTGCCGCACTATCGCCGGGCGTTCGAACTGCGGCCGGAGAACACCGAGGCGCACAGCAACCTGGGCCGGCTGTTCCTGCTGCAGGGCAAGGCGGCCGAGGCGGCCACGCAGTTCGAGCAGGCGCTGGCCGTGCAGCCCGACGCGGTCTCCGCACTCACGGGGCTCGCGTGGATTCGCGCGACGTCATCCGATGCGCCCCTGCGCCGGCCGGGACAGGCCGTGGCTCTGGCCGAGCGAGCGCGGCAACTGAGCCGCGGTCAGGACCCGCAGGCGTTCGATGCGCTGGCGGCCGCCTACGCCGCCCTCGGCGAGTTCGAACAGGCGGCGCGGGCCGGCGTGGCCGGCATCCAGGTGGCGCTGGCCAGCGGGCAGCAGTTGCTGGCGGCGGAGATGCGCGACCGCGTGCTGCTCTACGAGCAACGCAAGGCGTTCCTCCGCTAGCGAAACGGGCGGCGTCCACCCGTCGTATTCTCCGGTAACAACGCCGTGTTCACCCCTTCGCGTCGTCCGTTCACGTGGCTGGGCCTGTGTCTTTCGTGTGTGCCGCTCGCGGCGACGCTGCTGTTGACCGCCTCGGCTGGGTCGAGCGCCGTACGCGCGCAGCAACCGGCGGCGCCGCTACGGCCAGCCGTCACATTCAATCGCGATGTGCTGCCGATCCTGCACGCGCACTGCGCCGCCTGCCATCGGCCGGGAGAAGCCGGTCCCTTCAGCCTGCTCACCTTCGAGGACGCGCGGCAGCGTGCGCGGCTCATCGCGACGGCCGTCTCGTCACACGTGATGCCCCCGTGGCTGCCCGAGTCGGAAGGCGGCGAGTTCGCCGGAGAGCGGCGCCTGGCTGCTGCTGAGATCGAGACGCTCACGCGCTGGGTCGACGACGGCGTGCTGGAGGGCGGCCCTGCGGACCGTCGCACCGTGCCGGTCTTCACGGCCGGCTGGCAACTCGGCACGCCGGATCTGGTCATCACCATGCCGGAGGGCTTCATCGTGCCGGCAGATGGACCGGACGTCTTCCGTAACTTCGTGCTGCCGATCCCGCTCACGCAGCGACGGTTCGTGCAGGCCCTCGAGTTCCGGCCTGGCAATCCACGCGTCCTGCACCATGCCCGCCTGCTGCTGGACGACACGGGCGACATCCGCCATCTGGACGAGCAGGACGCGGGACCGGGGTTCGGCGGGATGGACGTGCCAGGGGCGCGCTTTCCTGACGGCCACTTCCTCGGCTGGGCGCCGGGGAAGATGCCGGCCCGCGAGGCGTACCCGTGGCCGCTCGAGCCCGGGAACGATCTCGTCATCCAGATGCACCTGAAGCCGAGCGGTCGCGCCGAGATGGTGCAGGCGTCGATTGGTCTCTATCTCACCGACACGCCGCCGCCGACCACGCCGGTGATGATCCGGCTCGGCTCGAAGACGATCGACATTCCGGCCGGCAGCAGCGACTACGAAGTGGTCGATCGCTTCACGCTGCCGACCGACGTGTTGGCACTCAGCATCTATCCGCACGCCCACTACCTGGCGAAAGACATGCTGGTGCTGGCGCGCACGCCGAACGGCCGCGCCGACACACTGCTGCGCATCCCGAACTGGAATTTCAACTGGCAGGACGAATACACCTACGCCCAGCCGGTGGCGCTCACGCGCGGCACGACCATCGAGATGCGCTACCGCTACGACAACAGCGCGTCCAACCCGCGCAACCCGTCGCTGCCGCCGCAGCGCGTCCGCTTCGGCCCGCAGACGCGCGACGAGATGGGGGAACTGCTCGTGCAGGTGCTGCCGCGGAGCGCCGACGGGTTCGCGCCACTGCGGGCGCAGGTGGCGCGCAAGAACCTGCTGACCGACGTGGCGGGCGAAGAGAAGCGTGTCGCCGACGTGCCGGAAGACGCCGAAACGCGGAACGCCCTCGGTGTCGCCTACGTGCAGCTCGGGCGCATTGGCGACGCGGTGGCGCAGATCGAAGCGTCGCTGCACACCGACCCGGGGCTGGCGATGGCGCACTACAACCTGGGTGTCATGGCCATGAACGAAGGGCAGGGCGTCGAAGCCATCCGCCGCTTCGAGCGCGCGCTCGAGTCGCGGCCCGACTACGCCGAAGCCCACAACAACCTCGGGGTGGTGCTCGAATCGAGTGGACGCTCGGACGAGGCAGAACGGCACTTCCGCGCTGCGCTGGCGTCGCGGCCCAACCATGCGGGCGCGCACAACAACGTGGGACGTCTGCTGCTGTCACGCGGAGCAGTGAGCGATGCGATGGCGGAGTTCAGGGCCTCACTGCGGACCCGTCCCGAGAACGCCGACGCGCTCTATAACCTGGGCCGTGCCCACGTGGCTGCCAACCAGCCGCGCGAAGCGGTGCAGCAGTGGCGGCGCGCCGTGGCGGCCAGGCCCGACAGCCTGGTGTTCAGCCTCGACCTCGCCTGGATGCTGGCCACCAACCCGGACGTGCTCAGCCCTGGCGAAGCGATGCGTCTGGCCGAAGCGGCCAACACTGCGACCCGGCGGACGAATCCGGCGGCGCTCGACGTGCTGGCCGCCGCGTATGCGGCCGATGGCCGCATCGATCTCGCGGCGCGCACGGCGCAGCTCGCGCTGCAGCGAGCCCTGGCCTCGAAGAACGACCGCCTGGCCGCGGAGATTCGCCAGCGGCTGATGCAATACCAGGCGGCGGCGCGCGGCAATGCCGACGCTGCCGGTCCGCCGTAGGCGCCGGTACGCCGGCGGCGAGCCGCGTCAGTTCTGTGCATCCTGACGCGGCGGTCGCCGGTAGAATTGCAGCATGACCCGCAAGGCCGCGTCGGTTGCCGCCGTGTTCGTCTGCGCGCTGCTGATCGTGTGCGGTGCGCCGCGCGCGCGTGCCGCGGTCCCTTCGGTGGCGCTGAAGGATGTGGACGGGCGGTTGGTCGATCCCTTCCTGGCGGCAGAAGACAGCGCGGCCATCCTGTTCCTGTTTGCCAGCGTCGACTGTCCCGTGTCGAACCGCTACGCACCGGACGTGCGGCGGCTGCACGATACCTTCGCGAAGCAGCACGTGGCGTTCTGGCTCGTCTACCCGAATCCGAACGACACGCCGGCCGCGGTACGGGCGCACCTCGAGGCCTACGGCTATCCGGTGCACGCGTTGCTCGACCCGGGCCATGCGCTGGTGAAACTGGGGAAGGTGAGCATTACGCCTGAAGCGGCGCTGTTCGATCGGGCGCGTGCGCTGGCCTATCACGGCCGTATCGACGACCGGTTTGTCAGCCTTGGCGTCGAGCGGCCCGTGGCCACGACGCGCGATCTCTTCCAGGCGCTCACCGCGGTGCTGGACGGAAGAGCGCCTGCGGTGGCGTCGGCGCCGGCGGTCGGCTGCTACATCGCGGATTTCGCACCATGAGGACGGCCGCTCTTGCGCTCGCGGTATGGGCGCTCGCCGCGTTCGCGTCGCCGGTTGCCGCGCAGCCGGCCGCACCGGTCACGTTCGCGCGCGACGTGGCGCCGATCGTCTACGCCAAGTGCGGCGTCTGTCATCGCCCCGGCGGCGCCGGGCCGTTCAGCCTGATCAGCTACGCCGACGCGCGTGTGCACGCGCGTCAGATCGCCACCGTGACGAAGAGCGGCTATATGCCGCCGTGGCAGGCCGACGGCGACTACGGCGGCGAGTTCCTGAACCAGCCGCGCCTGACGCCGGTCGAGCTCGATGTGCTGCAGCGGTGGGGTGCCGATGGGGCGCTCGAGGGGAATGCGGCCGATACGCCGGCACCGCCGCAGTGGACCGACGGCTGGCAATTGGGCACGCCCGACCTCGTGGTGACCACGCCGAAATTCACGCTGCAGGCCGACGGCACCGACGTCTTCCGTGTGTTCGTCATCAAGCTGCCAGTCGACAACCTGAAGTTCGTGCGCGGCATGGAGTTCAAGCCGGGCAACGCGCGCGTGGTGCATCACGCGAACATCCGCATCGATCACACCGATGCGTCGCGCAAGTTCGACGAGGCCGATCCTGAGCCCGGATACACCGGCCTCATCGCCAACTCCGCGATCTATCCGGATGGGCACTTCCTCGGGTGGACGCCGGCGCAGGTGCCGCCGCTGCTGCCCAAGGGGCTCGCCTGGCGCCTCCAGCCGAACACCGACCTCGTCGTCGAACTGCACATGCAGCCAAGCGGCAAGGAAGAAGTGGTGCAGCCGACGATCGGCTTCTACTTCGGTAGCGATCCGCCGGAGCGGACGCCGGCCATGCTGCGACTGGGCCGCCAGAGCATCGACATCCCGCCTGGCGAGAACAGCTACGTCATCACCGACTCGTTCGTCACGCCGGTCGACATCGAGGTGCAGGCCGTGCAGCCGCACGCGCACTACCGCGCGAAAGAGATGGTCGGCTTCGCCAACCTGCCCGACGGCTCGGTGCGTCCGCTGATCCACATCCGCGACTGGGACTTCCGCTGGCAGCACGTGTTCCGCTATGTCACGCCGTTCTGGCTGCCGAAGGGCACGCGGCTGCAGATGCGCTACAGCTACGACAATTCGGCGGAGAACCCGCGCAATCCGAACCAGCCGCCAGAACGGGTCTACTGGGGGCAGCGCTCGGCCGACGAGATGGGCGACCTGTGGATTCAGGTGTTGACGCGGAACGAGCAGGACCTGCAGACGCTGAACGCGCAGTTCGGTCCGAAGGTGGTGACCGAGGACACCG
>CALQBJ020000054.1 GCA_943328785.2 Bifidobacterium breve
ATACACGGGTCGAATGAGTGGATGGTCCGCAGCACCTCGAGCGGCTGCTCGGGGTCAGCAACCGGATTGCCCACAAGGGAGGCTTCGTATGGAACGGGCTGCCCTTCCCCGTCGCGCGGGCCGGCGTTCCAGGTGGACGGCACCACCGCCTGGTAGTTCTTGATCTTGCCGTCCTGGATGACGATCCAGTGCGACAGCGTGCCGCGCGGCGCTTCGTGGAAGCCGAAGCCCTGCTGCTCGCCCTTCGGGAACACCGGCTCGTTGAAGATGTCGGTGTCGCCCTTGCCGATGTTCTCGGCCAGCAACTGCCAGTGCTTCCCTGCCAGTTCGGAGAGGACGCCGCAGCGGATCATGCGCGCCGCGTGCCGCCCCATCGTCGAGTGAAGCACCGCCGGGGTGAGTTGCGTACCGGCCACCTTGCCCGCGGTCTCGAGCGTCTTCGTCGCCCATCGCCTGGTCGGCTCGTGCCCCTGCGCGAAGCCAACGAGCACCTGCGCCAGCGGACCGACCTGCATCACCTTGCCGTCGAAGCGCGGCGCCTTGATCCACGAGTACTTCTTCTCGGCGTCCCACGGCGTGTACTTCGGCACCGTCTCCTCTTCCCACGGGTGCTTCTGCCAGTCGCCGTCGTACCAGGCGTGCGCAATCGATTCCGAGACGTTCTTCTGGAAGTACGGATCCTCGAACGAGCTGATCGGCGTGATCTTCGAGAGGTCGCCGTTGAAGATGGTGCCGCCGGGGAACTCGAACTGTGTGCCCGTGCCGTCGAGCGGCAGGTCTGGCACCGACAGGTAGTTGGTGACGCCCTTGCCGTGACCGAGCCAGTCGGCATACATCGCCCCGATGGCACAAACGTCGACGAAGTAGACCTGCTCGATGAACTGGTGCACCGAGTCGAGCAGGCTCTTCACCATGTAGAGCTTGTTCATGTTCAGGGTGGAATCGTTATCCAGGTTGATCGCGTTGGCCACGCCGCCGACCGCGAGGTTCTGGATGTTCGGCGTCTTGCTGCCGAGGATGGCCACCACCTGGTTCACCTTGCGCTGGTAGTCGAGCGCCTGCAGGTAGTGCGACACCGCCATCAGATTCACTTCCGGCGACAGCTTCATCGCCGGGTGGCCCCAGTAGCCGTTGGTGAAGATGCCGAGCTGACCGCCGGCGACGAACTTCGCCAGACGGTCCCTTACCTGCGTGAACTGCTGCGTGCTGTTGCCAGGCCAGTCGGAGATGCTCGCGGCCAGCGCCGCCGTCTTCACCGGGTCGCCCTTCAGCGCCGAGGTGACGTCGACCCAGTCGAGCGCCGACAGCTGATAGAAGTGCACGATGTGGTCGTGCATGGCGTGCGCCGAGATGATCAGGTTCCGGATGTACTGCGCGTTCATCGGAATCTCGAGCTTGAGCGCGTTCTCGACCGCCCGGACCGACGCGATGGCATGCACCGTGGTGCAGACGCCGCAAAACCGCTGCGTGAAGACCCAGGCGTCGCGCGGGTCACGCCCTTCGAGGATGCGCTCGATGCCGCGGAACATCTGTCCGGATGACCACGCCTTCTTCACGACGCCGCCGTCGACCTCGACGTCGATGCGCAGGTGCCCCTCGATGCGGGTGATCGGATCGACGGTGATGTGCGTGCTCATGACGCAGCCTGCCTTTCGGGCGCGGCGGGGTGGCCGCCGGAGAGAATCGGGAAGTTCCTGACGATGAATACGTAGGCCAGCACTTCCGCGGCTACCAACCCCACCGTCACCAGCAGTTCCGGAACGCTCGGGAAGTAGGACCAGTGCGCGCCCGGGTTGAATGCGACGAGAAAGACGTCGAAGCGGTAGAGCGCACCGGCGAACATCATCACCATCGCGGACCGGACGAGATGCCCCAGATTCCTGCGACTGCTCGCAGACATCAGCATCGCGGCAGGCGCGAGGAACAACACCAGCTCGAGGATCACCATGTTCGAGCGGATGTCTCCACTGAAGAGCGAGCCGAGGACGCCGCGCATGGCCAGGTCCGCAATACGCAGCAGAACAACGACGACCTGCAGAGGCGCGATGACCGCGGCCAGGCTGGCCAGCATCGCCGTCTCGGGCTTGCGCTTGAACGCGACGCTCGAGAACGCCGACTCGAACACCACCACGGCATAGCCCATGGACACGCAGGTCAGCAGGAAGAACAGCGGCACCATCGGCGTCCGCCACAGTTCATGCAACCGCGAATTGGCCAGGAGCATCAGCGTGCCGAGCGACGATTGGTGCATCGTCGGGAGCACGAGGCCCAGCGCGATGATCCAGACCGACGCTCTCTTCAGGGCTGGCACCGCGCTGCGCGAGACACGCCGCAACGTCAGGTTGTCGCTGTCGCGGTACTTCTCGAGAATGAACGGCGCCACCTCGATCCACAGCACCACGACGTAGGCCATGATGCAGAGCGCGATCTCCAGCAGCGCCGAGTTGAGGTTCCAGCGCCAGAAGTAGACCGGCACGCGCCAGAGGTCCCACCAGCGGCCGACATCGAGGGCCACGCCGATGCCCGCAAGCGAGTAGCCGAGCGCGCTCGTCAGCAAGGCCGGGCGGACGAGCGGCGAGTATTGGCCGCGATTGAGGATGTAGACGAGGATCGCCACGGCGTAGCCGCCGCACGCGAGGGCGGTGCCGGTGACGACGTCGAAGGCGATCCACAGCCCGAACGGATAGCCGTCGTTCATCGCCGTCGTCGCTCCCAGTCCGGCGATGAGCCGCCAGGCAACCAGGACCATGGCGACACCGAACAGCGCGAACAACGCTCGCGCGGACGGGGTCATCATGCGCCCCCCGACCGGTGCGGCGTGCACATGGGCACTCATGGCCTGTCCTCCGGCGCCTGCCCGCCACGACGATTCCGCAACATCACCGCCGCAAGCACGCCGTACAGCGCCACCGGCGCGATGAAGCCCTTGTACACCGTGTGCTGGATCGATCTCGCGAGTTCAGGCGCAGGGCGGTCGTCGAGCGACGGCAGCCCGAGTGTGTCGAACGGCACGTGCGAGATGTAGAGGCACTGCGTGCCGCCGCCCTCCGTTTCGCCGTAGACCCTCGGTTGGTACTTGTCAGGTTCGGCGGCAATGCGGCGCTTCGCCTCCTGCATCAACTCCGCACGTTTCCCGAAGATCACGGCATGGCGTGGGCACACCTCCGTGCAGGCCGGCTCCTTGCCTTCAGCCAGCCGCTCTCTGCACAGCTCGCACTTGACGACCCGCGGGGTCGCCTTCGCCCACTCGAACTTCGGGACGTTGAACGGGCAGGCAATCTCGCAGTAGCGACAGCCGACGCAGTAGTCGACGTTGTAGCTGACGATGCCGGTCTCCCGGTTCTTGGTGAGCGCGCCGATCATGCAGGCGCTGACACACGCCGGATCGACGCAGTGCATGCACTGCGCCTTCATGAACGACTCGCCCTCTTCGCCCTTGTACAGCTTGATGACGTTCTTCGCCCGCGCGCTCAGCGCCACCGGGGCGTCGTACTTGTAGTCGATGCCGCTGGTGTCGCGGGGCAAGCCGTTCGCGTCCTGGCAGGCGACCACGCACGTCTTGCAGCCGATGCAGAGGGTGGCGTCGTAGAGGAGCCCCAACGCGTCGGCGGGCGGCGTCGGGAGCGTCGCCGCGGATGCCGATTCGGTCGGGATAGCCGCGCTGGCAGCAACCGCGCTGCCCGCAAGCAGGGTCCGGAGGGCTGCACGTCTCGTGATGCCCATGACTACACCCCCGCGTTCTTCGACGGCGGCTGTTCGTCAGGCGTCGAGGAGAGCTTCTTCGACGCGACGTAGCCGCCTCCCACCAGCGCGCCGACGATGGCACCGCCCACGGCCGTGGCAACCGGGCTGATCGTGCCCTGCTTCGCGTTGATCGGCGGGTAGGTGTCGGGAGGCGTCGGTCGATAGATCTCGACGGTCGCATGCATCGGCATCCGGAAGCCGATCTTCTGCTCCGTGCAGCCGAAGCATGGATGGCCAAGGCCGATCGGCCACGCATCCACAACCTCGCCGAAGTGCTGGACCGAGCAGTTCGCGTGCGTTGCCGGTCCCTTGCATCCGAGTTTGTAGAGGCAGTACCCCTGACGGTGCCCCTCGTCACCGAATTTCTCGGCGAAGCGGCCGGCGTCGAAGTGCGCGCGCCGCGGACAGTGTTCGTGCACGGTGCGACCGTAGGCGAACTTCGGCCGGTTCTCTTCATCGAGTTCGGGCAGGGTGCCGTAGGTGGCGTACTGCAGGACCGTCCCGAGCAGGTTGTACGGATTCGCCGGGCACCCGGGAATGTTCACGACCGGCTTGCCCGTGAACACCTCGTGCACTGGCGAGGCGCCGGTCGGATTCGGGTCGGCGGATGGGATGCCGCCCCATGAGGCACAGGAGCCAATCGCGATGACGGCGCCGGCCTTGCTGGCCACGTCGTTCACGATCTCGAGCGCAGTGCGGCCCCCGATCATGCAGTAGATGCCGTTCTCCTTGGTCGGGATTGCACCTTCCACAATGCAGACGTACTTGCCCGAGTGCGCCTCCATTGCGGACTTGAGAGCAGCTTCCGCCTGATGGCCGGCGGCCGCAAAGAGCGTTTCGTGATAGTCGAGAGAGATCAGGTCGAGGATGAGTTCGTCAACGCCGGGGTGGGAGGTGCGGAGCAGCGACTCGGTGCACCCGGTGCACTCCTGGAACTGGAGCCAGATGACCGATGGCTTCTGTCCCCGTTCAGCGGCCTGGACGAAGTCTTCGGCCGCGAGCGGACCAAGACCGACTGCCGCGGCGGCAAGTGAACAGCAGCGCACGAAGTCACGACGAGAGACTTCACCAACGCCCGGAGAGTCGAGGGAGAACGAAGCAAACAAAGGACACCTCCAACCAGGGAGACGCCGAACTCTTGAGCACGCTCGCCGGGCACGCGCGCGTGTAAGGATGTGACTCCTGAGACAGCAACCGTGGTGCCACACTCGCTCGGTCAGCGATCGGCCGAATCGTTGCGATTCAGACGACTTCGTTCAGATATTTCACAAGCGTCTACGAATAGTCGGCAACACCGGAAGGCCGCCGACAAATCATCCAAGGGGCTGACGGGAATCCGCCGACGCAACTGCGTGGCCTGAGGGAACGGCACGGCCCGCAGGTCGCGGGCAATTGGGCGAGAGGCACGGGACTCGTGTGCCGCCTCGCGGGAATGACGAAGCGGTGGGCAGCCAGGACGGCGTCGGAGACCGCGTCGCCCCGTGCTGCCCACCGCCAGCTCGCCGGCGCTATGCCGCCTTCGTCGCCTTCACCGGCGCGGGCTCGGTGATCGCCAGCGTCCGGCGCTTCTCCTCGACCTGCACCATCGGCACGGTGATCTCGAGGACGCCATCGTGCATGATCGCCTTCGCCCCCTCGGACTTCACCCCCTCTGGCAGCGGCACCATCCGGAAGAAGCTGCCGTAGGTCCGCTCGGTCTTGAAGAACCCGTCCTTCTTCTCCTCCTTCTCCTGCTTGCGCTCACCGCGCAGCACCAGGTGGTCGTCGGCGATCTCGACCGTGACCTCGTCTTTCTTGATGCCAGGCATGTCGACCTTCACCAGCAGTTCGTGCGCCTTGGTGATGATCTCCATCTCGGGGCTCCACATCGACGGCACGGGTTCGAACATCGGCCGATCGAGACCGACGCGACCGAACATCGAGTCGAACTCATCGCTCAACCTGGCGAGCATCGGGAATCCAAACGCACGCTCCCACGGCGCCATCGTCTTCGGCGTCGTGTGTTCGACTTTCATCGGCTTGTTGCTGGACATGACCTGCCTTCTTTCGCGCACGCTGCGTCCCTCCCGAATCTCAGCGTGCATGACGAATGAGGAATAGATGCGTTGGACGCCGGACCGGCTCGCGACCCGGAGTGAGTCCGGTGCGAGCGGCCAGCACATCTTGGATGGTGCGCCCGTCGTTGCGCGGATGGTGCCGGCGGTGACAGCCACCGCCGCCTTCAACCTGCGCATGAGCGGTCGCTGGGGGATCCGCGACGTGAGGTCGATTCCGTTCCGACGTCCACCGAAGACAAAAGCATGGGGCGCGCCGGATGCGGCCCGACACGGGCGCCGCGCCAACGAACAGATGCGCAGGGACTTACGAGGAAGCGACTCGAACCGACGCAGCTACGCCGCCGACCATGCGGCAGCGCCATCGCCGCCGATTCGGCGAGTTGTCGACGAACCGGCGCTCGACAGGCGTCGCTGCGGACCTTCAGGTCCGCCGTGGAAGCCGACGTGAAGGTCGGCAGCTCCGACAATCAGCGACTGCCCCTCTGCAATCGGCAATGCCCTATACCTGCTGCAGCCGGATGGTGGCCGGCCTGGCGCTCGCGGGGCGGGGCTCACCATCGGGCTGGTAGAGGCAGAACGGCTCCTCCGACATGAAGTTGCCGGTCGCCGCATAGGCGCGCGCGCGGCAGCCACCGCAGATCGACTCGTAGCGGCAGACGCCGCACTTGCCCTCGTAGGCATCGGGGTTGCGCAGTTGCTCGAAGACCGGCGACGAGTTCCAGATCTCGGAGAACGGCAGCGCCTGCGTGTCGCCAGCGCTCACCGGCAGGTAACCGCACGGATAGACCTTGCCGACGTTCGAGATGAAGCAGACGGCCGTGCCCGCGAGGCAACCGCGCGTCATGGCCGACAGATGCTGGCCGTGCCCGCCGCCGTGCAGCAACTGCGGCGCCGCCTTGGCCCTGGTGCCGGCGGCGATGAAGTGTTCGGAGTAGTCGCCGTGGTTGCGCGCCTCCTCCAGGCGCTGGGCGCGGATGCGGTAATAGTGCGGCGCGCACGTCGCTTTGAGGTCGATCGGGCAGCTCTTCGCCTGCTCGTCGAACCAGTGCAGCACGCGCTCGTACTCGTCGGCCGGCAGCATCTGCGCCGGGGCGATCTCGAGCCCGCAGCCAACCGGCACGAGCATGAACAGGTGCAGCGCGTCGGCGCCGAGCGACAGCGCCAGGTCGAGCATGCGCGGCAGTTCGTCGACGTTGTGTTTCGCAATCGTCGAGTTGATCTGCACCGACACGCCCTCATCGCGCAGCAGGCGGATGCCGCGCAGCGCCTTGGCGTGCGACCCCGCCATGTTGCGGAACCGGTCGTGCGTCTCAGCCACGGCGCCGTCGAGGCTGATAGCCACGCGCGAGATCCCGACGTCGGCCACCCGCGCCGCAATCCGCTCGTCGATCAGCGTGCCGTTGGTGGCCATCGCCATGCGGAAACCGCTCTCGACGCCGTACTCGGCGATATCGAAGATGTCGGGCCGATAGAGCGGCTCACCGCCCGAGAGCACCATCACCGGCTTGGACACCTTCCCGATCGCATCGATCAGGTCGAAGGCCTGCCTGGTACTGAGCTCCTCAGGGCCGAGTGCGCGCTGCGGGACGGCCCGGCAATGTTTGCAACTGAGATTGCACGCCTTGGTGGTCTCCCAGAACACGAGGCGCAGTGGTGATGCCATGACGTTTATCTCTCCGCGGAGTAGCTCCAGGCGTGCACGTGGACGACGTGACGGGACGTTGCACGGCTGACCAGGGCAAGCGCGGTGCCGGATCGGCAATGTCACTTTTCTCGTGGGTTTTTCGTCGCCTTACGGGAATCCGACGCGCGGGTCCGGGGAATTCTCCGCGCCGGTCGCGGGAAAACTTCGGGAGCGTGACGGGAGCCAGGAGGCCGCGCCGGAAGGACGTCGCCGTACAAAACGAACACCCGCTGGACGGAGCGGAGGGAGTGGCCGTCCAACGGGTGCTCTCTGGTGAGCCAGTCGGCTCACCCGTCTGCACAGCGCGAAGACGGAGCTGCGAGATCCGCCGCCGCACCTTCGATAGTCATGAGACACGCCGGGCGTCCCTCGGAACCCGATGCCGGCTCCTGTCAGGAACCCGGCATGGTCACGACTGTCATCTACCTGAGCTGCATCAGGAGTGCCAGATAGTCACAAGTCGCAAGTCGCAGGTCGCAGGTCGCGAGTCGCAGGTCGCGAGTCGCGAGTCGCAGGTCGCGAGTCGCGAGTCGCGAGTCGCGAGTCGACAGTCACCGATGACGTGTGACTTGCGACTCGGGACTTGCAACTATTGAATGTCATGACACGTGTCGCATTCCTGCCCGATCGCTTTGCCGTCCTTCGTCTTGTGGTTGTCGTCGTGACAGCGGAAGCAGCCCGGTGAGTCCATGTGCCCGATGTTGTTGAGATAGGTGCCGAACTGCACGTTCATCTCCGGGAACACGTTCCGCCGATAGACACGTTCGGCCGCCGCAACGGCGCGCTCCACATCCTGGCGCTGCGCGTTGTAGACCGCCGGCTGCTGCGTGCGGTAGAACTCGCGCAGCGTACTGGCAATCGATTCGGCTGCGGCCTCCTGCGTCGGATAGCTCGCCTTCACGGCCTTCACGGCTTCCCGGCGCACGAACGGCAGCCCCTTCGGCATCTCGCCGCTCGCAAGCGTGGAGTCGACCGCGCGTTCGGCCGTCGCGGCCATCGGATGGCTCGGCCGGTTGTGGCAGTCGATGCAGTCCATCCCGCGCCGGTCACCATTCGCGAGTTGGTCGGGCGTGACGCCGTCGGCGAAGTACTCGCGCACGGTGCCGCTGGCGTCGGTCAGCTTCACGTAGGGAATGACCTGACGCTTCGCGTCGGTGGTGATGTACTCGATGTGCGTGTTCGGGTTGGTGTGCCAGTGAATGCCGGTGGCACCGCCCGTCCGCGCGCTGCCGCCGCCCACCTTCATCTGAAGCGTGGTCAGCGATTCCGAGTTCTTCGCGTCGTCGGAGTACTCGGCCACGCGGCGCACCACGGCGCCGTGGAACTTCTCGGGCCAGTGGCACTGCTCGCACACTTCGCGGGCCGGGCGCAGGTTCTGGACCGGCGAGGCAATCGGCCGCGAATAGCTGCCGCGAGCCACGGCCACCAACTGACGCATGCCGGAGACCTTCGAGCGTGCGAACCACGACGCGCCTGGGCCGATGTGGCACTGCACGCAACTGACGCGCGAGTGCGGACCGTCCTGGTAAGCCGTGAACTCGGGCTTCATCACCTCGTGACAGACCTGTCCGCAGAATTGCGTCGAGTCCATGTACTCGACCCCTCGATAGGCCGCCAACGACACGATGACCACGTTCGCCATAGTGAGGGCGAAGATGCCCACGGCGATGCGGCGCTGGCCGGGCTGGTTCAGGTCGAGGCGCGGCCAGTGGATCTCGGCCGGGGCCAGCCCGCGATCGCGACGCCGCTTCTCGACCCATGCGCCGAGCGGAATCAGGATGAGCCCGAAGATGAAGAAGCTCGGCAGCACCAGGAAGAAGAGGATCCCGATGTACGGGTTGGTGTGCAGACCGAGCAGGTCAGCAAGGAACACGACGAGGAAGGTGACCGCCGTCACCGTGGTCAGCCACATGCCGATCACGGAGATGGGACTGCGAATCAGACGTACTTCGGATGTGGCCATGTGGGAGTTTCAGCCTCGCCCCTGGACGAGGGTCAGGATAATCAGGATGACGACGACGAATCCGGCCGATACGACCGCCGCGGCAAAGATGCGGGCTGACGGTACGACCCAGCTCGGGGACGGTCCGACCTCGATCGCGGCGAGCCCTCCGTTCGCAGCAAGCTGGTCGTATTCGTCGGGACGTTCGTCACGCAGTTCGTGCTCGGTCAGGCGGCCCGTGAAGATGACGGGGTCCATCGGAAACTTCTCCGGCCGCATGTGCGTGTTGAAGAAGTGTACCGTGAAGATAAACACGACGGCCAGCAGCGCCTCTTCGCCATGCACCAGCAGTGCGATGTTGAAGAACCAGCCTGGCATCAGCGTCGCGAAGACGGTCGGGAACCACAGCAGCAACCCGGAGAAGCCGATGATGCCCATGCCCCAGAAGACCGCCCAGTAGTCGAACTTCTCCCAATAGGTGTAACGGCCGAACCTCGGCCGGTCACCGAGGCCGAGGAACCACTTGAAGTGGCCGACCATCTGCACGACGTCCCGCGGCTGCGGAATCATCGAGTAGGGCCCCCAGAGCACACCGAGGTCGCGGTCGAGCAGCAGTTGCTTCAACACGCGTGTGAGGTGCACCAGAAACACGAGCATCAGCACGGTCGCAGAGAGGCGGTGCAGCCGGCCCGCGAACTCGATGCCTCCGAGCAGTCCGGCCAGCGCGGCCGCCCACCGGGACGTGCCGAAGAGCAACGGCAGTCCGGTCGCCGACAGGCCAAGGAAGCTGAGCATGAGGAAGCCGTGGAGCACACGGTTCGCAGCATCGAATCGACGATAGGTAGCCATGGATCTAATCGCCCCGTTACTTCTTTGCGCGGCCGCGTTCCCTGAGGCCACGTGCGAGCCACAGCGCCGTGTGGATGCCGAAGAGCCCGAACACCGTCATCAGTAGGCCATCCATGAACTTGCCGGTGTAGTACAGCGACGCGCTGCGGGCCTTGTCGTGCCGGTCGGCGTGCGGGTCGTACTGGGCGAAGTTGTCGTTCGCGTCAGCGTGGCACTTCCTGCAGGTCGTGACCCGGTTCGAGGCGCTGACCATCGAGCGGGCGTCGGCCTTCGGGAAGATGTCGTGGGCACCGTGGCAGTCGGCACAGGTCGCCACTTGCACGAACCCGAGCCGTGTCACTTGACCGTGGAACGTATCGCGATAGGTGCGCATCGACTCGGCGTGGCACGTGCCGCACTGGGCCGTCACGCCAAGCCGCGAGGCGTCAGTGTCGGTCCGCCGGATGTCGTGCGCGGTGTGGCAATCGATACAGACCGGCGCCTTGTCGTTCCCGACCGCGCGCGTGGTGGCGTGGATGCCGGTCTTGTACTGGTCGAGCACCCCGGTGTGGCAGGCACCACAGGTCGCCGGAATGTTCGCGCGGAACACCCGAGCCGTCGCATCGTCACGGCCTCGGATGTCGTGCTTGCCGTGACAGTCGGCGCACGCGGGTGCGGCGGCGGTCAGCCCGGCCTTCTCCTTGGCCCACGAATGGATGCTGTCGTGGTACTTCGCCCCCTCGTCGTCGTGACAGGTTGCACAGGCAACTTTCGCGAGCTTCTCGGGGTGCGGGAATTCCTGGAGCGTGGCGAGGTCCTTGTGGCAGTCGACGCAGGCAAGCGGGCCGTGCGTGGAGGCGGCGAAGACCTTGTCGTCGAGGCCGATCGAGGTGCCGTTCTCGCGCTTGGCATCAGGGTCGCCGTGACACGCGAGGCAGTCGTCGTTTGCGGGGGGCTTGACGGCCTGTGGCTGCGCCTCCGCTGCGGCTCCGAACCCCAGAAACAGGCAGGTCGCAAGTGCCAGACCGAGCCGACGAGCCATGATTCCCAACTCCCTCATGCCGGCCCGGGCGCGTGGCCCGGGCCCACATGCGAATCCCGAAGGATCCGCTCTGTCGAACGCCGCTACTTCTTCAAGGTCTGAAGGTAGGCAACGAGGTTATCCACGTCTTCCTTCGGCAGCGAGTAGGCCTTCATCTCGGGCTTGCGCGTCGCGCCCGTCTTGGCCGTCTGCCCCTTCGAGTCGGTGACCCAGGCGCGAATCTCTTCCGCCTTCAGCTTCGACCCGACGTCGTCGAGTGCCCCCTTCGGATTGCCCTTCCCGGCAATCGAGTGGCACAGCGTGCACTTCTGCGCGGCGTAGACCGCTTCGCCCTTGGCCTTGTCCTGCGCCGCGGCGGCACTGGCAAATCCCACGAGCAACAACAGACCGAATACGGTTGAACGAACCATGGCACACCCTCCGGCATAGCCCTTGAGCAAGCCCGCTGCCACAGCAGTGGCGGGCCGCATCGCGTCAGATTTCGAGTGTTTCCGCCGAATGTCCCGACGGCGAACTCCCAGCAGCGCCGATTTTCCGGCACCACGTGGGGAGTATGTCGCGCCTGCCGGGAAGTCGACAGAAGGGCTTCTGGCTCTGGGCTTTGGGTAAAACAAGGCGGCGCTCCGAAGAGGACGCCGCCAGGGAAGGTCGCCTTACTTCTTCAGCGTCAGCATGTACGCGACGAGTGCGTCCACGTCGGCGTCCGGCAGGGTATAGCTCTTCATGTCGGGCTTGCGGGTCGCCTTGGTCTTGGCGGTCATGCCCTTGGCATCGACGAGCCAGGCCTTGAGGTCGGCGGCCGAGAGCTTGGTGCCGACCGCGTCGAGCGGCCCCTTGGCATTGCCCTTCCCGGCAATTGCATGACACAACTGGCACTTCTGTTCGGCGTAGACGGCGGCGCCACGTGCAACCTTGTCCTGTGCACTGGCGACGTTGACCACAAGCACAAGTGCTGCGGCCGCGAGAATACATGAGCGAAGCATGAAGCCTCCTTCGAAGCTGCCGACGATCCAGCAGAACTGCCCGAATGCACGATTCCCGCGCAAGGGGCGTATCGAAGAGTCTACGGGAACATGGATGGGTTACGCGCGGCGATTACTCTCTCCTGCCTATGCCTGGTCTGTCGCCCCGAACAGGACGCGTGCCCGGCGTAACGCCCCGGCCATGAACTCGCTCAACGCCCCACCCGGACACGACAGCTCGAGCACAATCCAGCCATCGAACCCGACCGCCGACAGCGTGTCGCGGATATGTCCCCAGTCGATGATGCCGTCGCCGGGAGGCAGATGGTCGTCGAACTGCCCGTGGTGGTCGCTGGCGTGCACGTGCACCAAGCGGTGCCCCACCACGTTCATGAACCCATCCCAGTGATGGCCAAGCGTCGCGTGCGACGTGTCGAAGCAGACCCCGACCGCGCGGTCGAGCGGCTTCACGACGGCGGCAAACTCGTCTGGATGTCCGCCAACCAGGTGCGGCAGCGGCGTCTCCACCAGCAGCAGCGAGTCCATGTGCGCGCACGCGCGAGACAGCACCCGCAGCGACGCCGTGCCGTGGGCGAGCCGCTCGTCCAGATCGACGTGGTGCCGCTCGACATCGCTGACATGCACCACGACCTTCGTGCCACCGAGTTCGCGCAAGGCGGACGCCGCTGAGAGGATCGCGCCGATCGCCGCATGACGATGGTGCGGGTTCGGATCAGTGAGGTCGAGTAGCCCGCCGAACGGCGCGTGGATCGCGATGGGGGCGATACGGAACTCACGCAGCCGATGCGACAGTTCGATTACCTGTTCGTGACGCCAGGGGTCGAAGTGCCGTGGCGGTGTGCCCAGTTCGACGGCGCGAACGCCGGCGTCGTGCATGCCCTGCAAGGTCGTGCACACCGGGGTATTGACGCAGCACCCGGTGGACGCGGCGAATCGCCACCTCATGAGCGCACCGCCTTCAGCAACTGCGCGCGTGTCGTCCGCAGGTCGCCCCCGCACTCGCCACCAGGGCACAACCCTTTTTCCTGCATCGAACGGCAGTTCAGGTCGATCGCCTCGTCGACACCGGCCATCAGCATGCCGCTGAACACACGCACGTCGAACGACGCGCGCGTGGGGGCATCCATCCAGGTCCAGCGGCTCCCCCATCCGTGGTCCGCGTCGTAGCGGGCCTGAATGAGCGTGGCGATGTCGCGCGGCGAGAGTCCGTCGGCGAGCAGCGCCCGCGTGACGTGCTGGATGACCGACGGCTGCAGCAGCAGATCGTTCGGCGTGGCCACGACGCGCGTCACGCACGCCGGCAGCAGACGGCGGTGCGCGGCGGGCCGCCGGTGCGACAGCGTGTTGCTGCGCGTCGCCGGCACCGCCTGTTCGAACGCCTGATGGAACCGCGCGAGCGGCGACGCCTGGTAACCGTCGAGTGCACGAGCCACCCCGGCCGTCACGTCCGGCATCTCGACGCGACTGGTGCGTGCCAGCCGCGCTGCATGACGCAGGTCGGTGCGATGCGACAGCATGTGCTCAATCCGCTCCTCGCCCCTCGGGACGGCGACCATCGGCGGATGCGCCGCGGCCGCGCCTGACAGGTCGGGCCGGAGCGTGTGCTTCTGGTAGGCGCCGAACGCGACGCGGATGTGTCGCACGTCGAGCGGATCGCCCGCATACGAGAGGTCGAGCGAGACGCACTCGCGCCCCACCTCCCCCGTGCCGACGACGGTATTGTTCACCACGACCGGGATGGGCGAGCGCGTCCTGGCACGCCGCAGGATCTGGTGCGCGAGGAACTCGACGAGCATGCCGGTCCCCGCCCAGGCGCGGGCCTGCCTCGACGTGATCGTCCCGGTCATCCATGGGAACCGCCGCTGCTCGGCCGACCGCAGCCAGGCCGGCGGTGCCGCCACCAGTGCTGCCAGGCGATCGACGACGGACGAGTCGAGTGGCACCTGCCCGGTGAAGTGATAGCCGCGGCCGGTGACGAGCGCGAGCGGACGCAGGCCGTAGCGCGTGAACACGTGCTGCGCCGCACGATAGACCGGCTCGATCTTGTAGAACACGTCGGCCGGATGTGTGTGCGCCTCGGACGGCGTGTCGATGTTGAGGTAGTCGACGTCGAGGTGCACCAGGATGTGCGCGCGGTCCCACAGCGAGCGCGCCACGTCGGCGCCGGCCGCGAGCAGGTCATCGAGCTGGGACAGCGGATGCCGCGGTGCCTGCTCCCAGGTCGGGAATGGCGTATCCGCGGCGCGCATGCCGGCGACGTAGACGGAGGTCGGCTCGCGCTCCACCGAGCCGCCACAGTACTCAAGCATGCGCGCGCGCACGGCAGGCTCGCCGTAGTACTCGCCGAGTGTGGCGTGCCCCACCATGGCTCACTCCGTCCGATCGGCAACGAGGCGCACGTCTGGCGTGACGCGCAACCTCGCACCGAGTAACCGGGCCACCACCGACTCGCGACCAGCGGCGTTGGCGAGTTCCCGCGCGATGGTGACGTCGATCGGTGTACCGACGACAATGCAGGGGGCGAGCGAGACGGTGGGGACGGCGCTCTGGTTCGCGCCCTGCTCGAGGCGTGCGTTGGAGACGTAGCCGAGAATGTCGAGCCCCTGCACGTACGCCAACGACAGGAAGGTGCTCATGTAGCAGCTCTCGAGCGCAAGCAGCAGGAGGTGCTCGGGCGCCCAGTCGCCCTCGAAGCCGGCCGACAGCGAGCGGCCACCAGCCGAGCCGGTGGCGGACAGCCCGGTATTCCAGACCGTCTCGCTGGAGAAGGGGAAAGCCACGAGCCGCGTATCGAGAACCATGGGTAACCCGGATGCACACCAGACCACTGCAAAGGCCGGTCCTCCACAAGTTCGGTGCATCTACGAGTACCCGCTTCCGCATACGCCGGATTCCCGGCAAGTCGCCGACGTTCTCCCTCGGCGCGCGCGAAGTTTCCCGGCAGTGCGGCGCATGGCACCGGTCGTGGTATATCTGGCTGCGGAGGTGTCCCATGCGGACATCGGTCGGTCAGAGTGGCCTGTTCTCGTCCGTGTTGTGTCCCGTCGACTTCTCCGAGCACTCGCGCGTTGCCCTCCGGTTCGCATCCGCCCTGTCTCGCCGGGCTGAGGTCCCGCTGCGCGTGTTGTTCGTGAACGACCCGCTGCTGGTCGCCGCGGCAGCCGCGGCCTATAACGTCGAGTCGCTCGGCGCGGCCACCGAGACGGAACTGAAACGGTTTGTGACATCGACGCTCACCGCGAAGACAGCGAAGGTCGTGGCGCCGACCTTCGGCACGGCGCTCGGCAAGCCGCCACGCGAAATCCTCCGCGCGGTCACAGCCGGTGGATACGGCCTGATTGTCGTCGGCACGAAGGGGCTGAACGGGGCGAAGCGCCTCATGCTCGGCTCCACCACGAGCGCCCTGCTCGCCACGTCGCCGGTCCCCGTGCTCGCGGTGCCGCCGGCAGACGCCGCGAGCGGCGGCACTGGGACGGTGCCAGCGTCGTGGCCTGGACGCGCGATCGTCGCCGCGATCGAACTCGGCCCGCACGCCACCAGCGACGTGGCGAGAGCGGCCGAGGTGGCGCGCTGGTTCGGGGTGCGGCTCGTGCTGGTGCACGTCGTGCCGATGCCGACGCCGCCAGCCTGGTTCTCCGCAGACCTCGACACCCACCTGCGCCACGATTGCGATCGCGCCGAGCGAGCCCTCCAGACGCTCGCCAGCGCCACCACCGGCGTGAAGAGCACGGTGTGCGTGCGCATCGGGCATCCGCCGGACGAGATCGCGACCGTCGCGCGCGAACAGCACGCCGGCCTGATCGTCATGGCGCTCCGCGGCCGCGCCGGACTCTTCGGCGAAGCCGCCGGTTCGTGCACCTACCAGGTGCTCTGCCACGGCGTTGCCCCGGTGCTTGCGCTGCCCGACCTGGCGCGCGCCGCACGACAGAGTCGGTAGTGGAGCGACGCGGTCTCGCGACAGGTGAGGCCGCGAAGCGCCTGCGCCGGATGGAACTGCTCAAGGTCGTGGGGCGCCACCTCGACATCTGACGCCGGATTCCCGGAGGCGGCCACAATCGCATCAATGACGACGGGCCGTCGCGCGTGGCACCCACGTTGCGACGTCAGTCACCAGGGGTAGGTCTGTCATGACATGGATGGCTGAGCACACGAACGACCCGCTTCTTCGCCGCATTCGCAATGAGTTCCTCGAGATGCCCGGCCTCTGCCTGACCCTCAAGCAGGCCTCGCGTCTCTGGAACCTCGATCCGCACACGTCGGAGATGGCGCTCCACATGTTGCAGGACGAGGGCTTCCTGTGCCGCACCGCAGACGGCCGTTTCGTCAACGGCTCGGTCATGGTGCGCGGCGGCGCCCGGGCGTGAGGGGCTGTCCAGGCGTCGCCGCGTCACCACCGCTCAGTGCGCCTGACCGGTGGTGACGCCCGAGACCTGGAGCGATTCGATGTAGCGCACCAGGTTGTCGATCCGGACGTCGACCATCGTGTCGTTCGGCTCGAACGCGCGGAAGATCGTCCCCCACACCGGCATGTCGTTCGCGCCGTGCACGGAGCCGCGTCCGCTGCCGTGCGCGATGATGTCGCGGACCGCCTCGCGCGGGAAGACGCCGCCGTGGTTCGCGGCGAGCACCGTCAGGTTCGACGCCGCCACCTGCATCGCCGGCGTCGCGGCGCGGCCGCGGGCGTCGAGCCCATGACAGTTGGAACAGTAGAACCGGTACAGTTCGGACCCGACCGTGGTCTTCTGCAACATCGGTTCGCGAGCCGAGGGTCTCTGGGCGCGCGCCCCAATCACGAGCACGCCCGCCACCAGCACCGCCACAACAAAGGTTCGCATCACACCCTCCTCATTCAACGACTCGGAACCAGTCGCGGTCCGCCGCGGACACGCCGTCAGGTCGGCTCCGAGTTCCGGCCAGTTCGCGCCGAGACACGCGGGCGGTTCGTCATCGGCGGCCTGGCATAGCATCCGGCCCCGTGACACGCGTCGACTACGTGTGGGTGCGGCGTGCCGTCAGCCAGGCCAGCAGGCCGGTGACGGCCCCCAGGCACAGGCCCGCGCCCAAGGCCAGGCCGATCGCCTTCATCGGCTCCTGCTTGATGCGATGCACCATCTCGTCGCGCGCATCATCGAGTCCGCGACGCGCCTGCTTCGCCGCACGACGCGCTCGATAGGCACGCTCATCGACCGCGTCGCTCGCGATCGACGTCAGCATGCGCGCCTCGTGCGAGACGTGCGCCACGCGGCGCGCCGTATCGACCACCCGTTCGCGCAGGGTGGGTTCAGTGTCCGTGACCTGTGGGTTAAGTACCGCGGTTGCCATGGGAGGCCTCCAGGATGCCGGGATCCCGTCAAAACGGAACCGTACGATAGCCACTGCACGACTCCTGCCTGCAAACAGTAGGAGTTTTTCGGGGTATGCGGATTGCGATCACCAGCCGTACTGACGGAAACACCACGGGACCGTCCGCCAAAGGAGGCTGTCTGTGCCCACCTATCCCATTCCACAGGCGCACTGGCGCATCGCACTCGACTCGTTCAGCGTGTCGCACTCTGCGTGGCTGGTCTCCGTGGAGATCGTGTCGCCGACGATCGGCGCCCAGCCCGAAGTGGTTGAACTGCCGCTCGACGGCATCACCGTGAACGACGAGGGTCCACACCCGGCGATTGCGATCGCGATGTCGCGCCAGGCGACCGACCACCTCACGCACATGGTGGAGGACGTCTCGAACGTCTACATCCGCCGCGAGGGGAACATCGACAGCGCCATCGAGATCGTGGCGTCGGACGGCACACGCACGATCCTGCGGTTCAGCCCGCCGACGAACCGCATCGTGTCGACGACCGTGCACTAGTCGACATCGACCCGGTCATTCAGTCACTCGCGAGGCCATCATGCATCGCATCAGGCAGGTCGCTCTGGCAGCACTGGCACTCGTATTCGTCGCCGGTTCGTCCGCGTGGGCGAGCAGCGACGCTCCGTCACTGGTGCAGCTCGCCACGGTGCACAACGGCGTTCCACAGGAGGGCACCGGCGTAGTCGTCGGGACGGAACGCGCGGGGCGTGTCACCTTCGTGCTCACAGCCGGCGCGCTGTTCCGCCGCGCCGACGGTGAGCCGGCATCCGACCCCGTGCAGGTGACCCTCGGCGGTCGCACGGTGGTGGTGCCGCCCGAGCGCATCCTGCGACCGGTTGGCGAACTGACCGGCATCGCGCTGCTGGTCATTCCGGATCTGCCCGGGGCGACCTCGATGGAATCGCTCGACTACACCGCGCCCGCGGTGGGCGGCGTGTTCGTCATCGCCGGGCTCGCCGGCGGGACGCGCGTCGATATCCCGGAGCGGGTGCAGTTCATCGCGAGCCGGCTCATGGTCGGCGACCGCGCCCTCGCCGGCGTCGAGACGTGCCTCGGCGCCCCGGCCCTCTCCGAACACGGCGTCCTCGGCATCGTCACCGACTGCG
>CALQBJ020000055.1 GCA_943328785.2 Bifidobacterium breve
AGGTCATGGCGCCGAGGCAGAACGGGCTGACGCGCAGGCCGGAGCGGCCCAGAGTGACGTAGTGGTTGAGCGGCATAGGGCCTCTAGAAGCGATGGGTGTAGAGCACCTTCGACGCCACGCGGCGGTCGAGCGTGCTGAAACGGTTCAGGATCGGATCGTCCACCCAGTTGTGGGTGTAGACGAAGTAGATGTCGCTGCCGGGCCGCAGAATCCAGCGGAAGCGCGACTGCCAGCCGAGCACGGCACTGACCGAATCGTACTGGAAGTTGTTCACGAGTGCGATGAAGGGGCTGAACTGTGCTTCGCCGACGAGGCGGTAGAGCCGCGTGGTGAAGTCGCCCTCGGCGAGTTCGACATGGTTCAGCTCGGTAGACGCATAGACGATGAAGCCGGGCCTGGCGCGCAGGGTGAGGTTGATGGCCGCGCTGCGCTTGGTGCCCGAGTAGAAGCCGCCGGCTTCCAGCGTCGTGCTGACCGCCAGCACCCGGCGATTCGCCGTCGATGCGCGAAGGCTGACGACGGTGGTGTCGTATTCGGCGCCGAGCGGCAGCGTGATGGCGCGCGACGGCGTGAACGCTGCGTCAAGCACCTCGCGGTTGTTCGACACCGTGGCGGCGAACGAGTCCTGCGACTGAAACTGCACTTCGAACAGCTTGAGGTCGATCGAGCGCTGGAGCAGTTGGTTGTCGAGATCGCTCTGCACGTCGAGTCCGGCGCTGAACAGGTAGCGGCGCACCAGCCTGCTGCCACGCGGCCGCGGCCCGTACTCGACGCTCGGCTGGTAGCGGCGGTAGCCGCGGCGCGTGACGAAGCCGATGGCCGGGTCGAAGGCGGCGTCCACCTGCCGCGAGGCCAGTTGGATGTTCCAGAGATCGTTCGGCAACCCGGCGGTGAAGCCGAAGGCGTTGCCGTCCGAACCGCTGGCCGGGTTCGTCGAGTGCAGGAAGTAGCCGGAGCCTTCGAGGTTCTGCGACCCCATGAAGCGCGACGTGGCGAGCCGTACATCGACGCCGGCCGTCTGGCGCGTCGACGACTGGTCGCCGTGCGGATCGCGCCGCGTGTAGATGCCGCCGAAGGACGACTGCGACAGGATGCGGCGCCGCACCCGCGCCACCGTGAACTCCTCGCCGATGCTGCCATTGTCTTCGCCGGTCCGCACGTGGAGGAAGCCGACGTCCTGTCGTCCCATCTGCCCCGTGAGCTTGGCGCCGTAGTTGATCGTCTGCGGCGTGCCGCTCGGGCTGAGGCCGATACGGCGGCTGAAGAACGGGTTCACGATCAGGTCGCCGCTGACCGGGCTGCCGAAGGCGAAGAACGGCGCGCCATCGAGGAAGAAGTCGCGCTTCTCCGGGAAGAACAGCGAGAAGCGGGTGAGGTTCACCTGGCGCTGGTCCACTTCCGTCTGCGCGAAGTCGGTGTTCACCGTCAGCACGGTGCGCAGTCCCGGTGTCGGGCTGTAGAAGACGTCGACCCCGGCTTCGGCATTGGTCGTGAACCCCGTCTTGCCGCGACCGGGCGACGACTCGCCGATGCCGAGTGCGTACGGCTTCACGTCGAGGCCAAGCCCCTGCGTCACGTTGCGGATGCCGGTGACGAGCCCGGCGTTGGTCATGCGGCGCAGCCCCTGGTTGCGGGCCCAGCCCATCCAGATGCTGTCTTCGTTCTTGCGCCGCACCGTGCGCTGGAAGTTGATGCCCCACTCGTCATGGTTCGGGTCGAAGTTCAGCGAACGGAAGGGAATCTCGATCTCGATGGTCCAGCCGATCTCGCTGCGCGTGACGCGGGCGTTCCAGATGCCGTCCCACTGCCGGTTGTCGATGCCGCCGCCCATCAGCGAGTCGCCCATCATCCCTGACGGGTTCATCTCGAAGAAGTAGCCCGAGCGTGCGTCCATGAACGTGTCGATCGTCCACATGAAGCGGTCGTCGGACGACAGGAACTCGTCGCGCCGCCGCTGGTAGCCGATCCACTTCTCCGGCTCGGAATCGAGGCAGGTGACGCCCATGAACAGCGCGTGGCTGTTGTAGGCGATGCGCACCTCGGTCTGCTCGGTGGCGGGCGAGCCATTGGCCGGATCGATCTGGACGAAGTCGGTCGCCGGTGCGGTGGTGCTCCAGAACGGCTCGTCGAGACGCCCGTCGAGCGTCACCGTCTGGGTGTCGGTCAGCCGCACCGCGCCGACGCTGCGGCGCGCGGCCGGCGTGGGCTGAGCCGTGGCGGATGACGACAGGAGCAGCGAGCCGGCGCAGGCCAGCAGAAACAGGGAGGTTCGCAGGTTCATCGGTGTGTCGTGTCTACGGGGAGTCCGGCCTGTTCCCAGGCCGCGAGTCCGCCGGCAAGTTCCCGCACGTCGTAGCCGCGTGCTTGCAGCAGGCTGGCCGCGACCGAGGAGCGGTAGCCGCCGGCGCAGAACAGCAGGAGTGGGCGGCCGGTTGGCAGGTCGGCGGCGTGCGCCGCCAGTCGGCTGAGCGGCAGGTGCAGAGTGCCGGGGACCCGCTTGGCGTCGTGTTCGCCAGGCTGACGCACGTCGACCGGCGTGACCAGTCCCTGCGCGATCGCGTCGTTCGCGACCGCTGGGCTGAGGCGCGTGGTCGACGCCGTGAGGTCCGGACGGTCCGCGAGCGTGAGCAGGCCGTCCTGCAGGTGACCTACGACAGTGTCGAAGCCGATGCGGCCGAGGCGCATGCTCGACTCCGCCTCGGCGCCGAGCGCACAGATGATGACGATCGGCTTCGCGTGATCGAGGATGGTGCCGGACCAGGTGGCGTACTGTCCGCCGAGTCCGACGTTCAGGCTGCCCCGCAGGTGGGCGGCGGCGAAGTCGGCCGCGTCGCGCGTGTCGAGCACCTGCGCGCCGTCGCGCTGCAGCGCCAGTACCTCGGCGAGCGACAGCGGCTTCAACTCGCGGGCGATCGTCTCGTCCAGCGTCGGTCGCTCCTTCGCGTTCTGCACGGCGTCGTAGCCGAAGTACTCCGGCGCATCGGGCTGGTCGGCGGTCACCATCGCGACGAAGGCCGTCTCGCTCATCGGCTGCAGCGCGTAGTTGACGCGGCGCTGTTCACCGATGGTCGAAAACGTTTCCGTGCCAAGCGCCTTGCCGCAGAGCGAGCCGGAGCCGTGCGCCGGATAGACCAGGCTGCTGTCGGGCAGGGCGAGCAGTTTGTCGTGCAGCGTGTGATACATGCGGCGCGCGAGGGCATCGGCGGTCCAGCCGAGCAGGCCGTGCAGGTCGGGCCGGCCGACGTCGCCGACGAACAGCGTGTCGCCGCTCAGCACGGCGTGCGGGGTCGTGTCGCTGACGTCGCGATCGAACACCAGCAGGCAGATCGATTCCGGCGTGTGTCCGGGCGTGGCCAGCGTCTGCAGGCGGACGCGGCCAAGGTCGATGACGTCGCCGTCAGCCAGCGCGGTGTGGGCGTACTCGACCGTGGCAGCCGCGCCGACGGCGATGCGGGCACCGGCCTTGTCACGCAATTCAAGATGCCCGGCGATGAAGTCGGCGTGCAGGTGGGTAAGGACGACGTGCTCGATGCGGAGTCCGTGTTCGCGCGCGAAGTCGAGATACTGCTGGACGTCGCGCTGTGGGTCGACCACGGCCGCCGCTCCAGTCGTATCGTCCGCGACGATGTACGAGGCGTGCGCCAGGCACTTCAGGTAGAACTGTTGGAGAATCACGGATGGCTCTGCGACGCCATCTTAACGCAATCTTCACGAGCTCTGGACTGAAACCCCGGCCACATCATGACCACCACGCTCGCCTCAGGCATCTCGTACGCCGACCTCTCGTTCCAGGGACTGCCGCGCATCATCGCGACCGGTCTCCTGCAGGGCCCGGACGGACTGGCGCTGGTCGATCCCGGCCCGGCCAGCAGCCTGCCGGCGCTCGAATGTCAGCTGCAGGTGATGGGGGCCTCGCTGGCCGACGTCACCGCCCTGCTGGTGACGCACATCCACCTCGACCACTCGGGTGCCGCGGGCACGCTGCTGGCGCGCCATCCCCACATCCGGGTGTTCGTGCACGAGAAGGGCGCGCCGCATCTGGTCGACCCGGCGAAGTTGCTGGCGAGTGCCGGACGACTCTACGGGGCCGAAATGGATCGGCTGTGGGGTGAGGTGCTGCCGGTGCCTGCGTCTGCCATCGTGGCGCTGGCTGGCGGCGAGCAGATCGCCGCTGGCGGCCGTGCCTGGCGCGTCGCCTACACGCCGGGCCACGCCTCGCATCACGTGAGCTACTTCTCGGACGATACCGGCATCGCGTTCGTGGGCGATACCGCGGGCGTTCAGGTGGTGCCAGGGGGATTCGTGCTGCCGCCGACGCCGCCGCCCGATATCGACGTGCCAGCGTGGCTGGCCAGCCTCGACACCATCGAGGGCTGGCACCCCCAGTCGCTCTTCCTGACGCACTTCGGTCCAACCCACACGCCGGCCGCGCACCTGGCTGAACTGCGCGATCACCTGCAGCTCTCGGAGCAGTTGGCGCGCGAGGCGACCGTGCGGTTCGAGGACGAGCCGTCGCGCGAAGCGTGGTTCATGGACCAGCTCAGGTACGCCGTGGCTCGCCGTACGAGCGACACCGATGTGCGCGCCTACCAGGTGGCGGGTCGATTCGATCTGAACTGGCGGGGGATGGCGAGATACGTGACGAAGAGCGGTCGGTAGCACGACGTGGCAGCGGGACACCGGACTCATACGAGGGGCGGTCTGTGCGCCCGATGCCCACGTGATGCGTGCCGTTCAGAGCCTGACCAGCGAATCCTCAGCCACCGACCCGGCGAGGGCAGCGATGAGTGTGAGCGGGGCGGTCTCGACAAGCGTCTCGAGCCGTTCCGGCTGCGACCGGCGGCGCGGGTCGACCATCAGGCGCAGCGCCAGCCCCTGGCGGCCCCCAGCCCTGGTCGGTGCGTGGATGCGAGAGACCGCCGACAGCAGCCGCGCCTGGCGCAACGATTCGGGCAAGCCGTTGATGTCGCGGACATCGCGTTCGAGCTGGAAGTGCACGAGGCGGAACTTCGTGATCGAGATCGGCGCCTGGCATTCGACGAAGACACCGAAGTCGCTGACGTCGCGCGTGATCACACTGGCGAATCGCGTGGCGCCACGCTGATCCTTCCAGGTGAGGCGGGCCGGAAGCATGATGTTCGTGCGTTCGGCGGTGCGCATGTTCGTGGTCGGGCGGGACAACGGGTCGGCCCAGGCTGCTTTCACGGTTGACGTCTCCGGTGTAAGGGTTCGCCTGACGCAGCTATCAAGTTCCGGACCTCTTGCTCCGAAGGGTTTCCGTCAGTCGAGTCGGAGCGACGTAAGCTCCTGCCAGCACAGCAGTTTGCGAAGTTATTGCAGCCATTGGCAGGATGTCGCCAAACTGCGCATTGCGGATACGTAGTATCCAACTCATGGTTGCAGCTGGATACTTGGTATTCGGTTCTGCGCGGGGTTCGGACGAGTGTCTGCTGGTCAGACGAGGTCGATTTCGGAGGTTCTGGCGTCGAGACCGAGTCGCTTCAGCTTGAGATAGAGGCCGCGGCGGGTGAGGCCGAGGGTGCGCGCGGCTTCCGAGATGTTGCCGGTGGCGGTCTCGAGGGCGTCCTGGATGAAGTCCCGCTCGACCTGTTCGACGGCGCCCGCCAGGGTCTGGCCGGCGGGCCGTTGGCGCCGGCGGTGACCGGGCGCCTGCATTGCGCCTGAGGCGTCGGCGAGGCGGGTCGCCAGGATCTCCGGCGACAGGTGGCTGGTGTCGATGGGGCGTCCGGGCGCGCTCATGGCCACTACGCGCTGGATCTCGTTCTTCAATTGGCGCACGTTGCCCGGCCACCAGTACTGCGCGAACACGTCGAGCACGTCGGACCCGAGCGTCACGTCCGGTTTGCCGAGCCGTTCCGCCGCCTCGCGGAGAAACAGGGTGGCGAGGTGCGGAATCTCCTCGCGCCGTTCGCGCAGGGGCGGCACGTGGATGCGGATGACACTGAGGCGATAGTAGAGGTCTTCGCGGAACCGCCCCTCGGCCACGCGCTGTTCGAGGTCGGCATTCGTGGCGGCGATCACGCGGACATCGACCTTGAACGGGCGCGCTTCACCGACCGGCATGATCTCCGACTGCTCGAGAAAGCGGAGCAGCTTCGGCTGGATGTCGAGCGGCAGGTCGCCGATTTCATCGAGGAACAAGGTGCCGCCCGCGGCGGACCGCACCAGACCGGGCTGGTCGGACACCGCGCCCGTGAAGGCGCCGCGCCGATGCCCGAACAACTGGCTGTCGGCCAGGTCGCGGCCGGTGGTGGTGCAGTTGTAGGGGAGGAAGAGCGCGTTGCTGCGGTGCGAGCCGACATGGATGGCGCGTGCGACGAGTTCCTTGCCCGTGCCGCTCTCACCGGTGATGAGTACGGTGAGGTCGTTGCCCTGTAGACGCTGAATCTGGTCGATCACGCGGTTCATCACCGCACTCGCCGAGAGGAAGCCTGGCAGCAGCGGTTCGAGCGACCGGTCGACCGTGGGCCCGGCTGGCGCCGCCGAGCGGTCGCGCGCCGAGCAGAGCGCGAAGCCCTGACGCGCCACGGCCGTGAGCATGTGCAGGCGGCGTTCGATCGGGTAGCCGAGTGCGCGCCTCGCGACGACGACCACCGCGCGTGGGCCGTCGGCGTGACGGCCGAGTGCATCGACGAAGGCGGTCGTGCGGGTCGAGAGCGTCCCCTCGAGTGCCGCGCGGGCGTGCGTGCGGGCTTCGTCCGGGTCGCAGCCGAGCGCTGTGACCATTCTCAGCCCACTGGTGGTGTTCACATAGAGTACGACGGCCGCGCCGCCGCTGGCCTCGTGCAGCGTGGCCACGGTCTCGTGATCAAGCAACTCGGGTAGCTCCGCTGCCTCCACCATGCGCCGCACCAGCGCCTCGTCGGCCTCTGGCTGCGCGATGACGTCTTCGCCGGTGCCGACCTGGGTGAGCAAGCGGCGTGCGGCGTCGGCGTCGGCGATGTCGCGGGTGGCGCGGAGCCGCTGGAAGACCGCGGTGGCGGTGTCGAGATGGCGCTGCGCTGCCGAGCGGGCGCCGGCGCGTGCCACGAGGCGGCCGATTGCCAGGTGGCTCAGCGCGGCGAGGTAGCGCTCGCCGAGCAGGTCGAGCAGGGTCGCGCTCTGGGAGTAGTCGTGGTAGGCCTCAGACGGGCGTCCACGATGCTCGTGCAGGGCGCCACGCAGGCGGAGATATTCAGCCCAGGTTTCGGGTGCGCTGCGCGGATCGAGCTGGTCGGCGGCCTGTTTCAACCGGACTTCCGCTTCGCTCAGCCGGCCGGCGGATGCGAGCGCCTCACCGGCGATGAGCGTCGCGCGTAAGGCGTCGAACGTCGGGGCCCCGGCGGCGATCGTATCGTCCGCAAGCGTCACGGCGTCGGCAGTGGCGCCGCGGCGGAGCGCGAGGCGGGCCAGCAGCACGCGGACGTTCCAGTCGTACCACTGGCTCGTCTGCCGGCCGTAGGCGCCGTACGCGTCGCGTGCGCGTTCGAGGCACTCGCGCGACGCCTCGTAGTTCCCCTGGACGAGGTGAATCTGCGCCAGCGTGTCGTGCACGGCCCCGGCGGTTTCGTGGAACTGAATCGGGCTGCGGACGTCCAGCGCGAGGTGCAGCGTGGCTTCCGCTCTCGCGAGGTCGCCGAGCCGCACCAGGATCTGTCCCATCGTCGCCAGCGACACCGCGAGGCCGTGGCCCGACCCGTGCGCTTCATGTAGCGCCACGCTGCGCTCGGCGAGGGTCAGCGCCTGGTCGTAGCGGTGCTCGAACGTGAGCACGTTGGCCTGGTTGCCCACCACCGTCGCCACGACATCGTCGGCCTGGACGCCGGCGGCGAGCCGCTCGGCCTGCCGCAGGGCGGCCATTGCCTCGGTGTAGCGCCCGAGCTGCGCCAGCGAGATGCTCGACAGTGAGTGGACGAGCGCCAGATTGCGCCGGTCGCCCGCCGCATGCAGCGCCGACGAGGCTTTCGTCAGGTGCTCGCGGACGATGGCGGTGTCGCCAACCTGGCGATAACACATCGCCAACTGGTAATGGGCGAGTCCGATCGCGCGTGAGTCGTGCGCGGTCTCCGCATACTTCAGGGCGCGGCCATGCAGGGCGATGGAGCGCGACTGATCGCCGCGCACCGAGGCGATGCAGCCGTGCAGGCGCCAGAGCGCGGAGAGCCGGGCGGCGGAGATGTCGTCGCGGAAGGTGTCCGGTGTGCGGCCGAGCATGGAGCCCGCCTGGTCGAGATCGTCCTGGAGCAGCCAGGCCTCGGCCAGGGCGCACCGAACCGCGAGGTCGTCCTCGCGCACAAGGACGGCGGACCGCAGCAGCGGCGAGAGGATCTGGACGGCCTCGGGTCCGCGGCCGCGTTCGACTGCGCCGCCCGCACGCGCGAGCAACGCTTGCAGTGACGGGGAAGACACCGGAGGCAGTATACCTTCGGTGCCTTTCCGTCCCGCGCGGTCTTAGAGCGTGCGCCAGCGGCGCCCGGTGCCCTCGATGAGCGCCGTCGCTTCGGCCGGCCCCCACTCGCCTGGCCCGTAGGTCGGCAGCGGCGTGTTGGCCAGTTCCGCCCATCGTTCGAGCACCGGCGTCAGCCATCGCCACGATGCCTCGACGCTGTCGCGCCGCATGAAGAGCGTGGCATCGCCCGCCATCACGTCGAACAGCAGGCGCTCGTAGGCTTCGGGCGAAGTCATCTTGAAGAAGTCGCCGTAGTCGAAGTCCATCGGCACCGGGTGCACCACGACTTGCGGTCCAGGCACCTTCGACGAGATGCCGAGCGAGAACCCCTCGTCGGGCTGAAGGCGGATGGTGAGGACGTTCGGCTCGAGCGTCTTGCCGGTGTTGAAGAGGATCGGCGGGACATCCTTCAGCTGGATCGTAATCTCGCTCGACCGGGCCGGGAGGCGCTTGCCGGTGCGCAGGAAGAACGGCACGCCGGCCCACCGCCAGTTGTCGATGAAGACATTCAGCGCCACGAACGTCTCGGTGCGCGAGCCGGCTGCGACCCCCGTTTCGTCGCCGTAGCCGGGCAACTCCTTGCCGTCGTGTGTGCCCGCCGCATACTGCGCCCGGACGACGCAGGCGTCGACCGAGGCGCTGGTCAGGGGCCGCAGCGACCGCAGGACCTCGAGCTTCTCGTCGCGGATGACATCGGCATCGAGCGAGTGCGGCGGTTCCATCGCCACCAGCGTCAGCAACTGCAGCAGGTGGTTCTGGATCATGTCGCGCAGGGCGCCCGACTGGTCGTAGTAGCCCGCACGCGTGCCGACGCCTTCCTCTTCGGCCACGGTGATCTGCACGTGGTCGATATAGCGCTGGTTGAACATCGGCTCGAAGAAGCTGTTGGCGAAGCGGAGGACCAGAATGTTCTGGACCGTCTCCTTGCCGAGGTAGTGGTCGATGCGGAAGATCTGCGACTCGTCGAAGACGGCCCCCAGGGCGTCGTTGATCGCCATCGCACTGGCGAGGTCGCGGCCGATCGGCTTCTCGATGATGAGGCGTGAGAACGGCAGGCGGTCGGGCGGCCCGATGAAGCGGGCGCGCGCCAGTTGCTGCACCGTCGGCACGAACAGCGGCGGCGGAATGGCGAGGTAGTAGAGGCGGTTTCCGGTGAGGCCGCGCTCGTGCTCGATCACGTCCAGGCGCGAGCCGAGTGTGGCGAGCCCGTTCTGCTGGTCGATGGCGACGTTGCTGAAGAACAGCGATCCGGCAAAGCGGGTCCAGACCTCCTGGTCGATCGGACGCCGTGAAAAGCGCTCGACGCCCGACCTGGCGAACTCGCGGAACTGGTCGTCCGACAGTTCCTTGCGGCCGACACCGACGACCGCGGAGTTGGCGGGCAGGGCGCCGTCGAGGAACAGGTTGTAGAGCGCCGGCAGCAACTTGCGGTGGGAGAGGTCGCCCGCGCCGCCGAAGATGACGATGGTGGCCGGCTCGGCCGCGCCGGTGTGCCCGGTGGTCGTGCTCATGCCTATGTCCCCGATTCCGTCGCCTTCTTGACGGCGTGACCACCGAACTGCTGCCGCATTGCGGCGAGCAGCCGTTCGGCAAATGGGTTGTGCTCGCGGGAGCGGAAGCGCGTGAAGATGGACGCGGTCAGCGCCGGCATCGGCACCGAGCGTTCCAGCGCCTCCTGCAGCGTCCAGCGCCCTTCGCCCGAATCTTCGACGTAGCCCTCGAGCTGCGCCAGCGTCGGGTCGGCCGCGAGCGCACGGGCCGTCAGTTCGAGCAGCCACGAACGCACCACCGACCCCTGCATCCAGAGCGCCGACACCTTGCCGAGGTCGATGGCGTACTCGCTCTTCTCCAGCAACTCGAACCCTTCGGCGTAGGCCTGCATCAGCCCGTACTCGATGCCGTTGTGCACCATCTTCACGTAGTGGCCGGCGCCTGGGCCGCCGACGCGCAGGTAGCCGTCGGGCGGTGCGAGCGTCAGGAAGATTGGCTCGAGCCGGCGGCACGCCGCCTCGTCGCCGCCGACCATCAGGCAGTAGCCCTCGGTCAGCCCCCAGATACCGCCGCTGGTGCCGGCGTCGATGTAGGTGAGGCCCTTCGCGGCCAGCGCGGTGGCACGGCGCACGTCGTCGTGAAAGTTGGTGTTACCGCCGTCGATGATCGTGTCGCCAGGCGAGAGCAATTCGGCGAGCGCGCTGACGGTCGATTCCGTTGGCGCTCCGGACGGCACCATCACCCAGACGGCGCGCGGCGCTCTCAGTTGTGCCACCAGCGCCGCCAGCGAGTCGACGCCCGTGGCGCCGACGTCGCGCACGCGGGTGACTGCCTCCGCGCTGCGGTCCCAGGCCACCACCGCATGGTTGCCGTGGTTGAGCCGCGTCACCATGTTCATGCCCATCTTGCCGAGACCGACAAACCCGAGCTGCATGCGTTTCTCTCACTACTCCATGTGCATCGGTTACGCGGGCGCACTTCGCGCCGCGCGGTCGTGTCCTACCCGGTTCAGGCGAGCAACTGTAACGCCGACGCGAGCAGTGCCGGGTCCGGAACGGGCAGGTGGATGTGGATGGCGCGCCGGCCGCTGGCTTCGAGCGAGTTGAAGTCGCCCAGCGCCTGCGCCAGTTCGAGGGTGCCGAACGAGTAGTCCTGGCCGGGGATGTCGACGTCCGTCGCGGGCGTGTTGCTGATCAGCACGAAGAGGCCGTTGTTGGCGCCGCCCTTGTGCAGTTGGCCGGTGGAGTGGAGATAGCGCGGACCGTAGCCGAACATGGTCGCGGCCTGCGTTTTCGCACGGACGGCCGAGCGGAACGACGCCACGGCGCTGGCGAACGCCGGGTCGGGACCCAGATACGCGAGGATGCCCACGTAGTCGCCCGCGGCGACCGCCGACAGGAACGACTCGGGCGTCGCGGTGCCGAGTGCGCTGCGCGCCGCACTGCTCAGCGTCAGCGTGACTCCGCCGGCCAGCGTCCGGTCGGCGGACGGCATCGGCAGCGCGCCGGTCGCGGCATGCTGCTTCAGCAGCACGGTGGTGGCGTCCTTCGCTTGCGACACATTCGGTTCGTCGAACGGGTTCACGCCGAGCAGCGCGCCGGCAACCGCCGTGGCCACTTCCCAGCGCACGAACTCGGCGCCGAGTGCCGTGGGCTCCTCGAAGTCGATGGTCAGCAACGGCACGTCGGTGAACTGGCTCATCGTCGCGTCGAGCGCCGCTTCGTCCACCGACTCCGTCTGGCGAAGCCGCACGAACAGGCGGTCTGCGCCGTAGGCTGCCGGAGATGCCAGCGTCTCGCCGGCAATCGGCACGACGCCGACGCCCTGCTTGCCCGTGCTTTCCGCGACCAGTTGCTCCACCCAGAGGCCGAACGCCTCGAGCGCGGGCGGCACGATCAGCGTCAGCTTGTCGCGTCCGTTCTTCGCGCCGGCCGCCATCAGCAGGCCGAGGCCGACGGCCGGATTGGTGGTCGAATCCCCCGACAGGATCTGCGCGTCGGCGAGCATCTCGATGCCCCAGTGCACGAGCGACTCGATGTCCTGGCCCATCAGCGCGGAGGGGACGATGCCGAAGAAGGAGAGGGCAGAGAAGCGGCCGCCGATGTCGGCGGGATTGATGAACGTGTCGCGGAAGTGCTCGGCGTCGGCGCGACGCGCCAACTCGGTGCCGGGATCGGTGATCGCGACGAAGTGGTCGGCCCAGCGCTCGATGCCCGCATCCTCGAGTACGCGGCGGAAGTGTGCGGCGAGCGAGTTCGGCTCGATGGTCGTGCCCGACTTGCTCGCCAACAGGAACAACGTCGTCTTCGGCGGCGTGGTCACCGCCAGGACGGCCGCCGGATCGGTCGAGTCGAGCATGTGCAGGCGCGGCCAGCCCGGGGCGGCGCCGACGACGGCGCGCAGTACCTCGGGGGCGAGGCTCGAGCCGCCCATGCCCAGCAGCACCACGTCGGTGAAACCATCGCGCCGAACGCCCTCGGCGAAGGCCTTCACGCGGCCGACCGATTCCGCCATCAGCGCCGGCGAGCTCAGCCAGCCGAGGCGATTGGCGATCTTCTGCTGAATTGCCGGATCGGTGCTCCAGGTGGCCGTGTCCTTCGCGAACAGGCCGCGACCAGCCTGAACGGCCGCATCGGAGTGCCCAGCCAGCGTCTGGGCAAGCGGACCAGGAACTAGATGGAAACCGGCGCGGAAGGCGACGACATGATGCATGACGGTAGGATACTGTATGGCCCGCGGGTTCGAGAGTAAGGACGTCGAGTTCCAGCAGGCCGAGCGGGAACGTGGTCGCGAGACCCGTCCTGCGCTCACGCCAGGGCAGCGTGCTGACGCCAGCCGGCGCCAGACGCTCGAGCTATCGCTGGCGCGCCTGCGTGCCGACCGCGAGGCGGCACAACATCCGGCACACCGGGCGATGCTCGCACAGGCGATTGCAACGCTCGAGGCGGAACTTGCGTCTCTCACATAACCGATGATGCAGGCTCGTTCCATGTTCGCGGGTGCACTCGCGCTGTCGCTGCTGACCGTCGTCGGCTGCGGTGGCTCGACGTCGTCCACCCGGTCGGCGTCGTCAGCCGACGGACAGCCGCCTGTGTCCGCGCCAGTCGCCGCTCCCGAGCAACCGGCCCGCGCCGACAACCGCCCGCGCGTCGTCTTTCTTGGCGACAGCATCACGGCCGGACTCGGCCTGTCGCCGGAGCAGTCCTACCCCACGCTCATTCAGCAGAAGATTGATGCCGCGTCGCTCGGCTATCACGTCGTCAACGCCGGCGTGTCAGGCGACACGTCGGCCGGCGGCCTGAGCCGCCTCGACTGGGCGCTCGATGGTGAGGTGAAGGTGATGGTGGTCGCGCTCGGTGGCAACGACGGCCTGCGCGGCCTGCCGCCCGAGGAACTCCAGAAGAACCTGGCCACCATCATCGAACGCGCACAGGCCAGGACGATCGCCGTGGTGCTTGCCGGGATGGAGGCGCCGCCTAACTTCGGGCAGACCTACACCGTCTCGTTCCGGCGGGTGTACGCCGACCTGGCGACGCAGTACGGCGTCCCTCTCATTCCGTTCCTGTTGCAGGGCGTGGCAGGCATCGAGGGACTCAACCAGCGCGACGGGATTCATCCCACGGCCGAAGGCGCGCGCACGGTAGCCGACAACGTGTGGACGGTGCTACGCCCGACGCTGAAGAAATCATGATCGAACTCCGCGACGTCTCGAAGACTGTCACGAGTGGCACCGAGCCGCTCACCATCCTCCATCCGCTCTCCACGACGATTCCCCGCGGACAGTTCGTGGCCATTGTCGGACCGTCTGGCAGCGGCAAGTCGACGTTGCTCGGTCTGCTCGCCGGCCTCGACGCGCCGACCTCAGGGTCGGTGCACATCGACGGCGTCGACATCACGCGGCTCAGCGAGGACGACCTCGCCAAGCTTCGCGGCGAGAAGATCGGATTCGTGTTCCAGTTCTTCCACCTCATTCCGTCGTTGACGGCCTACGAGAACGTCGCCGTGCCGATGGAGATTCGTGGCACGCCGAACCCGGGCGCACGCGCGCGCGCGCTCCTCGAAGAAGTGGGACTGACCGGACGCGCGCATCACTACCCGTCGCAGCTCTCCGGCGGCGAGCAGCAGCGTGTGGCGCTGGCCAGGGCCCTGGCCAACGAGCCGCCCATTCTGCTAGCCGACGAACCGACCGGCAACCTCGACACGACGAACGGTCACCTCATCATGGACCTGCTCCGGTCGATCCACGCGTCGCGCAACACGACGCTGATCCTCGTCACGCACGATCAGGAACTGGCCGCGATGGCTGATGTGCGCATCTCGCTGCGCGACGGCAGGGTGGTGTGAGCTTCGTTCTGCGGATGGCGGTGCGAGAGACGCGCGCGTCGTGGCGGCGGCTCCTGTTCTTCTTCGTCTGCATCGCGGTCGGCGTGGCGGCCATCGTCGCGCTCCGCTCCATCATTCAAAGCGTGCGCGCGGTGTTCGGCACCGAGGCGAAGTCGCTCATCGCGGCCGACGTGCTCATCTCCACCAATCGCGACTGGACGCCCGAGGCTCGCGCCACCATCGACCGTCGCCTGTCCGAGTACGGCGCCACGGCGCAGACCGAGACGGTCGAGACGCCGACGATGGTGCGGTCGGCCGACCGCAGCCGCAACGTGGCGCGCATGTCGGAACTGCGTGCGGTGGGACCGGAGTTTCCGCTCTACGGCACGCTCACCCTGCAGGGCGGTGCCCCCTACAACCACAGCCTGCTGAAGGGGCAGGGTGTGCTGGTGCGCCCGGAGTTGCTGACGGCGCTGAACGTCGCGGTCGGCGAGCAGGTGCTGATCGGGCAGGTGCCGTTCACCATTCGCGGCGTCATCGTCGACGAACCAGGGCGGCGCGTCGGCGACTTCAGTCTCGGTCCGCGCGTCCTCATCGATACCGCCGACCTGCCGGCCACGGGCCTGCTCACCTTCGGCAGCCGTGCCCGCCACGTGCTGCTGGTGAAGATGCCCGAGTCGGGCATCGACCGGCTGGTGAAGACGCTGCAGTCCGACTTCAAGGAGGCGTTCATCAACGCGCGGTCGTTCCGCTCGTCCGACGACGAGATCGGGCGCGACTTTGACCGGGCGGAGAACTATCTCAGCTTGGTCGGCCTGGTCATCGTCATTCTCGGCGGCATCGCGGTGTCGAGTGTCACCCGGGTGTTCGTGCTGCAGAAGATGCACGCCATCGCCGTGCTGAAGTGCCTCGGCTCGACGAGCATCCAGATCATGGCCATCTACATGCTGCAGGTGATGGTGCTCGGCTTTGCCGGCAGCGTCCTCGGCGTGGGTCTGGCGCGCGTCGCCATCGCGGCCATCCCGTACTACGTCACCATGCCGGCCGCCACGACGTCGCTGCTGGCGGAGGTGCACTACGGCATCACGTGGAGCGCCGCCCTGCAGGGCATCGGCATCGGCGTGCTGGTGTCGCTCCTGTTCTCGGTGGTGCCGCTGCTGCGCGTACGTGCGGTGAAACCGTCGCTGCTGCTGCGAGACGAGTCGGCGGCCTCGGCCGGCACGGACTGGACGCGGATTGCGGCGCTCGTTCTGGTGTCCGCGGGCCTCGTCGCGGTCACGGCCTGGCAGGCGTCGTCGCTCACGGTGGGATTGATCGTCTGCGCGGGGTTCAGCGCTCTGGCCATCGTGCTGATGCTGGCCGGACGGTTGCTCGTCTATGTGGTGGCCCCACTCGCCAACACGTCGTCGTTCCCGCTGCGGCACGCGGTGCTGCACCTGTCGCGTCCGGGCAACCAGACGCGGGTAATCCTGCTGGCCGTCGGCCTCGGCGCCTTCTTCATCGTCGGCGTGCGGACGCTGCAGTCGAGCCTGCTCGCAGAGTTCTCGACCGAGATGACCGCGAATGCCCCCGACATGTTCCTGATGGACGTGCAGCGCGGGCAGGCGGCCGGCGTCACCAGCTTCCTGCAGGATCCGGCGCACGGCGCGGGATCGTTCCGGCTCATTCCCGTGCTGCGCGCCCGCGTTACTGGCGTGGAAGGGCGGGAGACGCAGCTCGAGAGCTTCGAGGATGTACGCGCGCGCGGCTCGCTGGCGCGTGAGTACACCATCACCTACCGCGACCGGCTCGAGCCGAACGAGGAACTGGCCGAGGGACGCTTCTGGAGCGGACCGTCGACCGAACCCGAAGTGTCGATCGAGCAGGGGATCCACGAGCGCTTCCAGATCAACATGGGCGACACCGTGCGGTTCGACATTCTCGGCCGGCGGCTCGACGCCAAGGTCACGAGCATCAGGCGCGTCGACTGGCGCGACTCGCGCAACGGCGGTTTCATATTCGTGTTCCGCCCCGGCGTGCTCGACGACGCGCCGCAGATGTTCATCTCGCCGCTGAAGGGGCCTGTCACCACGGCGGCCCGGGCGAAGTTCCAGTCGGACCTCGTCGCGCAGTTTCCGAACGTATCGGTCATCGACTTCCGCGAGATCCTGCTGACCATCCAGGATGTGATGTCGAAGGTGACACTGGCAATTTCGGTGGTCGGCGGCCTGGTGCTGTTCAGTGGCGCGCTTATTCTCGTCGGCGCCGTGGCGATGACGAAGTTCCAGCGCGTCTACGAAGCGGCGGTGTTCAAGACGCTCGGTGCGAACACGCGCACCATCGCCCGCATGCTGCTGTTCGAGTACGGCGTGCTCGGGTTCCTGTCCGGCGCCGTCGGCTCGCTCGGCGCCGTGGCACTGTCGTGGGGTGTCAGCCGCTATGCGCTCGACATTCCGTGGCGCTTCTTCTGGATGGAGCATCTGGGCGGGGTGGTGGCGACGTCGGTGCTGGTGGCCGCCATCGGCGTGCTGTCCAGCCTGGATGTGCTCCGTGAAAAGCCGCTCCTGACTCTGCGCGCCGAGTAGCGCGCTGGTGCCTGGCGCTCGGGTGCCTGAGCGTCAGGCCTAGTGCTATGATTCTCTTTTCGACGCCCCTCGCTGGGCAGGCCATGGTGCAGGAGTCCTAGAGACGATGGACGATCAGGTGTACAAGGACGCGCTCCTCCGGAAGCGGATTGAACTGCTGGGTACTGGCGGTATCAAGCCGATTCAGGCGTCGATGGAAAATAACACCCGTCAGGGCGACATGGCCGACCAGGCCAGTGGGAACAACGAAGTCCACATCGCCCTGAAGCTCAAACAGACTGACGCGAAGATTCTGCAGGCGATCGAAGAGGCCCTCGAGCGGATCGACAAGGGCACCTACGGCATCTGCCGGGACTGTGGCGGGCCGATCGCTCCGGCCCGGTTGAACGCGATTCCGTGGACGCGGGTCTGCATCACGTGCAAGGAGAAGCAGAAGTCGTGACCGAGCTGCTGCCGATGCTCCAGGAGTTCTACCGCGAGAAGCTGACCTCCGTGCTACGCCACGAGGCGGCTGCCGTGTACGTCGCGCAGTACGACGCGAACAACACCTACCAGTACATCATCAACCGCGAGGATACCCAGCTCTCCTGGGTGGCGCGCACCATCGTCGAACTGGGTGGCGAGGTGCCGTCCGCCGCGGCCGCGCCGGACCGCAAGCCGTCCGGCAAGGGCACCGCAGCCGCCACGCCGCTGTTCGACGAGGACGCCCGCGAGTCCGCCTCGTTCGTCGAGCGGTGGAAGCCGAAGGTCGAGGCGATGGACAACGCCCGTCACCGCGGCATGCTCCGTGTCATCCTCGGCGAAACACTGGAACAGCAGCGCTTCTTCCAGCAGGCGTCCGCCGGCCGGCTCGATCTCCTCGGTCGCCGCACCGAGTGCGTCGGCAAGCTCGAAGGCACCGTGATGCCGACGCGCTGGGTTGAATAACAGCACCATCGTCGCGATCGCCCTGGGCTCGAACCTCGGCGATCGCGATGCGCACCTCGACTTCGCCGTGTCCCGCCTCTCGCAGTTCCTCTCAGACCTCACGGTCTCGTCGCGCTACGACACGGCTCCGGTCGATGTCGTTGGCGACCAACCCACGTACCTGAACGCCGCGCTGGTCGGCGGCACCGTGCTCGACCCGCACGCGCTGCTGCGCGAGTTGCAGGCGATCGAGCTTGCCGATGGACGCGAGCGCCCCTACGCTAATGCTCCGCGCACGCTCGACGTCGACCTGATTCTGTACGGGCAGTCGATCGTCGACGAACTGGGTTTGGTCGTGCCGCACCCGCGCTTTCGCGAGCGGGCCTTCGTGCTGGAGCCGCTGGCCGAGGTCGCGCCGGACCTGGTCGATCCGGTGACGGGCCTGACGGTGCGGGCGTTACTCGCGCGGCTGGGACAGCACCCGGCCGTGCCCGGTCAGTCGTAGCCGCGAACCTTCAGGTTCGCCGATCCGACCTGAAGGTCGGCAGCTACACCTCTGGAAAGCGCTCTACCCCTGTGCGGCGAGGCGGGCGAGTCCTTCGCCCGTCAGCCGCTGCACCGTCCACTCGTCGAGCGGCTGCGCACCGATGGCGCGATACACGCGCAGCGCCGTCTCGTTCCAGTTCAGGACCGACCACTCCATCCGTCCGCAGTCGCGGTCCACCGCGACCTTCGCGAGGTGCGCAAGCAGCCGACGGCCGAGACCGCGCGTCCGGTAGGCGGGGCGCACGTAGAGGTCCTCGAGATACAGTCCCGGCTTGCCA
>CALQBJ020000056.1 GCA_943328785.2 Bifidobacterium breve
CTCGTCATCAAGTTCGGCGGCGAACTGCTCGAGGACGCCGCGCGCCTCGAGACGGTCGTCGGCGCCATCGCCACGATCGCCGCGCAGGGACTGCCGCTCGCCATCGTGCACGGCGGTGGCAAGGAGATCGATGCCGGCCTGAAGGTCGCCGGCATCGAGAAGAAGCAGGTCGACGGCCTGCGCATCACCGACGACGCGACGCTCGACGTCGTGGTGAGTGTGCTGGCCGGCACGGTGAACACGCGCTTCGTCGCCGCCCTCACGACGGCCGGCGTACGCGCCGTGGGGCTCACCGGCGCCGATGCCGGCTGCGGGCGCAGCGATGCGGCGCCGCCGCACCAGGCGGTCGATGGCCGCGTGGTCGATCTCGGCCGCGTCGGCATTCCCACCGACGCGGCTGATGTGTCGGTCATCGACACGCTGACAACGGCCGGCTTCGTGCCGGTCATCGCGTGCATCGGCCTCGGCGCCGACGGTCGCCTGTTCAACGTCAACGCCGACACCTTCGCCGGCCACCTGGCGGCCCGCCTCCAGGCGCGTCGCCTCGTCATCTCCGGTACCACCTCCGGTGTGCTCGACGATGCCGGCGCCACGATTCCGACGGTCGACGTAGACGACGTCGAGCGCCTGATCGGCAGCGGCACCGCCACGGCCGGCATGATCGCGAAGCTGCGCGCGTGCACCGATGCCCTCGCCAGCGGCGTGGGCGATGTCCTCATCGTGGATGGCCGCGACCGCGCGGCCCTCGAAATGGCGGCTGTGGCCAGCGCGCCGGCAAAGGCCACGCGTCTCGTGTCGTCACCGTCACCGGTGCCGGCGGGACGCTCCTGATACCAACGTACAGACGAACACCCTGACCGTGTCCGGCCTGGGCCGGACGCCATTCCCAGCGTCCGGTATGGCAGCCGGGAATGGAGAAGAGATCATGACGATGGTGGCTGACGACATTCAGAATCTCGAAGGACGGCACGTCCTCCAGACATATCGCCGCCAGCCGATCGCCCTCGTGCGCGGCCAGGGCGTGCGCCTGTTCGACTCCGAGGGACGCGAGTACATCGACCTGCTGTCCGGCATCGGCGTGAGCGCGCTCGGCTACGGGCACGAAGGGTTGACGCGCGCCATCACCGAGCAGGCACAGACGCTGCTCCACACGTCGAACCTCTTCTACCACCCGTTGCAGGGCCAGTTGGCCGCACGCCTCACGAACCTGTCCGGGCTCGAGCGCGCATTTTTCTGTAACAGCGGCACGGAGGCAAACGAGGCCTGCCTGAAGTTCGCGCGCCGCTACTGGCACACGCTCGGCGAGGCGCGCCCAGAGATCATCGCGCTCGAAGAGTCGTTCCACGGCCGCACCATGGGCGCACTGTCGGTCACGTCCGACGAGCATTACCGGACGCCGTTCGAGCCACTGATGCCCGGTGTGAAGTGGATCAGCGCCAGCAAGCCGCAGGCGGTCCTCGATGCCGTCACCAACAAGACCGCCGCCATCATCCTCGAGCCGATCCAGGGCGAGGGCGGCGTGCGCCCGCTCACGCCAGCATTTGCCGCGGCGGTGAACGAGGCGTCGCAGCGCACCGGCGCGCTCATCATCGCGGATGAAGTGCAGTCGGGCTGCGGCCGCACCGGCTATCCGTTCTACTCCGCCGTCATCGGCCTCAAGCCGCACCTGATGGCGCTCGGCAAGGCGCTCGGCGCCGGCGTGCCGGTCGGCGCGGCGCTGGTCAGCAGCGAAGTGGCCACCAAGATCATGGCCGGCGATCACGGCACGACCTACGGCGGCAACCTGCTGGCGTGCCGCGCGGCGCTCTGTCTCATCGACGAGCTCATCGGCGGCGGCCTGCTGTCGCATGTCGGGCGGATCGGCCAGCACTTCGACCGGAAGCTGCAGGAACTGAAGGCGAAGCACGCGTGCATCACCGACGTGCGCGGCGCCGGCGTGATGCGCGGCATCGAACTCGATCGCGACGCTGCGGCCATCGTCCCGGCCGGGCTGAAGCGCGGTGTCATCGTGAACCGGACGGCCGAGAACGTCATCCGCCTGCTGCCGCCCTTCGTCATTACCGAGGCCGAGCTCGACGAGGGACTGGCGCGGCTCGATCAGGCGCTCGGCGACATCACCGCGTAAGCGGGACGGAGGCTACGCCATGAGCAGCACACGCACCCGCATCACGCTTCGCACCGGCACGCCGGCTGATGCCCGCCGGCTGTACGCGCTGATCGCGGCCGAGCAGGCAGCGGGACATCTCCTGCCGCGGACGCTCGCCGAGGTCACGCTGCGCGCCGAGCGTTTCGTCGTGGCGCTGCGCAGTCGCGCCATTGTCGGCTGCGCCGAACTCGCGCCGCTCAGTCCGCAGGTGGCGGAGGTGCGGTCGCTGGTCGTCGCCCCGTCAGCCCGCAGCGTCGGCGTCGGCGTCGGCGGGATGCTGGTCGACGAACTCCGCAGCCGCGCGCGTCGCGAGGGATTCGACACGCTGTCCGCCTTCACGCACGCCCCCGGCTATTTCACGCCGATGGGGTTCTCCATCGTTCCGCACCTGTGGGTGACGGAGAAGGTCTACACCGACTGCGTGAAGTGCCCGCAGTTCCGTACGTGCGGCCAGTACGCGATGGTGCTGCCGCTCGACTCACTCGATGATGCCGAGGATCGCGAAGAGCACCTGCTGATGGCCATACCCGCATGAGCACACACACGGTTCAGACGCTCGAAACGTTCGCGGGCGGCGTAGCGTCGCCCCAGGGATTCACCGCTTCCGGTCAGTACGTCGGCATCAAGGCGGCAGGGCGAGGGCTCGACCTCGCGCTGATCGTCTCTGACCGTCCGGCGACCGCGGCAGGCGTGTTCACCACCAACAAGGCCCAGGCCGCGCCGGTCACCGTGTCGAAGGCGCACCTGGCCGCCACCAGCGGCACCGCGCGCGCGGTCGTTGTGAACAGCGGCTGCGCGAATGCCTGCACCGGCGCCGTCGGCATGCAGGACGCCAAGGAGATGGCGACGCTGACGGCGTCGCTCGTCGGTTGCCCCACTGAGCAGGTGCTGGTGGCGTCCACTGGCGTCATTGGCGTCAACCTGAAGATGGACAAGATCCGCGCGGGCCTGGCCGGCGCGGTCGCCGCACTCGGCAGCGATCAGGGTCCTGCAGCCGCGAAGGCGATCATGACCACCGACCCCTTCCCCAAGGAAGCGGCGGCACGCGTCAGCATCAACGGCGTGAACATCACGGTCGGCGGCATGGCCAAGGGCTCGGGCATGATCGAGCCGATGATGGCCACGATGCTCGGCTTCATCACGACCGACGCCGCCGTGCCGCGGCCGCTGCTGGCACGGGCGCTCCGCGAGGTCACCGACGATACCTTCAACGCGATCACGGTCGACGGCGAATGCTCGACCAACGACTGCGTGATGCTGCTGGCCAACGGCGCGAGCGGCGTCACCATCGACGCCTCGACCTACGACGCGTTTGCCGACGCGGTGCGCGCCGTGTGCCTGCCGCTGGCGCTCGGGATCGTGCGCGGCGGCGAGGGCGCCACGAAGTTGGTCACGGTGAACGTCACCGGCGCCGCCTCCGCCAAGGAGGCCCGGACGTGCGCGAAGGCGATCGCCAACTCGCCGCTCGTCAAGACCGCCATCCACGGCGGCGACCCGAACTGGGGCCGGCTGATTGCCGTCGCCGGACGCGCCGGCGTGGCGTTCGAACTGGAGCAGGCGGCGGTCACCATCGGTCCCGTCGTGCTGTTCAAGGACGGCCGACCGTACGATGAGTTCGCCCCCGAAGCCGCGAACTACCTGAAGAACGACGAGCTCACGCTGACCGTGCACCTCGGCGCCGGCACCGCCTCCTCGACCGTGTGGACCTGCGACCTGAGCGCCGAGTACGTGAAGATCAACGCCGAGTACCGAACCTAGGCTTATGAGCACCGCCGCGCCAGCCCGCAAGGATTTCCTCTCGGTCCTCGACTTCCAGGCTACCGATCTCGAGCGGTGCCTCGAGATTGCCGGGCATGTGAAGGCCGACCGTTCGCTCGGCCGGCAGGCGCCGACGGCCGATGCGCTCGAGGGCCGTCACGTGGCGATGCTGTTCGAGAAGGCATCGCTGCGCACGCGCTCCACGTTCGAAATCGCGATCGTCGAGCTCGGGGGCAACGTCGTGTCGCTCCAGCCGGACGCGGCACTGGGTAAGCGCGAGCCGGTCACGGATGTGGCGCGCAACCTCGAACGCTGGGTCGATGGCATCGTCATCCGGACGTTCTCGCAGAAGGTGCTCGAGGAGTTCGCCGCGGCCGCGCCGCGCCTGCGGGTGATCAACGCCCTCAGCGACGACCAGCACCCGTGCCAGGCCCTGGCGGACATGCTGACGCTGCGCGAGCAGTGGGGCGCCGTACAGGGACGAACGGTCACCTACGTCGGTGACGGCAACAACGTCGCCGTGTCGCTCGTGCACGCCTCGCTGATGCTCGGCATCAACATCCACGTGGTCAGCCCGGAGGGCTACCACCTGCCCGCGTGGGCGGTGCAGCAGGCGGCGTCCATTTCGCGGCATGGGGCGCGGCTGCGGCTCTTCACCGACGCGCAGGACGGCGTCGCAGGTGCGGATGCGGTCTACACCGACACCTGGACCTCGATGGGCCAGGAGGCCGAAGCGATCATCCGGCGCTCGGTGTTCGCGCCCTACCAGGTAAACCAGGCGCTGATGGCCCTGGCGAAGCCAGGAGCCCTGTTCATGCACTGCCTGCCGGCGCACCGCGGCGAAGAAGTCACGGAAGACGTCTTCGAGTCGCCAGCGTCGGTCGTGTTCGACCAGGCCGAGAACCGGCTGCACGTGCAGAAGGCGCTGCTGTCGATGTTGCTGGCCGGCCCCGTCAAGCACCCGTAGGCCGCTGCCGATGGCCCGGACGGCTCAGGCGGACGAGAGTTCGCTATAATCCCGGCCGTAGATGACGACCTCCCGCGCACCGTGGCTCGGCAACTACGACCGCGGCGTCCCCACCACGCTCGCGCCGTATCCCAACCGGACGATTCTCGACTTCGTCTCCGATCAGGCGCGTACGCGTCCGGATGCGCCGGCGCTTCTTTTCAAGGGCGCGCGCGTCTCGTGGGCACGCCTCGAACGGGAGAGCGACATCTTCGCGGCGGCTCTCACCGCGCTGGGCCTCGTCAAGGGCGACCGCATCGGACTGCTGCTGCCCAACTGCCCGCAGTTCTTCGTGGCCGAACTCGCCGCGTGGAAGATCGGCGCCATCGTCGCGCCGCTCAATCCGATCTACACCGAGCACGAACTCGAAGGCCCGCTGCGCGACAACGGCATCGAAACCGTCGTCACTCTCACCCGGTTCTACGAGCGCGTCTGCAAGGTGCGTCCACGCACCCCGGTGAAGCGGGTCATCGCCACCAACATCAAGGAATATTTCCCGGGGCTGCTCAGGTTCCTCTTCACCCTCGTGCGTGAAGCGAAGGACGGAGACCGCGTCGCCATCGCGCCGTCGGACTTCGTGTTCAGCCAACTGATGCGGACGCACCGGCGCACGCCGTTCGAGCGCACCGCGCTCTCGCCGGACGATGCGGCGGTGCTGCTGATGAGCGGCGGGACGACCGGCACGCCCAAGGGGGTGCTGGGCCGGCATGCGGCCTACGTGCTGACCGGGTTGCAGGTGGAGGCGTGGACCGCCTCGGTCGTGTCGAAGGGCAACAGCGTCCTCATGCTGCCGCTGCCGATGTTCCACGTCTACGCCAACGTCGGCGTGCAGGCGCTCGCCTTCGTGACGGGGAACCCGATCGCACTCGTGCCGAATCCGCGCGACCTCAAGGATCTGCTCAACACGATCAAGCGCGAGAAGCCGGTGTTTCTCACCGGTGTGCCGACGCTGTTCGTCGGCATCCTCAATCACCCGGATGTCCAGGCGGGCAAGGTCGACTTCAGCTCGATCAAGATCTGCTTCTCTGGAGCCGCGCCGCTGCTCGCGGAGACCAAGGCGCGCTTCGAGGCGATCACCGGCGGCCGCATCGTCGAGGGCTACTCGCTGACCGAGGCGATGATGGCGCTCTGCGTGAACCCGGTCGAAGGGCCGAACAAGCTCGGCTCGGTCGGCATGCCGCTGCCCGACGTCTACGTGCGCATCTACGACGGTGAAGAGGGACGCGAGGAGATGCCGACCGGTGAGGTCGGCGAGATCTGCTTCGGAGGTGCGCAGTTGATGGTCGCCTTCTGGAATCGCCCGGAGGAAACCGCCGGCGTGCTGCGCGACCACTTCGACGACGACGGCCCGCGCCGCTGGCTGCACACGGGCGACCTTGGCTACCTCGACGAGGATGGCTACCTCTTCATCGTCGACCGCAAGAAGGACCTGATCAAGACGAGCGGCTACCAGGTGTGGCCGCGCGAGGTGGAAGAGGCCCTGGCTGCGCATCCGGCGGTCGAGGAAGTGGGTGTCTGCGGTGTTCCCGACGAGACCAAGGGCGAAGCCGTCCGTGCGTGGGTGGTGCTTCGTCAGGGACAGCAGGCGACCGAGGCCGAGTTGCGCGCGTTCTGCCGCGAGCGGCTCGCCCCCTACAAGGTGCCTGGCAAGGTCGAGTTCCGGCGCGATCTGCCCAAGACCCTGGTCGGCAAGATCCTGCGGCGGGCGCTGAAGGACCACCCGGCCTGATCGGCCATCTGCCATCTCCCTGAGCCGATCCGGCTCGCGACTGCGCATTCCCTGGTGGAGGCACTTCACCATGGGAACCGTTGCGACCGCTGCTCATACCCGCGACAACTCGAGCGTATCGGCACGACTCGAGACACAGTTGCTCATCTGGATCGCGCAGCGTCTGCCGCGCGCGATCAACTCCGACCACCTCTCGACGCTCGGCCTGGCCTCGATGGCCCTGGCCGGCCTGTCGTTCGCGGCGTTCCGGCTGACACCGTGGGCGGCTGCCGGCGTGGGCGTGGCGCTGGTGCTGAACTGGTTCGGCGACAGCCTCGACGGCACCGTCGCCCGCGTCCGCGACCAGCAGCGGCCGCGCTACGGCTTCTACGTCGACCACGTCATCGACCTGGCGGGCACGACGATGCTGCTCGCGGGCCTTGGCTGTTCCGGGCTGATGCATCCGCTCGTGGCGGCGGCCGTGCTCGCCGCCTACCTGCTCGTCTCGTCCGAGTCGTTCCTGGCGACGCACGCGGTCGGCGTCTTCCGGATGTCGTTCGTCGGCGTCGGCCCCACCGAACTCCGGCTGCTGCTCATCGCAGGCGCCCTGCGTGCAGCGCAGTCGGCCTGGGTCGAACCGTTCGGGTATGCGCCGATCCGCCTGTTCGACCTCGCTGGCGTGGCCGGCATCGTGGGGCTGCTGCTCGCCTTCGTCGTCTCGTCGGTTCGCAACACGCGGGTGCTCTACGTGGCTGAGCCGGTGCCGGCAGTGCGCGACACGCAGAGGGCGGCGTGACGCCGCGGGTGTCGGCGTTCCTCGTGGTGGGCGCGCTCGGGTTCATGCTGCAACTGGGCACCCTCTTCCTGCTGACGACAGTGTGGCACTGGCCGTATGCAGTGGCCACACTCGTGGCGGTGGAGGCGGCAGTGCTGCACAACTTCGCCTGGCACGAACGCTGGACGTGGCACGACCGGCTGCCGTCGGCTGACCGGCTCGCCTCTCGGCTTGGCCGTTTTCACATCGGCACGGGCCTGACGTCACTCGCCGGCAATCTCGTGGTCACGACCGTGCTGGTGGAACTGCTCGACGTACCGCCGCTCCTCGCCAATGCGTGCGCCGTCGGCCTGACGAGCGTGGCGAACTTCCTGGTCGCGGATCGGTGGGTCTTCGGTCCGCCCGCCACCGCCAGCTTCGCCGCCCTGTTACTGCTGATGCCGCTCGCCGCCTCGGCCGCCGACCTGCGCCCGGAGACCGTCGCCGCATGGAACCGTCATGTGACCGCGCTCGAGATGACGCTCCGTGACCACGACGACGAGCCGCCGGTCGGCGAGCCGGAGGGGCGCACGTACTCGGTGCCTGACGGAACGATTCACGAATGGCGAGGCTCGGTCCTCATTCACGGCATCACCGTCGGGCAACTGGTGCACGCGTTGCAGCATCCCGGTCTGCCTCCACCTGCCGAGGACATCCTCGAGGCGCGGGTGCTGGCCAACACGCCCGCAGCGCTGCGCGTCTACATGAAGCTGACGCGGAGCGCGGTGGTCACGGTCACCTACGACACCGAGCACGACGTCAGGTTCGCCTGGAGGGCCCCAGGTTTCGCCACGAGCCGCAGCGTGGCGACCTCCATTCGGGAGACGGGCGGTTCCGACCGGGGATTTCTCTGGAGGCTGAATTCGTACTGGCGCTACCGGCAGCGCGGGGAAGCGGTGGAGGTGGACGTCCTGTCCGTGTCGCTCAGTCGTGCCATACCGGCGGTCGTGCGTCCGGTCGCTTCACCGATCATCGACCGCATCGCCCGCGAGTCGATGCGGCGGACGCTCGAGGCCGTGGAGCGCTTCGGCAGCGCGCTCCGCACCTGAGCACCAGGCGGTGCAACCGCACGAAGACACGAAGAACAGTCTGGTCACTTCGTGCACCTTCGTGGCCTTCGTGGCCTTCGTGGCCTTCGTGAAGAGACACGACGCACGCAGCTGCGATAGAGCCTCAGGAGCGGGGCGCGCGAACCTCGACGTCCGCGGAGTTGAGCCCGGCGCGAATCCAGGCAGCCATCGACGCGGCGCCTGGCGTGTCGCCGTGGATGCAGAGCGTGTCGGCGTCGATCTGGATGGTGGAACCATCGACCGCGACGACCGTCCGCTCGATCGCCATCTGCATGGCGCGGGTCACCACCTCCTCGACCGAGACGATGACCGCTCCGGTCTCGCCACGCGGCACCAGGGTGCCGTCAGCCTGATAGGCGCGGTCGGCAAATGCCTCGATGGCGACGCGCAGTCCGATGGCCCGTCCGGCGGCGGCGAGGGCTGACCGCGGCGGCGCGTACAGCACCAGGGCCGGATCGAATGCGAACACGGCGGAGGCGATCGCCTCGGCGAGCCCGCGGTCGTGCGCGCTGGCGTGGTAGAGCGCACCGTGGGGTTTCACGTGGGTGAGCGACGTCCCTTCCGCCTGCGCCACACCGGCCACCGCCGCCACCTGATACAGCACCAGGTCTTCCGCCTCGGCGGCGGCGAGCGTCATCTCACGACGGCCGAACCCCTGGCGATCGGGAAAGGCGGGGTGGGCACCGACGGCCACGCCAAGTTCTCTGGCGAGACGAATCGTCTGGCGCATCACGGAAGGGTCGCCGGCGTGGAAGCCGGCAGCGACGTTGACGGAGCTGACGCTCCGCATCACCGCGGCGTCATCGCCGTACGAGTAGGAGCCGTAGGATTCGCCGGCGTCGGCGTTGAGATCGATGCGCATCGGTTTAGGGGGACGGAGCGACCAGTGTACAGACAAATGGGCATCGCGTCATTGCGATGCCCCTTCGTCCCACCGATCTGGCTCCCCCAGCAATTCACGGCAACGCGCCGTAATCAGACCGATGACATCACGCCTTGTCGCAAGCGCTGTACCCGGTCCGTGCGCATCGCTTCTGCAGGGCACTGCACAGTTCTGACCCTGCCGTGACGCACGAGATTGTGCGCAGGATTACGGTTTCGTCGCGTCGTAGCGCGGCAGTTGATCGAGCGCCTCTTGCATGGTGGGGTTGGCGCGGTCGCGGTCCGAGAGCACCGGCGTCTCGACACCCCACGGGATCGCCAGCGCCGGATCGTTCCAGAGCAGGCCGAGTTGTCCGGTGGGATCGTAGATGCCGGTGCACTTGTATTCGATTTCCGCGATTGGGCTGAGCACGCTGAATCCATGCGCGAAACCCGGCGGGATGTAGTACTGGCGGAACGACTCGGCGCTGAGCCTGACCCCAACCCAGTTGCCGAACGTTGGCGACCCGACGCGCACGTCCACCGCCACGTCGAAGATCTCGCCAACGACCACGCGAATCAGCTTGGCCTGAGGGTGCGTCAACTGCAGGTGCAGGCCGCGCACCGTCCCCTCCACCGACCGCGAGTGGTTGTCCTGCACGAACGGACCGGGCACGCCGTGCGCCGCGTAGCGCTCGGCATGGAACGTCTCGAGGAAGAAGCCGCGGGTGTCGGTGAAGACGTCCGGTTCGATCAGCAGGACTTCGGGGATCTCTGCGGGAATGACGCGCACTCAGGCTCCCTGCTCGAGAATCGTCTTCAGGTACTGGCCGTAGGAGCTCGACCCCATGCCGCTGGCGAGGCGCATCAGTTGGTCGGCATCGATGTAGCCCATGCGGTAGGCGATTTCCTCGAGATTGGCCACCATCAACCCCTGCCGCTCCTCGAGCGCTTGGACGTAGTTCGACGCCTGGACCAGCGCTTCGTGCGTGCCGGTATCGAGCCAGGCGATGCCGCGCGGCAACTTCTCGACGTGCAGACGTCCGCTCGCCAGGTAGCGGCGGTTCACGTCGGTGATCTCGAGTTCGCCCCGTGGCGACGGCTCGAGCGACGCGGCGATGTCGAGCACGGTGTTGTCGTAGAAGTAGAGGCCGACGACGGCATAGTTCGACTTCGGCTTCGACGGCTTCTCCTCGAGACTCACCGCGCGGCCGTCGGCGTCGAACTCGACGACGCCGTAGCGTTCGGGGTCGCGCACCCAGTAGCCGAACACCACCGCACCCTGCTCACGCGCCGCCGCGGCACGGATGTAGTCGGTGAAGTGCGCGCCGTAGAAGATGTTGTCGCCCAGCGCCAGCGCCACCCGGTCGGAGCCGACGAAATCGCGGCCGATGATGAACGCCTGCGCGAGCCCTTCCGGGCGGGGCTGCGCTGCGTATTCGAGCCGCATGCCGATCGACGAACCGTCGCCGAGCAGACGCTGGAACGCGCCCTGATCGTGCGGCGTGGTGATGACCAGCACGTCCCGGATGCCCGACAGCATCAACGTGGACAGCGGGTAGTACACCATCGGCTTGTTGTAGATCGGCAGCAGTTGCTTGCTGACGGCGAGCGTCAGCGGATGCAGCCGTGTGCCGGACCCGCCGGCGAGGATGATGCCCTTCATTTAGCTGAGTCCCAGGCGTTCGCGCTGGTAGCGGCCAGACTGGACGGCCGCACACCACTCGCGGTGCTGCACATACCACTCTACCGTAGCCCGCAGGCCCGACTCGAAGTTGTGACCGGGATGCCAGCCCAGCTCACGCGCGATCTTCGACGCATCGATGGCATAGCGACGGTCGTGCCCCGGGCGATCGGGCACGAAGGTTCGCAGGGCGGCGTAGCTGCCCCGGTCCTTCACGGCCGGATTCGTCGCCGCCGGCACCAGCGACTCCAGCGCCTCGCACAGCACGTCGATGACCTGCAGGTTCGTCCGTTCGCTGTTGCCGCCGATGTTGTACTTCTCGCCAGGCAGGCCACGCTGCAGTGCGGTGAGCACGCCGGCGCAGTGGTCGTCGACGTGGAGCCAGTCGCGCACGTTGCCGCCGTCGCCGTAGATCGGCAGCGCGCGTCCGTCGAGGGCGTTCAGGATCATCAGCGGAATCAGCTTCTCCGGAAACTGGTACGGCCCGTAGTTGTTCGAGCAGTTCGTGATGATCGTGGGCAGACCGTAGGTGTGGAAGTAGGCGCGCACCAGGTGATCGGCCGACGCCTTGCTGGCGGCGTACGGCGAATTCGGCGCGTACGGCGTGTCCTCCCGGAACAGGCCATCGTCGCCGAGCGAACCGTAGACCTCGTCGGTCGAGACGTGGAGGAACCGGAACGCGGCGCGTTCGGGCTCGGGCCGCGCGCGGTTCATGGCGAGCGCCGTCTCGAGGAGCACGAAGGTGCCGACGATGTTGGTGTCGATAAACGGCGCCGGACCGTCGATGGAGCGATCGACATGCGTCTCGGCGGCGAAATTCACCACAGCGGCGGGCTGGTGCTGCGTGAACGCCGCCTGCATGGCGTCGCGATCGCCGATGTCGGCCTTGATGAACGAGACCCGCGCCTCGTCGACGCCGGCCAGACTCAGCAGGCTGCCGGCGTAGGTGAGTTTGTCGACGACGACGACGGCGTCCTGCGTGTGCGCGAGCACGTGCCGTACGAAGTTCGAGCCGATGAATCCGGCTCCGCCGGTGATGAGAATAGTGCCCGTGCTAGCCAGCGGCGCCCTCCGGATGTTGCAGTGCCAGGTTGAGTTCCTTCGTCAGCGACTCCACCGTGGTGCCGCTGCGCTTCCATTCGCCATTGCTCTCGAACCTCAGGTCGCCGATGCGGCGTCCCCATGGCGCGATGACCCGGCCGACCGCGCGGTAGTCGGACCGTTCCGCGTGTTCCTGGTCCAGTCGGCGCACGCCCTTGCCCGATTCCCCGTAGTTCAGCACCTCGAAGCGGACCAGCGTGTCGATGTCGTTCGCCGTCAGCGCTGCCTGGTAGAACTGCACCCCGAACCGCTGTATCCGAATCGCGGCGACGTTGGTCATAGGCGTCCCGTCGCGTCACGAGGTCCAGCGCGTGGCGGCCACGGGCGTGGATCTTACAGACCGCCGAACAGGTATCTCAACGGTTTTCGGGTCAGGCGCCCGCGGTGTCCTGGGCAGGCGGCGCCGTCCGCCGCTCGCGCCACCAGGCCCGCACCCGGTCCTGCAGGCTGATCGTCCAGAGCATGCACGCGACGAACGCGACATAGACGATCGCGTTCAGCCACAGGGGGAGCCGATGGTGAATCCACGCGGTCGCGTAACCGTACACGAGTTCGACGTGCACCCAGTAGACAAACAGGGAGTGGCGGCCGAAGCGGGCCAGCACACTGAACGCCCGCGGCGCCAGCGCCGCCAGCGGCCGCGCCAGGAACAGCGCCGCCAGGAGCAGCATCAGCAGGTCGACGCGCAGCCCGAAATAGGTGGGCGACGTGGTCCAGAACGACGACGCGGCGTAGATGGTGGGCAGGATCGAGGCGTAGTAACTGCCGGCGGCGATCAGCCCTCCGATCGCGGCCAACCGGCCGAGCGTCCGCCCGTCCTCGCCTGAGCCGGTGCGGGCCAGCAGGACGCCGTAGGCGGCGCCAGCGAACACGAAGCCCGCCCAGGGGAACAGGGTAAAGGTGGAGTGATTGCCGCTCGGCGAGATGTACCACGCGACGGCTGGCGGCAGCAGCGTCAGCCAAGGCGCGGTCCGCACCAGCGGCGCGGCGAGTGCCACGGCGGTGGCGACGGCGCCGCAGACGGCCACTGCACGGCGGGGGCCGCCCGCAAGCCACCACAGCAGCGCAGCCACCAGCATCGACGGCCCCATGATGTTCAGGATGTCGACCCGCAGCAGCGACACGAGCGGGTTGCCCGGGCTGACGATGAAGGACTGGGCGCGGAAGATGAACGCCAGCACGAAGATCTCGAGACCCCGCCGCATGAGCGCCAGGCCGGCGCCGCGCCGGTCGCCAGTGCGCGTCTCGCGCTGCTCCGCCGCCAGCACCAGCGCCAGGCCGGCCAGCCAGAGAAACAGCGGTGCGGCCGCGCCGCCGAGGATGTTCAGATAGCCGAACGCCACCGAGCCCCGCTCCGAGTGCAGCGTCCACGCATCGAGCACGTGGGCCTCGATCATGATGAGGACGGCGATGCCGCGGGCCCAGTCGATGTAGGTGCGCCGGGTGCTGCGAGACGCGGCCCCTTCAGGGGGTGATGTCAAACGTCACCTGTAGGTCGATGTCCTGCCGCATGGAGTGCCACACGGAGCAGTACTTGTCGCGCGACAACTGGATGGCGCGCTCGATGGCGTCGCGGGGCACCTGGCCTTCGATGTCGAAGTGCAGGGCGATGGCCACGTACCGATGCGGCTCCTCGGGCGAACGTTCCGCCACGAGCCGCGAGCGAAGCGCCGTGAACGGATGCCGGCCGCGATTCAGGATGTGTGCGAGGTCGATCGACATGCAGCCGGCGAGGGCGGTACCCAGCAGTTGCACGGGCGATGGTCCGGTGGTGCCGCTGCTGTCGACCACGAGCGACGTCTGCGGCAGCGTCGCCGAGAATTCAAGGCGGCCGTTCCAGACGAGTTCGACGACGGTAGGCGCCTTGGTGGCCACGTGTCGATTCTACAGGCGAACCGAATCCCTGAGCGATGGGGCGACCTCTGGCGTGCTGGCGCCGCGCGCGGAGCCTTGCGGTAAGCTTCTGGTATGCGTGGAGTCGACTCCTTCGTCCGGTCCCGGCTCGTTCCTGGTGCGCTCGTGGCGCTCGCCCTGGCGGCCGGCGTCCCGGCGGCGGCGCAGCAACCCACCTTCCGCTCGTCGACCCAGGTGGTGTCGCTGTTCGCCACCGTGCTGGACGCGCAGAACCGCCTGGTTCCCGATCTCACGCAGGACGACTTCCAGATCCTGGACAACGACAAGCCCCAGAAGCTGACGGTCTTCCAGAGCGAGAACCAGCCGATCACGGTCGTCGTGATGCTCGATACCAGCGGCAGCATGACCGGCTCCATCCAGTTACTGAAGGCCGCCGCTGAGCAGTTCATCGTGCGTTTGCTGCCCGAAGACAAAGCGGCGGTCGGCGCCTTCAACGACAAGATCGAGCTGTCGGCCCAGTTCTCGAACGACCGCGACCAACTGGTCACGGAAGTGCGCGACCTCGACTTCGGCAACGGCACGCGGCTGTTCGACGGGATCGCGGAGGGGCTGAACCAACTGCAGGGCGTGGACGGCCGCAAGGTCGTCCTCGTGTTTACCGACGGCGACGACACCTCGAGCCGCGTCGGGCGAGGCACCGTCATGGACAGGGCTCGCGCCGAAGAAGTGATGATCTACGCCATCGGCTTACAGAGCGAGTACTTCGACGGGCAGCGCACGGTACGGAGCAAGCCCGACTCAGCGCTGCGCCGTCTCGCGGATGAAACCGGCGGCGGCTACTTCGAACTGAAACAGACCAGTGATTTGGGCCCCACCTTCACCCGTGTTGCGCAGGAACTGCACAGCCAGTACGTGCTCGGGTTCGAAGCCCAGCAACTGGACGGCAAGGTGCACAAACTGACGGTGAAGATGAAGCAGGTGGGAATGACGGCACGCGCACGCCGCAGCTATGTCGCATCTGCGGCGGCGCCGTCAGGCAAGTAGGTTAGACGAAGACGAGAGCGACGACGACGAGCGCAAGCGCGGCGCCGATCACGAGCTCAGCGGACGACGAGAACGACCATTCGTACATCTGGTGCCTCCTTTCACTAATTTCAGACGAGGCCTCAGCCGGAAAGGTTCACGGACACTACAAAATGAGCACGCTGACCGATCAGGAATTTCGCGTAAAGAGCGACGAAGCGCTCGAAGGCGCGCGTAAGGCACTGCTGCCGCTGGCTGACGATAATGAGTTCGAAGTGGAATTCCAGAACGGCGTGCTGCACGTCGTGTTCGAGGAACCGCGCGAGTCGAAGTTCGTGGTCTCGCCGCAGGCGCCGGTGCGACAGATCTGGGTGTCGGCGATGTCGCGCAGCTTCAAGCTGACATGGGATGCCGACCGCCAGTTGTTCGCGTTGAACGGTGAGTCGCTGCCCGACCTGCTCACCCGCCTCAGCAACGACTTCCTCGTCAGCTGATTCGGACGCCGCCCGCGAGCGGGTCGGCGCCATCCACCAGGAACAGGTGCTCGCCCGTGATGTAGGCCGTGCCGGAAATCTCCGGCACGATCGCATCGACGGCACCGACCCGTGTATGGCTGCGAAGGCGGCCGCGCAGGCGCTGACCGGCCAACCCCTCCACTTCGAAGCCACCGCCCTCGGACAACAAGCCCATCGCCGCGAGCACGGCCATGATCGCGGACGTGCCGGTGCCGCCGGCTGACCGGTCGACGGCGCCGCTGACCCGAACGGTCGCACAGCGCAGATCGGCGCCATCCTCCTGCGGCGGCGCGGTGAAGACGGTGCCGCCAAGCACGTGCAGTTCAGGCGCGGCGGGATGCGCCACCGCCAGCGCCGCATCAACGGCGGCGGCGATGGCGATGCCCATGCGCCGCAGGTCGCCGGTGCGCGTCGCCTCCACCGTGACGCCGGCCGACTCGGCGTCGACAATCGCGTAGAACTCGCCGCCAAACGCCACGTCCGCCCGCAGACGGCGCCCCGGCAGCGGAACATCGACGCCAGGCTGCAGCACGAATGACGGCACGTTGGTGACCGTCACCTCGCCCACGCCTCCATCCTCGCGCCTGACTGCGCTCACCCGCACCGTGCCGGCGGGCGTGTCGAGCACGAGACGCGATGGGTCGCGCGGCACGATGAGCGTCCGCGCGAGTGCGAGCGTCGCCACCGCCATCACGCCGTGTCCACTCATCGCGACGAAGCCATCCGCATCCATGAACAGGACGCCAGCGTCGGACCCGGGCTGCGTCGGCTCGGTCAGCACCGCGCCGAGCAGATCGGCATGCCCGCGCGGTTCCAGCAGGACGGTCCGGCGCATCGCGTCAGCCAGCCTCCCCGCCGACGTCCGCTTCTCCCCCATCGTCCGGCCGCGAAGCGAGGGGCAACCCTCGACGATGAGGCGGAGCGACGCGCCACAGACGTGTGCATCAAGCGTGCGTATGGTCACCACTAGAATGGAAGCGTACTTGAACGCCTGTCGCGTCGATACTCAAGGAAACCGCAAGGAGCAACCAATGCCGTTGATTGAAGCCGGAAAGAAGGCGCCCGCGTTCTCGCTGAAGGACCAGGACGGCCAGACCCACAAGCTAAGCGACTACGAAGGGCGACCGGTCGTCCTCTTCTTCTACCCAAAGGACGACACGCCAGGCTGCACCGTCGAGGCCTGCGCCTTCCGCGACAACCTGCCGAAGTTCAAGCCTGGCAAGGCCGCGATCTTCGGCGTCAGCATTCTCGACGAGAAGAGCAAGGCGAAGTTCGCCGCGAAGTTCGACCTCAACTTCCCGCTGCTGGCCGACGCCGACCACGACGTCGCCGAGAAGTACGGCGCGTGGCAGGAGCGCTCCATGTACGGGAAAAAGTACATGGGCGTGGCACGGACCACCTACCTGATTGGCCCCGACGGGACGGTCGCGAAGCGGTGGGACAAGGTGAAGCCGGACGGACACGCCGAGGACGTGCTCGAGGCGGTCACAGCCCTCTAGCTCAGGGCGTGAGCGCCCTGGCCTCCTCAGTCAGGTACGCCTGGTACTCCGCCTCGGTCTTCACGTTCAGGAAGCCGCGCATGCGGTAGTGGCCGAGGCCGCACAACTGCGAACAGGCGATCTCGAACTCGAAGTCGGGCTTTCCGGTCTTCGCGCGCATCTCGTCGGTGGTCACCGTCGGGATGAACCAGACGGGCGAGTCGGTCCCAGGGATGGCGTCCTGCTTCACGCGCATCTCGTAGAGCGTGAAACTGTGGATCACGTCCTTGCTGGTCAGGCGCACCAGCACCGGGCGATTCACCGGCACAGTGAGCTGGTTGATGGCGGTGATGTCGTCCTTCGCTGCGGGGTCGGTGCGATCCAGGCCGAGCGGATTGCCCGACGAGATGAGCCCGATCTCGGTGCGTCCAAAGGTGCGGTCGGGTCCGGGGTAGTGAATGTTCCAGGCGAACTGCTCCGCCACGACCCGCACCACCGTCGCCTCGTCCGGTGACGGCAGCGCATTGATCCGCTCGCTCCACGCCGGCAACTCGAACACCACGAGCAGCAGCAGTTCGGCCACGGCCATGGCGGCAACCACCCAGAGCGACCAGCGGCTCTTCATGCCGGCGTAGCTGGCGGTCGGGTTCGCGCCGCGCCTGAACCGGAACAGCACGTAGCAGAAGTAGCCGAAGAAGAACACGAACAGCGCGAGTATGCTCCAGTGTTCGAGGCCGAGGACGAAGTCGATGTCCGGCGCATGCGCGGACGCCTGCACGGGAAGCCCTGGAAACGTCATCGACCGCTCCCATCCTGCAGCGGCCTGAGCGCCGCCATCGGCGCCGCCGCGACACTGCGGGCTTCGCGACGGACCAGCGTGTAGAAGAACGCCGCGAACGCCGCCAGCATCGCGAGCGTCACGACGAGCAGGGCAAGAATGCCCATGTTGCTCCCCTCGAGCATGGGACCATCGCTGGCGCCGAAGCACACCGGGCAGGCACTGGCGAGCCTCGGCAGCAGGAGCGCCGCTGCCGACAGCAGCGCAATGCGGCGCGTCATCGGATCCCCTCCGCCCGGCAGCGCTTCAGGAACAGCGCTTCGTAGCGCAGCAGGACAACCGCCACGGCCAGCGACCCGGTGGCCGCCAGCACGGACAGCATCGACCCCTGCTCGCGGTAGTTGCCCCACGCCTGCACGGCGCAGAACAGCGCCAGCAGCGTGGCTGCGGCGATGAAGATGATGTGCACGTTCTTCAGCGACATCTCAGAACACCCTGACGCGGGTGGTGGTGTCCCACGCCGGCCAGACGAGCAGGCCGATGATGACGACAAGGGTGAGCACCACCAGCATGCGAACCAGCGGACCGTCCCGGCGGACGCCCATGAGCGCGACGGCCACGACCGTCGCGTTGACCGCCGCCAGCAGCATCAC
>CALQBJ020000057.1 GCA_943328785.2 Bifidobacterium breve
ACGCCCCAGTCGACCATGGCGCGCATCATCGGCCGCAGGTCTTCGCCCTTCGGCGTGAGCACGTACTCGACGCGCGGCGGGTGCTCGCTGTAGCGATGGCTTTCGACGATGCCGGCACGCACCAGACGCGTGAGCCGTTCGGCAAGCGTGTTGGTGGGGATGGCTTCCTTCGACTGGGCACGTGAGCGTGCGTGCCGTGCGCGTGACGAGCCCCATCCGCATCGACGGCAAGCTTGACGAAGCGATGTACGAGTCGACCGAGGCGATTGGCGGCTTCCTGCAGCAGGAGCCGAACGAAGGGCAGGCAGCGACGGAACGCACCGAGGCCTGGGTGTTCTTCGACGACCAGAACATCTACGTGTCGGCGCGGAACTGGGACACCCATCCCGAGCGGATGGTGGCCAACGAGATGCGGCGCGACACGAGCCAGTTGCGCCAGAACGACACCTTCGCGGTGCTGCTCGACACCTATCACGATCGGCGCAACGCGTTTCTGTTCTACGCGAACCCGATCGGCGGCTTTTCCGATCAGCAGATTACCGACGAGAACCCACCGAACGTCGACTGGAACACTATCTGGGACGTGAAGACCGGCCGGTTCGACGGCGGCTGGACCATCGAGATGGCCATTCCGTTCAAGTCGCTGCGCTACGGACCGGGCCGCGACCAGACGTGGGGCATCAACCTGCGCCGTGTGGTGCGCTGGAAGAACGAGTGGACGCATCTCGTCCAGATCCCGCGTGCGCTCACCACGTTCCGCGGCATCCTTAAGGTGTCGTCGGCCGCGACGCTGGTCGGCCTGCAGGTGCCGCCGACCGGGCCGAGCATCGAGCTGAAGCCCTATGCGATCTCCAGCCTGACGACCGACAACGCCACAAAGCCGGTGCTGACCAACGACCTTGCGGCGCGCATCGGCGGTGACGTGAAGTACGGCATCACGCCGAACCTGACCGCCGACTTCACCGTGCGCACCGACTTCGCGCAGGTCGAAGTGGACGAGCAGCAGGTGAACCTCACACGCTTCAACCTGTTCTTCCCCGAGAAGCGCGACTTCTTCCTCGAGGGGCAGGGCACGTTTGCCTTTGCCGGCCGCCAGAGCGCCGGGCTGAACGCGGGCACCGGTGATACGCCGTACCTGTTCTTCAGCCGCCGCATCGGCCTCGATGGTGGTCGCTCGATTCCGATTCAGGCCGGGGGCCGCCTGACGGGCAAGGCCGGCAAGTTCTCGATCGGGGCACTGAACGTGCAGACGGCGAGTGACGAGGTGGTCAACGTGGAGGCGGCGAACTTCTCGGTGCTGCGCGTCAAGCGCGACATCTTGCGCCGGAGCAGCATCGGCGGCATGGTCACCCACCGCACGTCGCTGGTGGGCAAGACCGGCAGTAACGATGGTTACGGCGTCGACGCCTCGTTCGGGTTCTTCCAGAACCTGCGCATGGACGGCTTCCTTGCGCGCACGCGAACCGATGGCCGCGACGGCGACGATCGAAGCTATCGCGGCTTCGTCGATTACAACGGCGACAAGTTCGGGATCCAGGCCGAGCGGCTCGAGGTGGAGAAGAACTTCAATCCGGAAGTCGGCTTCGTGCGGCGTCTCGACATGCGCCGCAACTACGGGGTCCTGCGCTACAGCCCGCGGCCGAAGCACGTGCCACACGTGCGTCGCCTCACCTTCCAGAGCAGCCTGAACTACACGACGAACACCGCAAACCGGCTCGACACGCGGCAGGGCGTGCTGCAGATGCAGACCGAGTTCACCAACAGCGACCTCGCGGTCGTGTCGTTCACGCCGCAGTTCGAGCGGCTCGTGGCGCCGTTCGCGATTGCCACCGGCATCCGCATCCCGGTTGGCGGCTACGACTACCACACGACGCACGTCGAGTATCAGGGTGGGCAGCAGCGCAAGTTCTCGGGTACCGTGCTGTTCGAGAAGGGGACGTTCTACTCTGGCGACAAGACGACGATTGGTGTGAGTGCCGCGCGCGTGCAGGTGACGCCACAGATGTCGCTCGAGCCGAGCCTGCAGGTCGACTGGGTCGATCTGCGCGAGGGGTCGTTCACGGCGAAGGTGGTGCGTAACCGCGCGACCTACACGCTGACGCCGCGCATCTACGTCAGCGGCATCGTCCAGTACAACTCCACCACCGCGTCGGTCGGCAGCAATCTGCGCGTCCGCTGGGAATACCGGCCGGGCAGCGAGATCTTCGTCGTCTACACCGACGACTACGACACGGTGGACCGCGTGGGCGTGGACGCGCTGCGCAACCGCGCGTTCGTGATCAAGGTGAACCGGTTGCTGCGGTTCTAGTCCAAGGGCGGGTTGGGCGGGAAGGGCAGGTCGGGACGGAAGACTCTGTCGGACCCGAGACTTCACGAAGGCACGAAGCGCACGACGCGAGTGGCGGTCAATGACGTGCGCTAGGTGCTCGAGGGTATGGGCGAGGTCTGCCGCGCACGCGACGGGCGGTTCCTGCTGAACGTGGAACTCGAGGTGGCTGCGCCGTCCCGGCTCGCCCTTCTCGCCCGACCAGCCCTGCCAGACCCACGTATAATCGCCACGCGCCGCACCGGAATCGGCGCCACCCGAGGATTACCCATGGCGAAACGACCCGCAGCGAAGAAAGCCGCACGACGGCCCGCCGCACGGCGGACGGCTCCGTCCAGGCCGGCCACGAAGCGCCCGGCCACGAAGCGATCGGTGAAGAAGCGCCCGGCCGCGAAGACGTCAGCGAAGAAGGCGGTTACCCCCGCGCGCACCCGGCCGAAAAGCCGTCCACGTCCGGCATCGGCCGCGCGCACCTCGCCGCTGTTCGCGCCGCTCAAGGGCGCGGAACGCCGGAACATCGGCCACGTCCAACTCGAGGTGGGACGCGCCGGTAAGGCCCGCGTCAAGCGCATGATCTATCCGCCCGGCTTCCACTGGGCCAAAGACATGAAGCCGGTCACGGGCACCGACCTCTGCATGCACGCGCATGTCGGCTTCCTGGCACACGGCGAAATCCACATCGAGTACGCCGACGGCTGCATCGTCGAGTTCAAGGCGCCGCAGGTGGTCGAGATTGCGCCGGGGCACGATGGCTGGGTGGTTGGCAAGGAGCCGGTGGTGCTCATCGAGATCGACTTCGAGCGGGACACGGCCGGCGTGCTCGGCCTCATCACCCACTCGCACACGAAGTAGCCGCGACCCGCAGCGCGCGGGCACGCGAAGCAGGGCCACGGCACGAGCGACGGGCAGCACGCCCGCACTCGTGCCGTCGCATTGTGGGCGCAAGCAGAAGGGAAGCGTAATGGCAACGGCGTCAGAGCCGGTGTATGTCACCTCGGGGTTGGTTCGCCTCACGAAGCCGCAGCTCATCGGCACGATGACCGGCCTGCTGCTGGCCGCGTTGCTGGCAGCCATCGATCAGACCATCGTGGGCACGGCCGAGCCGCGCATCATCGCGTCGCTGCAGGGGTTCGATCGCTACCCGTGGGTGGCGACGATCTACCTGCTGTCGTCCACGGTGTCGGTCCCGATCTTCGCGAGCCTCTCGGACCGGTATGGACGCAAGCCGTTCTTCATGCTCGGCGCCACACTGTTCGTCATTGCGTCGGCGCTGTGCGGTGCAGCCGGCAACCTCACCTTCATGCCGATCGACGGGATGGGCCAGCTGATCGTGTTCCGCGGCCTGCAGGGCATCGGCGGCGGCATGGTCACCGGCATCCTCTTCACCATCGTCGGCGACATCTTCTCGCCGATCGAACGCGGCAAGTATCAGGGGTTCTTCGCCGCCCTCTGGGGTGTGGCCTCGATCTTCGGGCCGACGCTCGGCGGCTGGCTCACCGACAACTGGTCGTGGCGCGCGTGCTTCTACGTGAACCTGCCGTTTGGTGCACTCGCCATCGCTGCTATTCACTTCGAGTTCCCGAACATGAAGCCGCGCGGCTCGAGCCGTCAGCTCGACTGGGCCGGCTTTGCCACGCTGATCGGCACCGTCGTGCCGCTGCTGCTGGCGCTCACCTGGGCCACAGCGTACGGTTGGGGGTCGACACGCGTCGTGTCGCTGCTGGTCACGTCGGTCGTGATGCTGGGGTTGCTGCTGTACTCGGAGTCGAAGGCGGCCGAACCGATCATTCCGCTGGTCCTGTTCCGCGATCCGGTCATCGGCGTCTGCTCGGCTGCCGCCTTTGTCCTCGGCATGGGGATGTTCGGCACCATCATCTACCTGCCGCTCTTCATGCAGGGTGTGCTCGGCGTGTCAGCCACGCAGTCGGGCAACCTGCTCACGCCGCTGCTGATGGGCGTGGTGGTCAGCAGCATCATCGGTGGCCAGGCGATCTCGCGGACCGGGGAATACAAGGTGCAGGGCATCCTTGGCTCGGTGCTGATTGCCGGCGGGATGATCCTGTTCGCGCGCATGGACGCCGACACCTCGCGGTTGTATGTGGCGGTCGCGATGATCGTGGCCGGATTCGGTATGGGCCTGCTGCAGCCGGTCTACACGCTGGCGGTGCAGAACGTCGCACCGCGCGAAGCCATGGGCGCCGCGACCTCATCGACGATCTTCTTCCGCTCGATCGGCAGCACCGTCGGTGTGGCGGCCTTCGGCTCGGTGATGCTGACGCAGTATCACAACGAGTTCACCAAGGCGATGCCGGCCGGCGTACCGCCGCAGGCCCTGCGCTTCTTTGAGAACCCGCTGCTGCTGATGCAGGTGCGGCCGCAACTCGAGCAGATGTTCGGCGGGTTGCCGAACGGACTCCAGTTGCTGCAGACGCTACTGCTCGACGTGAAGCTGGCACTGATGCACGGCCTGCAGGAGATCTTCTTCTGGAGCGCCGTCATCATGGTGGTCTCGATTCTGTTGCACCTGATGCTGAAGCGCGTCCCGCTGCGCGCGCGCACGGCATCGACCGAGGCCAAGGCGGCGCAGGCCGCGGCGTCGTTACATTGAGGCTGACGGCATGACTGACCAGGCCCCGAAGCCGCATGTGCGGCGCAGGCGCTACACGGGCACGCACCCGCGTACCTTCCACGAGAAATACAAGGAGCTGAACCCCGACCGCTACGCCGACGATGTGGCGAAGGTGGTGGCAGCTGGGAAGACGCCGGCCGGGATGCACCGGCCGATCATGGTGCGCGAGATCCTCGAGCGGCTCGCGCCGCTGCCCGGCAACTTCGCCATCGACTGCACGCTCGGCTACGGCGGGCACGCGAAGGCGTTGCTCGACGCGGTGCTGCCGGGCGGACGCCTGCTGGCGCTCGACGTCGACCCGCTCGAGCTGCCGAAGTCGGAAGCGCGCCTGCGGGCGCGCGGCATTCCCGCGGACGCCCTGGTGGTCAGGCGGAGCAACTTCGCCGGGCTCGTGCGCCTGCTCGCGGAGGACGGGCTGCCGCCCGCCGATGTGCTGCTCGCCGACCTCGGACTGTCGTCGATGCAACTGGACGACCCGGCGCGGGGGTTCAGCTACAAGCGCCCAGGACCGCTCGACCTGCGGATGAACCCGCAGCGTGGGCAACCGGCGGCGGCGCTGCTGGCGTCGCTGACGGCGCCGCGGCTGACGCGTCTCCTCGACCTGCATGCCGACCAGCCCGACGCGGCGGCGCTGGCCGATCACCTGATGGCGACGCAGGCCGAGTCGCCCATCCTCACCACCACTGCGCTCGCCGATGCCGTGCGCGAGGCGCTGTCGACGCGACGGGGGCGCGACGCCGACGAGGAGCTCGACCTGTCAATGCGGCGGGTCTTCCAGGCGCTGCGCATCGAGGTAAACGACGAGTTCGGCGCGCTCGATACCTTCCTGCGCAACCTGCCGGACTGCGTGGCCTCCGGTGGCCGGGTCGCCATCCTCACGTTTCATTCGGGCGAGGACCGGCGCGTGAAGCAGGCGTTCAAGACCGGCCTCGAAACCGGCGTGTACTCATCGATTGCCGGCGACGTGGAACGCGCGAGCCCGGACGAGCGTCAATCCAATCCGCGGTCGTCCGCGGCAAAATTGCGGTGGGCCATCCGCACGTAACTGGGTTGTCCCGGCGAGGAGGCCGGCACGATCCGCATCAAGGAGTGAGTTCGATGAAGAAGGTTCTGCTGACGGTTGCCCTGTGTCTGTGCACGGCCGCGCTCTCGTTCGCGCAGGCGCCGACCGTGATTGGCGAGTGGGAGCTGACCACGGTGTCGCCGATGGGTGAGAACACCAACACCGTCGAGTTCAAGAAGGATGGCGAGGTCATCAAGGCGTTCGCGAAGAGCCCGCAGGGTGAGCGCCCCTACGACAGCACGGCGGTCGAGGGTGACAAAGTGACGCTGGTGATGACCATCGACTTCCAGGGACAGCCGATGACCATCACCTACGCGGGCACCGTGACCGGCACCGACATCAACGGCGCGGCCGACTTCGGTGGTCTGGCCCAGGGCAGCTTCTCGGCCAAGAAAAAAGCGGCTGAAGCCGCGAAATAGCGGAGGGCGGAGGGTGGCGGGAGGTGTGGGCGTCACCCTCCAACCCCCAACCCCATCGTCTAGTACCCCAAGTGCCGCCCGCTCTGGAACACCCGCCGGTCCGGCAGTTGCACCGCGCTGAGGACACCGTGATGGCTCGTATCGAGCCCGATCGTGCGTTCGGTCATGCGAGGCGACGGCCAGCCGTCGGCGTCGAGCCTCGGGTCGTTGCGGTGCCCGTACACCACCACCCGTTCGCCCCGGTACTCCTCCGGAAAGCCGCCTTCGTTCCTGCCGAACAGTAGCGTGTCGCGCGTCTGCTCACCGAGCGGCAGACGTGGGTCGAACGCCGCATGCACGTAGATCCCGTGCGGGTCGTCATAGCTCAGGCGGAGCGTGTCGAAGAACTGCAGGTGCGCGGCCGGCATGGCCTCGAAGAACATGTCGTAGGGCAGTCGCAGCGCATCGTCGGCATAGAGCCCGGAGCCGGCCTTCGAGGCGGCCGCGCGGAGGACGGTCTCCGCGTCGGCCGAGTAGCTGCCGATGGTGGAGAACCCTTTCATGCCGAGCAGCCACGAGTGCGCGGTGTGGTCGCGGTAGGAGCGCATCATCCAGTCTTCGTGATTGCCGCCGAGGCAGACCGTCGGTCCGGGGTGCGCACCGGCAAATTCCAGGATGGTGTCGATGCACTGTTTCGACGCCGAGCCCCGGTCGATGTAGTCGCCCAGGAACACCACCGTATCCTCAGGCGCGAGGGCCTCGCGGATGGCGTCGAGCAGGTCGCGCAGCGCTGGGAGGTTCCCGTGGATGTCGCCGACGGCAAACGTGGCCATGTGGTTCAGGCATTCTAGGACAGGCGCCTGTCGGCCTGGCCACGCCAGGTGACAGTGGACACCGGCTGCGTTCGTGAATTGCGCGTTTACTGAGCAAATGCGCCGATCATGAATCGGCATGAATGCTGCGAAGCGGAGGGCGTGGGGCTGGCGCCGAGCTGTCCCCCAGGGGGACATGACCATGACGAAGCGAATGATTCCGGTGGGTGCCGTGGTGCTGGCGTTGAGCTTGGCCGGTGTGGCTGCGGATGCAGGACAGCGCGACAGCCGCGGGCGCGATCGCAACGGCCGCGAGAGCCGCGGCGACGCCCAGCGCGACAGTGGACGTCGCGACGACGGCCAGCAGCAGAGGGCGGAGGCGCCGCGTGAGGCGCCCAGGGCTCAGGCACCGCGAGCTGAGGCACAGCGCGACGCCCCGCGGGCAGAGGCGCCGCGGGCCGACGCGCCGAGTGCGCAGGCCCCGAGGGCTGAGGCCAATCGCGGGAACCGCGACCAGGCCGTGCCGCGAGGCGAGGTGCGCGGTGACGCGCGCCGCGATAACGGACAGGACCGCGGCGGACGCTACGACGCGCCGCCGCCGCGCGACTACCGCGACAATCGCCGCGGCGACGACCGGCGCGATGCCTATCGCTACGACCGCCGCGACAACGACCGCTACGACAGCTTCCGCTACGCGCCGGCGCCGCGCTACTACGGCTCGGTTCGGCATCCGCGCTACTACGGTCCCGGCGGCAGCTTCAGTGTCTACTTCGGCATTGGCAACGGCTACCTCTACGGGTCGCCGTATGCGGGCCGTGTCTACGGCTACGCCGGACCGCGGTCGTACGGGTCGCGCGTCTACTACGGCGATATCCGCCTACAGGTGCGGCCGAGAAATGCCGCGGTGTATGTGGACGGCTACTACGCGGGCATCGTCGACGACTTCGACGGCGTGTTCCAGCGGCTGACGCTCGAGGTCGGCCCGCACGAAATCGAACTCGACGCGCCAGGGTTGGCACCGCAGCTGTTCGACGTCTACGTCGACCCGGCGCAGACCGTGAACCTGCGCACGGAGCTGTATCCGTACTGACGGGTCGGGAAGGGCAGTCAGAGGCGGATGCCGCTGACCTCCACGCGTGAGACACGCGTGCTGAACGGCGCGCCGCCCGTGATGTCGTGCATCAGGGCGGCGGCCCGTGCCGTCACGGTCAGCATGTTCTCGACGCCGAGATCCTCGCAGAGCTTCGACGCGATGTTCACCGCGTCGCCAGCGATACCGCTCGGACCGTGGTGATTGGCGAAGAGCAGCACCGGCCCCGCATCGATCCCCACCTTCACGCCCAGTCCCATTTCCAGGTACGCATCGCGCAGCGCGTAGGACACCTGCAGCGCCTGTTCGGCCTCCTCGAAGCAGAGAATGGCGAGGCCGCCGCCCAGGCTCGCGGTGTGGGCCACCGCCGCGGGGAACCGCTGCAGGACCGCCTCGAACACCGTGTCGCCGGTCAGCGCGTCGAGCAGCGCGGTGATCGGTGCGCCGTCTGTCGTGCCACGCTCGCGCGCCACGAACACCACCACGCGTTCGTGCAGCAGCGACCGGTAGATCTCCTCGCGCACCCGTGGCGCGTCCGTCGTCTGCAGTTGGTGAAGGGCGCTGAACACGGCGTCGGTAAAGCCGTGCGGATATCGGAGGTCGGTTTCCACACGTGTCGTACGGGGCGCGGCGCTCAACGCGAAGACACCGGGAGTATGCACCACGTCCAGCTCGGGCCGGCGCTGCACGGCGATGCCGTCGCCCGCCGACAACCGTGCGCAGGCTGCTCCGGTGAGGAGCACCTCGCCGGGAGCGGAGAAGCGCTCGGCCAGGTATTCCACGGTCTCGGCGTCGCGACCGTAGAGACCTCCGCCGATTTCGTAGAAGTCGCCCCAGTGCGCGCACATGCCGATGCGTACCTCCGATTCCGCCTTGATACGCGCCTGCGCGTCGGCCATCGCCGCCACCACGTCGGACACCGGCCGGTCGGGTGCGTAGAACATCTCGGTGTTGTCGGCCACCCACGTGCCGATCGCCCGCCCGCCGGCCTCGCGGCCCAGCGCGTGCACGATCTCCTTCGGGCGCGACACCATGGCCAGCACGTCGAGCAGATCGCGTTCGCGGGTGAGGTGGCTCAGCCCCGAGGTGTCGGTGGCGACGACCGTTCCGGTGATGGCGAAGGGCCGGAGCAGTTCCGCGGCCAGCCCTTCGTCGGTGGTGCCACTGGCCCAGTCGCGCAGGAGCTCGACCGGTACTGGACCCGCAACGTCCTGGGACAGGTCGGCCAGGGCCGGAATCATCTTGGGGAACTTCATCTGTTTCCACTCCATCGTGCGCGCCGGGTCGCGTCAACGCGGGTGACGCATCTTTACTACCCTATTGTCTCGCCGCCGACCAACGACCAAGCTCTCGGCGTCAGGCTACGGCTCGACCTCGGCGCCGGGCACGACGTAGCCGTCCCGTGCCGAGACCCGCGCACTGCGGCTCTTCACCCGGACCGTCACCGCATGCCAGCCCGGCGCAGTACCGGGCGGGGTATAGGTCAGCACGTAGCGCGCGCGCATCTCCCCGAGTACATCGAGAAAGCGCTGACGCAGTTCGGCCGGGTCGTCGGCGCGCAGCAGGCGTCCGCCGGTCGACTCCGAGAGCCGGCGCATCTGCGACTCGCCGGTATCGACCACGTCGCGTGCCGCCGTGCGGTCGCGCATGGCCACGGCATAGACCACCGCATCGGACGTGCGCGCCTCGTCGAGCGCGGTTCCTGCTGGCAGCCAGCTGAGGGTGTCGGTGCCGTCGGTGAAGAGCAGGATCAGCGTGCGCCGCGTGCTGGCCGCAGTGAGGTTCAACGCGACGGACGCCACATCGAACAGGGCGGTGGCTCCGTCCGGTTCGATGCCGTCCAGCGCGTCGGCCACTGCAGCGGCCGGCCCCAGCGGCACGGTGAGCCGCACGGTGTGGTTGAAGACGAGCAGCCCGGCGCGGTCGTCGTCGCCGAGGGCCGCCAGGATGGCTCGGGCCGAGTCGCGCAGGTGGCCGATCGTGTCGCCCCGCGTGCTGGCGCTGCGGTCGAACGTGAAGAGGATGTCGAGCGGTTCGTGTTCGGCGAAGAGCGCGTCCACGGTCTGCAGTTCGCCGTTGTCGCGCACCTCGAAGTCGGCGGCGGTCAACCCGGTGAGCGGCCGCCGTCCATCCGTGGCCAGCACATCGAGGCGCACCACACTCACCGTTGAGTGGAATAGCGCCTGCTGCGCCTCGGCGGGCGACGACGCGGCCTGCCAGCAGAGCAGCGCGCACAGCGTGCGGGCGAGTCTCGCGTTCACGGCGTTGTCACCAGGGCACGCATGGACAGCAGCAGCCGCGCGCGGCGTTCCGGCGTCTGGCCGAAGCGGTAGTGCCACCATGGGTCGTCGCAGTGGCGCGTGTCCATGGTGGTCAGCCGTTCGACCAGCGCGGCCGCCTCGTCCGTCCGTCCCTCGGCGCGGCGCACGGCGGCGAGTCCGACCAGTGCCGTCTGGCACGACGGGAGCAGCCCGGCGGCCTGTTCGTACGCGCCGGCCGCCGCGGCGTAGTGCCGGCTGCTGGCGTCGGCGGCTGCACTGAACAGCCACGCGAGGTAGCGCCAGGCGGCGTCTCCCGAGCCCGCACGTACCGGCTCGAGCGTGCGCAGGGCGTCAGCCGGTCGGTGGAGTTCCAACCATGTCCTGCCAAGCCTGGCCCGCGCCTGGTCGATGGCCGGAGACCCGGCCGGCGTCCGCCGGTAGATGGCGACGGCGCGATCGAGGTATTCCGGCCGGCCGTCGTTCCAGGCCGCCGCTTCGAAGTAGGCGCCCGCGGTGACGAGCGCGTCGCCGTCGGTGGGGTAGTCGGCGAGCAGCAGGTCGACCCACGCACGCGCTGACGCCAGGTCGGCCTCCGAGTGCAGGTACCAGGTGACCACCAGCAGCCAGTCGCGCCGGAAGTCGCGACCGACGACCGTGCCCTTCTGGAGGTCGGCGATGCGGCGTGCGGCATCCAGGTGGGTCGAGACCCGCGAGGGTGGCACCCAGCCGTCGACCACGGCGTCGGTGTGGAGCAGCACCGCGGCGCGCGCCAGGCGCGGCGTCCATCCGCGCGCGTCACGCACCACTCCGTCCACGGCCTTGGTCACCCAGCCCGTCTCGTGCGCCGCCAGCGCCTGCACCGCCTCCTCCGTCTGGCCGCGCTGGTACTGGTCCAGCAGGGCGACGTAGTCGTCCGTGCCCTCCTGGGCGCGTAGCGGCGTCGCGCCGCAGGCGAGCGCGCACGCCAGCACCGCCCCGGCAAGCAGGGCCTGCACGAACTGGCGGACGCGGTGCTGGGCGGGCATGGGACGACTCAGCGTCTGCCGGTTCAGCGATCCTGTCAAGGTCGCTGCTGCGTGCGCAGCCGCCGCTGGCGACGTCTCCCGCGCAACGGCCGAACTTCCGCACCGCCGTGGAGTTGACCGCGGTGACGGCAGGCATCACAGTATCCGCGTGCGAGTGACGGGAGGCGGTTACAACGTGCGGGCGCGGAACGTCTACGTCGACTGACGCGCTCCTGCTAGAATCGCCAGCGTTCCGGAGGACGTCATGACACGACGAATGGTGAGGCCCATGGGAGCTGTGCGCCTGGTCGCGGCCACCGCTCTCGCCGTGACGCTGGCGGGCCTGTCGGCCGTGCACGCGCAACAGGGCGCGAGCCCGGTGGCGCCGGCATCGCGCGACAAGGCTAACGACCTGCGCCGGCGTACGGCCGAGGAGCGCCTGCAGCGGACCCGCTCCGCGATGCAGCGCGCGCTCTTCTCGAGCGACGAGCAGATCCCCGTCACTCTGATTGCCGACTTCAAGTCGGTCAATCGCGATCGCGACGTCGAGAGCACCAAGGTCTTTCCGGCCACCATCGTCGTACCGGCGTTGAACGGCGGCGAGGACCGCATCGCGGTGAACATCCGCACGCGCGGCCATTCGCGCCGGGCCGCGAACACCTGCACCTTCGCGCCGCTGCGCATCGAGTTCACCGGCACGATCGACGGCACCGTGTTCGAGGGGCACAAATCGCTGAAGCTCGGCACCCACTGCCGCGACGTCGATTCGTACGAGCAGTACGTCTACCGCGAGTTCGCCGCCTACAAGATCTTCAACCGCATGACCGCCCGCTCGTTCCGTGCCCGTTTGTCGACGGCGACCTACGTGGACATCTCGAACAACAAGCCGATCGCCACCCGCGCCGGTCTCTTCCTCGAGGACGACGATGATGTGGCGAAGCGGCTGGACGGCGAGACGAGCGAACTGCAGGACCTGTCGTTCGGGCATGTCGACGGCGAGTCGATGATGCTGGTGTCGCTGTTCGAATACATGATCGGCAACACCGACATGTCGCTGGCAAAGCTGCACAACATCATCCTGGTGCGCGCCTCGACCGGCACCGTCTACCCGGTGCCGTACGACTTCGACTACTCGGGGCTGGTCAACGCCCGCTACGCCGTGCCGGCCAAGGCGCTGAATCTGCCGACCGTGCGCGAGCGGCTCTACCGCGGCCCGTGCCTCACGGAAGAGAACCTGACGCCGTTCCTGACGCGGATGCGCGGCATGCGCGACTCCGTGATGGCGGTCTACGACCAGGTCCCGAACCTCGATGCCGGCTACCGCAAGGACGCGCGCGGCTATCTCGACCAGTTCTTCAAGATCATCGAGAAGCCGGGCGACGCGAAGCGGGCGTTCATCGATGGCTGCAAGCGCGCCACGATGTAGGAATTGCGGATTGTCGATTGCGCCGTCTAGATTGTCGATCGTAGATTTCAGATGCCAGTTAGTGGAGGGTTCATGAAGCGAAGTGTGGTGCTCGGAATGCTGGTGGCGGTTGGGGCGTTGTCGGTGGGGCTGGCTGGGCAGCAGCGCGCGACCCTGCCCGACCTGATGAAGGTGAAGGACAACTTCTACGTCATCGGGTCGGCGAGCCCGGTCGATCGCGCGACGTTCACCGGCGGCAACGTCTCGGTCTTCGTGACCGATGCCGGCGTCACGGTGGTGGACAGCAAGCTCGCGGGTTACGGCCCGGACATCATCGCGAAGATCAAGGCGGTGACAAACAAGCCGATCACCACCCTGATCAACACGCACACGCACGGCGACCACACGGGCAGCAACGAAGGCTTCCCGGCCAGCGTGAACATCGTCGCCCATGAGAACACCAAGGCACTCATGGCGAAGATGGATGCGTTCAAGGGCGAGAAGGCGCAGTTCCTGCCGAAGCAGACCTTCAAGGACAAGCTGACGCTCGGCAGCGGCAAGGACCGCATCGAGCTCTACTACTTCGGCAAGGGGCACACCGGCGGCGACACGATGGTCTACTTCCCGACGCTGCGAATCCTGGCGACGGGCGACCTGTGGGCGTGGAAGGATGCACCGCTGCTCGACCTCGCGAACGACGGCAGCGGCATCGAACTGCCGAAGACGCTGGCCAAGGCGATTGCCGCGCTGAAGGACGCCGATACGATCATTCCGGGCCACACGCCGCCCTCGAAGCCGGCTGAACTCCAGGAATACCAGCGTTACATGACCGACCTGGTGGCCGAGACCGAAGCCGCCGCCAAGGCAGGCAAGAGCGCCGCCGACGCCTTCGCCGCGAGCACCGTCACGGCGAAGTACCCGGGCTTCAAGAGCGACCGCCTCAAGGCCGCGATCGAAGCGATCTACAAGGAGTTAGGGAAGTAGGAATTCGATCGTAAGGGTCGGGACGGCCGCGACGGCACGGTCGTCCACCCTTCCCGACCCTCCCGCCGTGCACTAGTCCGTCCCCGCCCCAGAGAACTGATCGTCCTCCTCGGCAAACAGCACGTTGAACGTCGTCAGTGAGCCGTAGCAGCCGGTGATATAGCTCTGCAGCTTCACCTTGCCGTCGTCCGGCAGGTCCGAGGCGTTGACCTGCTGTTCGAGCGTGCGCAGACGGTTCCGGATCATCACGATCTTGTGGAACAGCGCATCGATCGGCAGCACCTTCTCCTGCAGACCGGCTGTGCCCGGGCGGAGCACCAGCGTGCCGCCGCGCCACTTGTCGGCAGGCACCACCGGCGTGACGCCGGCTTCCTCCCGCACAATCCGGCGCAACAGCAGTTCGAGATCGTCGGTCGCATCGGATAGTGCCATGGCAGGTCCTGTTCTTTCGCGGTCGCTCACGAGCGGTAACGGTTCTCGGCCCGGCACGTCCGCACGCGCGCGCGGCGCGGCGGACGGTCGAACGGCCGTGCCGCCCGCCGTCCCGATGCGCGGTCCGCCGCGATAGTTGTGTTCGCTGTCGCAGTAGCCGCAGACGACGCGGAGTGGAATGCCCGCCGTGTCGACCGCGATGACCGTGTGCATCCGATCGGTCTTGCAGGCGCGGCAGTCGTCTTCGACCGATTCGCCCGCCCGCAGTGTTCGTCCGTCCGCCATGCCCTGAATGATGACACGGCAACCGGCCGATCGGACGCGAGCCGGTCGGGCCTGGCGACTTCACGCCGGGGGATGAAAGAGAATGAGATGATCGCAACATGACGACCTTTCTGCTCATTCGACATGGCCTGACCGACGCGGTGGGGACGCTGATGACCGGCCACGAACCGGGTGTGCACCTGAACGCTACAGGGCGCGACCAGGCGGCCACGTTGCCGGCGCGGCTCACCAACGTGCCGCTGGCGGCGATTTACGCCAGCCCGCTCGAGCGGACGTGCCAGACGGCCCAGCCGGTGGCCGATGCCCGCGGGCTGCAGATTCAGATCGAGCCGCGGTTCATTGAGGTCGACTTCGGTGGCTGGACCAACCGCCGATTCGCCGACCTTGCCGGCGACCCGCACTGGCAGCTCTACAACGCGTACCGTGGCGTCTCACGTCCGCCTCAGGGCGAGGGGTTGATCGAGGTGCAGGCACGTACGGTCGAGGCCCTGCTCGATCTGCACGAACGGCATCCGCACGAGGTGGTGGCGATCGTCTCGCACGCCGACACGCTGCGCGCCATCCTGCTGTACTTCCTCGGGATGCCGGTCGACTTCGTGCAGCGGCTCGAACTGTCGCCGGCGCGCATCAGCGTGCTGCAACTCGGCACTGGGGCGCCGCACATCATCCAGGTGAACGGCGAGAATGTCCCGCCGATCCCGGGACTCGGCTAGACCCGCTGTGGACGCGTTGCACTTCCAGGTGCTCTTCGACGGCGGCTGCGGCCTCTGCACGCGCAGCGTCGCCTGGCTGCGCCACCTCGACCGCCATCAGATGCTCCGCTTCGTCGACATCACCACCGACTGGGAGGCGATCGCGACAGCGCACCCCAGCCTCGATCGCGACGCGTGCGCCGTCGCGATGCACGTGATCGACCCCGACGGCCGCATCACCACCGGGTTCGATGGCTTCCGCACCATCGCCTGGGTGCTGACGACCCTCGCGCCACTGGCCCCGTTCCTTCATGTGCCTGGCGTGCCGTTCATCGGGCGCCGCGTCTATCGCTACGTCGCCGCGCACCGGACCACCACGTGCACGGTGCCACACAGGCGATAGGCGATGCTCGGCTTCTGGGGCGGTCGATCCCAGTGCGGCGGGCGTGTAACCCGTCAGGTCTCCTGTTTTCTGGATTAGCCGCCACTACGGCTGAATACTTACGAGTTCCTGATTGGCGCCAGCGCTGCGGTACTGCCACAGTCTCCCCCTCGCGTTTCTCTATCGAAACGCCTATAGGGGGGTTGTTGATGCAACGACTTGCAGGACGTCTGCTGGCCGGACTGGCGCTGGTGCTCTCGCTGCCACTGCTGGCCGCGGCGCAGACCAGCGGCATTGCCGGTGAAGTGAAGGACTCGTCGGGCGCGGTGCTGCCCGGTGTCACGGTGGAAGTCGCCAGCCCGGCGCTCATCGAGCGCGTGCGCTCGGCGACGACGGACGGTTCCGGCCGCTACGCCGTCCCCGCGCTCCGCCCGGGCACCTATTCGGTCACGTTCTCACTGCCCGGGTTCAACACCGTGAAGCGTGAGGGTGTGCAGTTGACCTCCGACTTCACGGCGGCCGTCAACGCCGACCTGAAGGTCGGGTCGGTCGAGGAGACGATTACGGTCGCGGCGAACTCGCCGCTCATCGACGTGCAGAGCATCACCACCCGCACGGTGATGACGCGCGAGGTGATGGACACGATTCCGACCGGTCGGAACATCCAGGCGGTCGGCATCATGATCCCGGGGACCTCGGTTGCCGCGGGCGGCGGTGGCGCGCTCTCGCGCGACGTCGGCGGCTCGGGCAACCTGCAGCAGTCGCCTCTTCAGTACCGCGGCTCTGGCGACACGGTGCAGACGGTTGAAGGGCTCCGCCTGAACAACCTGTGCGGCACCGGCCAGTACAGCGGCGTCTACTGGAACGATGGCAGCTTCCAGGAAGTGAGCTACGTCACCGGCGCCGACTCGGCCGAAATGGGCCAGGGCGGCATGCGCGTCAACATGGTGCCGAAGGACGGCGGCAACACGTTCCGCGGTTCCGTCACCGGCAACTACGCCGGCAACGGATTCGCCAGCAAGAACCTGCGCGACAACCTCGCGGGCGACCTGACGTTCAACCCGAGCAACCGCATCACCAACATCGGCGAGATCCAGGACATCTGGGACGTCAACCCGTCGATTGGCGGGCCGATCAAGAAGGACAAGCTCTGGTTCAACTACACGTTCCGCCACTGGGGCACGAACAAGACCGTGGCCGGTGTCTACTATGACGCCGACCCGTCGCCCCTCAAGTACGTCGCGGACACCAACCGTCCCGGCCTCGACGACGGCCACCTGCGGAGCAACGCGTTCCGCGTGACGTGGCAGGCGACCGGCAAGGACAAGATCGCGACCTACCACGACGAGCAGGGCAAGTTCCGCAACCACTGGGGCATCGCCTCGAACGTGCCGCCCGACGCGTCGGCCATCCAGGTGGAGCCGATCGACTTCGTGCACGTCACCAAGTGGACCCGTACCCAGAGCAACCGCCTGCTGTTCGACTTCGGCATCTCGGTGTTCGACGTCGAATACACGGAGCTCTACCAGCCTGAAGTGACCGGGAGCACCGACCGGGTGTTCGACCTCGACGCGATCCGCAAGTCGACCGTCTACAACATCCTCGACCAGTCGACCAACCAGAACGCCAGTGCGTGGAACGCGCCGGCCGACCACTTCTCGAAGGTGTGGACCTACGGCGGCGCGATGTCGTACGTGACCGGTTCGCACTCGATGCGTTTCGGTGGCGCGCTCACCGCCGGCAACCGTCGTAACGTCATCGCCTACACCGGCGATGTCGCGCCGATCACGTTCAACAACGGTGCGCCGGTGTCGGTGACGCTCCGCCTGCCGCGCGACCAGCGCGAGGGCATCAAGCGCGATCTCGGCCTGTTCGCCCAGGACAAGTGGTCGCTCGGACGCGTGACGATGAGCCTCGGCCTCCGCTACGACAACTTTGTGGGCAACACCCAGGAAGAAGACCTGCTGCCGGGCCGCTTCAACTCCGCCCTGCACTTCAGCAGGTGCGCCGACGGCATCAACAGCGCGAAGAACGGCTGCGTCGGTGATGTCCAGAACTGGAAGGACATCTCGCCGCGCATCGGTGCGGCGTGGGACGTGTTCGGCAACGGCAAGACGGCCGTGAAGGCCAGCATCGCCCGCTACGTCAACGGTGAAACGGTCGGCACGGCCGCCGCCGCCGGTAACAACCCGCTGACCTCGCTCGGCCTGACTGACACCCGCCCGTGGAGCGACCTCGACAAGAACGGGTCGCCGTTCGATACGGCCGGCAACATCCAGCTGAACGAACTGTCGAACTCGGCGGCCACCTCGACCTTCGGCAAGAACGTCTCGACCACCACCACCGATCCGGCCGTGCTCAATGGCTGGTTCGTGCGTGGCTACAACATGGAATACACGATCAGCGCGCAGCACCAGCTGTCGAACCAGGTGTCGGTCAACGGCGGCTTCTATCGCCGCACCTTCGGCAACCAGACGTTCAC
>CALQBJ020000058.1 GCA_943328785.2 Bifidobacterium breve
CTTCCTACGAAACGCGCTAGGCCAGTATGGCGCGTCCCGTTATCGCGCTCCTGACAGACTTCGGTCTCCACGACCACTACGTCGGCGTGATGAAGGCGGTGATGCTCGGTATCGCGCGCGAGGCGGCGTTCATCGATGTCACCCACGACATTGCGCCGCAGGACATCGTGGCTGGCGCGCTTGAGCTCGAAGCCGTGGTCAGTTACCTGCCGGCTGGCACCGTCGTCCTCGGCATCGTCGACCCCGGCGTCGGATCGGAACGGCGAGGTATTGCCGTGGAGGCAGGTGGGCTGACGCTGGTGGGGCCTGACAACGGACTCTTCACCCTGGCGTTGAACCGGCTCGGCCAGGGCCGAGCGGTGGAACTGCGGGAGCCCCGATTCGCGCTGCCTGGTGCGAGCCTCACGTTCGAAGGGCGCGACCGCTTCGCGCCCGCCGCGGCGTACCTGGCCTCAGGGATCGACCTGGCGGCGTTTGGGCCGAGCGCCGACCAACTCGTGGCGGTGGATGTGCCGGAGCCGTTCGTGTCCGCGGAGGTCGTCGTGGGAAGGGTGGTGCGGATCGATCGGTTCGGCAACCTGATTACGAACATCCCGCGCACGGCGGTGCCGTTGGACGGTCGCGGCTGCCGCGTTGAGGTGGGGGAGATCCGTCTGGACGGCGTTGTGCCGACGTATGCCGCGTCGAGGGCCGGTACCATGTGCGCGCTGTTCGGCAGCACCGACCGGCTCGAAATCGCCCTGAACGGCGGCAGTGCGGCGCGGCGGCTCGGCGGCTCCCGCGGGATGCCGGTGCAGGTGCGGTGGCCCGACGGCGCGTGATACGATCCCGGCAGTTCCCATGATTGACTTCGACCTCAACGACGAACAGCGACTGCTCGAGCAGTCGGTTCGCGAGTGGGCTGCCCGCGAAGTCGCGCCGCATATCGCCGAGGCCGATCGACATCACCGCTTCGACCGCGAGCGCATCCTCGGCGGCATGGCGGCGCTGGGCCTGCTCGGCATGTCGGTGCCGCAGGAGTACGGCGGCGCCGGCATGGACTACATCTGCCTCGGCTTGGCCAGCGAGGAACTCGAGTATGTCGATACCTCGCTGCGCGTGATCATGTCCGTGCATGCCGGCCTGAACTGCCTCACCCTGCTCACGTGGGGCACCGAGGATCAGAAGCAGCGCTATCTGGTGCCGCAGGCACAGGGGACCAAGATCGCCGGATATGCCCTCACCGAGCCGGCCGCCGGCAGCGACGCCAGGGCTATTCAGACCACGGCCGTGAAGCGCGGCGACCGCTACCTGCTGAACGGCGAGAAGTCGTGGATCTCGCTCGCCGACGTCGCCGACAACTTCATCGTGATCGCGTGGACTGATCTCGTGAAGAAGCAGCAGCGCGACACGAGCGGCCTCAGTGCGTTCATCGTCGAGCGCACCTTCGCCGGTTTCACGAGTGGCCCCATGACGCAGAAGTGGGGCATCCTCGCCGGGGACACTGGCTGGTTCACCATGGCCGACGTGGCGGTGCCCGCGGAGAACCTGATCGGGCGCGAAGGCGAAGGGTTCAAGATCGCGATGTTCGCGCTCGACCAGGGGCGCTACACCGTGGCGGCTGGCGCGACCGGCCTGATTCGGGCGTGCCGCGATGCGAGCGTCACCTACGCACTGACCCGCCAGACGTTCGGCGTGGAGATCGGCCAGCACCAGCTGGTGAAGGAGATGATCGCCCAGATGGAGTCGGACTACGAGGCGTCGCGCCTGCTGTGGCTCCGGTCAGGGTGGATGAAGAACGTCGGCCGGCGCAACACGCGTGAAACCGGCCTCGCGAAATGGTTCGCCACTGTCGCCTCCGAGCGTGCCGCGGGTGACGCTGTGCAGATTCACGGGGCCAACGGCTACTCCGACGAGTACCCGGTCGGCCGTTTCTACCGGAACTGCAAGGGCGGGGTGATCTACGAAGGCACGCGCGAAATTCACAAGCTGATGCAGGCAGACTACCTCCTCGGATATCGCGTCGATCGTCCGACCCGGTGCGAACTGCCGCCCTCGAGTACATAAGCCATGGACGCAGACCTCTCTCTCGAATTCCTTCGCGTTGTCGAACAGGCCGCCATTGCCTGCGCCCACACCATGGGCCAGGGCGACGGCAAGCGGTCGGACCATGCCGCTGTCGAAGCGATGCGTCGCGTCTTGGACACGGTGCCGATCGACGGCCGTATCGTGATCGGTGAAGGCGAACGCGATGAGGCGCCGATGCTCTACATCGGCGAGAAGGTCGGCAGCCCGCACGCCATGCGCAGCACGGCCACGACCGGGTTTCCGCAGGTGGACATTGCGGTCGACCCGCTTGAGGGCACGAACCTCTGCTCGACCGGCGCACCAAACGCCATCGCGGTGCTGGCGGCATCGAACCGCGACGGCCTGCTGCATGCGCCCGACCTCTACATGGAGAAGCTGGTGGTCGGTCCGAGTTCGAAGGATCACGTCAGTCTCGACGCGCCAGTGCACGAGAACCTGAAGGCGATTGCCGGCTGCCTCGGCCGCAGGGTCGAAGACCTCGTCATCGTCGTGCTCGAACGCGAGCGACACGAGAAGCTGATCGCCGATATCCGCGCCACTGGCGCGCGTATCCGCCTCATCGGCGATGGCGACCTGTCGGCCGGTATTGCTGCCGCCGTCGTCGCGTCCGGCGTGCACGCGGTGATGGGCACCGGTGGTGCGCCTGAAGGGGTGATTACCGCCGCGGCGATGCGCTGCCTGAACGGTGAGATATTCGCGCGGCTCGTCATCAAGACACCGGCAGATGAACAGCGTCTGCGCGAGATGGGCGTCACCGACCTGCGCAAGATCTACCGCTCGAAGGATCTGGCTCCGGGCAAGCGCGTCATCTTCGCCGCGACCGGCGTGACCGACGGCACGCTGATGAAGGGCGTGCGCTTCTTCGGCGACGGTGTCCGCACCAGTTCGCTGATCATGCAGAACGAGCCGCACTACATCCGCTTCGTCGACAGCATCCACGTCACTGCCCCGAACGCGAAGATCCACTTCTGACGGAGACGATGCTTCGCATCACGGTGACCGCCGTTGCGCCCGATCGTGAATCGATCGGGCGGGCGGCGTACGTGGTGCGCGCCGGCGGCGTCGCCGCCATTCCCACCGACACGCTCTACGGCCTCGCGGCGAACCCCTTCGACGTCGCCGCCATCAAGAAGCTCTTCACCATCAAGCGCCGCGAGCTCGAAAAGGCCATTCCTCTGGTTGCGGCCGACATGGCGCAGGTGGAAGCGTCACTCGGCGTATTGCCGACGCTTGGCGCGAGGCTGGCGCGCGCCTTCTGGCCTGGTCCGCTGACGCTCGTTGTGCGGGCGCCAGAGACACTGGCGGTGGAGGTAACCGGCGGCACCGGTACGGTCGGCGTGCGCGTGCCGGCCTGCGAGGTGACGCGAGCGCTGTGCGCCGCGGCACGGCTGCCGTTGACCGCCACCAGTGCGAACATCAGCGGCGAGCCGCCGACCAATCTGCCGGAGACAGTGGCCGCGTCACTCGGCGCGCGTCTTGATGTCCTCATCGACAGCGGGCCGACGGCGGGCGGCCCGCCATCGACCATCGTCGACGTCACCGGACCGGAACCACGACTGATCAGGGCAGGAGCCATTACATGGGACGCCGTGCTGGCAGCAGCAACAGAAAAGTGAAAGGGCCCGAGCGTGCCGCGCTCGTCGGCCTCGTGGCCGGACGCGCACGTCGTCTCGACGCCGAGCGGTCGCTCGACGAACTGGCCGGTCTGGCCGATGCCGCCGGCGCAACAGTGGTGTTGCGGGTGCTGCAGGAGCGGCCCAGACCCGACCCCGCCACGTTCCTCGGTTCCGGCAAGATCGAAGGGTTGGCTGGATCATGCGCGGCCGCCGATGTCGACGTCGTCATCTTCGACAACGAACTGACACCGACGCAACTGAGCCAGATCAGCGAAGTGCTCGGCATCAAGGTGCTCGATCGAACCCAGGTCATTCTCGACATCTTTGCGGGTCGCGCCAGGACACGGGAAGGCAAGTTGCAGGTGGAGCTTGCGCAGTTGCAATACCTGCTGCCACGCCTGATCGGCGCCGGTCCGGCGCTGTCGCAGCAGGGCGGTGGCATCGGCACGAAGGGACCCGGCGAAACGAAACTGGAAACGGATCGCCGCCGGATTCGCACGCGGATGAAGGCCATCAGTGACGACATCGAGCAAGTGCGGCAGCGCCGTTCGCAGTTGCGCGAGCGACGGAAGAAGACCGAGGTGCCGACGGTGGCGCTGGTCGGCTACACGAACGCCGGCAAGACCACGCTCTTCAACCGCCTGACGAAGTCGGACGCCGTGGCGTCGGACGCGCTGTTCGTCACGCTCGATCCGCTGATTCGACGGGTGCACCTGCCGGACAACCGCGAGCTGCTCGTGTCGGATACGGTCGGGTTCATCGACCGGCTGCCGCACGCGCTGGTGGCGGCATTTCGCGCGACGCTCGAGGAAGTGGTGGAGGCCGACCTGGCGCTGCACGTCATCGATGCGGCGGCGCCCGATCGCGAGCGGCGCATGGCCGCGGTGCGGGCCGTGCTCGAGGAGGTCGGTGCGCTCGACGTACCGCTCGTCGACGTCTATAACAAGGCCGATCAGCTCACGCCCGACGAGAAGCGCCGCCTGCGCGAGATGGACCCCGCTGCGGTGTGCATCTCAGCGACGACGGGCGAGGGGATTGCGGAGTTGCTTGAGACGGTGGCATCGCGGGTGGAACTCGACGTGCGCCGCGTTACGCTGACCTTCGACCCGGACAAGCCCGAGGAGCGCGAGCGCATCGGCCGGCTCTACCGGCATGCCCGGGTGCTCGAACATGAAGTGCGCGACGATCGGGTCAGCATCGTCGCCGACGTGCCGCGCCGACTGCTTGGCTGGTTCGAGACAGACGCGCGGTAGAATCGCCGCATGCGGACGTGGGGTGTTGCCGTCGTGCTGGCCGTCGTGGCGTTCGTCTCGGCCTGTGCGCCAAAGACGACGCCGGTCGTCGCACCCGGTGCGCCGCGCTTCCCGGATTTCATCCAGCCGACCGTCCCCCCCGCCCTCGCAGGCAACGCCGTGGCGCCGGAGGGGCTGCGCGCCTGGCAGTTGCTGCAGGCCGGCGACCTCCGCGCCGCTGAGCGTGAGACCACGGCGGCGCTGATCGCGCAGCCTGGGTTCTATCCCGCGCAGACCATCGTTGCCTACATCACGCTGGCCAGGAAGGATGCGAAGGCGGCCATCGTGCAGTTCACCCGCATTGCCGATGCGCACCCGGAGTACGCACCGGCGCTGGCGGGCAAGGGGCTGGCGTTTGACGCGGCCGGGCAGGGGCCGGACGCCGTGGCGGCGTTCCGCGCCGCAGTGGCTGCCGACCCAAGCCTGGTCGACCTCGCCCGTCGCGTCGACGTGCTGATGTTGCGCGGGCTGCAGGACGAACTTGCCGACGCGCGTCGCGCCGCGAAGTCGGGCGACCGCGACGCCGCCATCCAGTCGTATCGCCGGGCGCTCGCGGCGTCACCGGACAGTGCGTTTCTCTACCTGGAACTGGCCGCGGTCGAGCGCCAGGAAGGGCAGACCGCGTCCGCGATTGAGCATCTCCAGCGCGCCCTGCAGCTCGATCCATCCGACCCGGCCACGCTCGTCCTGCTCGGCGACATCCAGGCCGAACGCAGCGATCTGCCGGGGGCACTCGATGCCTACACGAAGGCGCTGGCGCTCGAGCCGAATGCCGATGTGGAGGAGAAGCGGAAGGCCGTGCAGCAGCGAGCCGACCTCGAAGCGCTGCCGCCGCAGTACCGGGCCATTCCCACCAATCCGCAGGTGACGCGCGCCGAACTCGCGGCGCTCGTCGGCATCCGCCTGCCGGACGTGCTGCAGGCGTCCGCCCTGCGCAACATCGGCGTGCTCACCGACGTGCGCGGACAGTGGGCCGAGCGGTGGATTGCGCCGGCCGCACGTGCCGGAGTCGTGGAAGCCTTTTCGAACCACACGTTCCAGCCCCGTTCGGTGGTTCACCGCGTCGACCTGGCGCAGACGCTGTCGCGCCTGTTGAACGTGGTGGCCACCATGCAGCCGGCGCGGGCGCAGGCGTGGCTGGGCGTGCGCTTGCGTTTCTCCGACATGACCACCGGCCACCTGGCCTATCCGGCCGCGTCGATGGCCGTCGCCTCCGGGGCGATCACCGCTCCAGAGGGGGCATTCCAGCCGTCCCGTGTCGTGACCGGCGCCGAGGCCGTGGCGGCCATCGACCGCATTCGCGCACTGGCCGGCCCGATGCCGTCGCTCAACCGCCGATGACCGCAATCACCCTGGCGAACCAGATCACGCTGCTGCGGATGCTGCTCGTGCCGGCATTCGTCAGCCTCGTCGTGTACGGCTATCTCGGGTGGGCGCTGATCGTTTTCATGATCGCTGGGCTCACCGACATGCTCGATGGCCTGATCGCACGGTGGTCAGGTCAGCAGAGCCGCCTCGGCGCCTGGCTGGACCCGATGGCCGACAAGCTGCTGGCCGTCAGCACGTTCATCGTCCTCACCGTGCCCGGGCTTGGTCTCGCGAACCCGTTGCCCATCTGGTTGACCGTGATGATCATCACGCGCGATGTCGTGATCGTCGCAACCGTCGCCATCGTGAACCTGGCGGTGGGACGGCGGACCTTCAAGCCGTCCATCTTCGGCAAGATCGCGACGGCGACCTACATGCTGACGGTCGTCGTGGCGATGTTCTTCAACTATCTCGGCTATCACTCGGTGTTCGTCGACCTGTTCGTCTGGGCGTCGACCGCCATCACGCTGATCTCGGCATTGCACTACATCCGTCACGCGTCCCGCATCATCGACACCCCACAATCCTGAGCGTCGAGGCTTCGCCATGCGTCGAACCGTCGTCCTGGTCTGCTGCTCCCTTGCCCTGGCCCTTCTCCACGCCGCCGCCGGCCCTGCCGTCCATGCGCAGGCGCCACCACGACAGGCGGTCATCGAGACATCGGCGGGTACCGTCGTCCTCGACCTGATGCCGGAGGCCGCGCCGGCCACGGTCGCGCTGTTCATGAAGACGGCGGAGTCGGGCGGCTACAACGGCACGGCGTTCCACCGCGCCGTGCGCAACGGCATGGTGCAGGGGGGCGACCCGCTCTCGAAGGACCCGTCGAAGAAGGCGCAGTACGGTCAGGGCGGGCTGAACTTGCTGAAGGCGGAGCCGCGCGCGCCGAAGATGTTCGGCGGCGCCGTGGCGTCCGTGCTGGTGCCTGGCAAACCGGACAGTGCCGGCCAGCAGTTTTTCATCGTGCTGGCCGACCAACCGTCGCTCGACAACCAGTACACCGTCTTCGCCAAGGTGGCCGACGGCATGGACGTGCTGCAGAAACTCTCGGCGATGCCGCCGGACGCGAGCGGGATGATTGCCGACCGTGTCGAGATTCGAACCGTCACCATCCGCGACACGCCCCCCGAACCGTTCGTGCACGACACGAAGGAGCAACTGGGCACCTACAGGGCGGTGCTCGAGACCAGCCAGGGACCGATCACGATCGAGTTCTTCGCCGACAAGGCGCCGGAGACGGTTCGCCAGTTCCTGCGGATGGCCGAGGCCGGTGTCTACAGCGGCATGGCGTTCCACCGCGTGGCGCCGGGTTTCGTCATCCAGACGGGTGCGCTCTCGTCACGCACCGTGCCGCTCAGCCCCAAGCAGCAGGTGCTGGTGCACGACCTGCCCCCCGAGTTCAACGACACGAAGCACGTGAAGGGGATTGTCTCGATGGCGCGGGGCGAGGCGGCGAACAGCGCGCAGACGTCGTTCTTCATCTGCGTCGGCACCTCGTCGGCGCTCGACGGCGTCTACACCGCGTTCGGGCAAGTGGTCGAGGGGATGAGCGTCGTCGAGACGATCGAGCAGACACCGCGCACCGGCGAAGCCCCAAACACGCGTATCGACCTGACGACCGTGAAGCTGGTCGGCCGCTGATCGTGGCTGACTTAGGTCGGTACCACCCGCGTCACTCTCACAGCCGTGCCGACCAGATACTCGACGCGGATGCGGTCGCCGGGTTCGAGGTTGCTGTCGACGGCTTCAGGCCCGAGACGGGCCAGATGGGTCTGCCCATCTGGCTCCTCCACACTGGTGAAGAAGACGTCATAGGTGATCTGGCCATGGATGCTGACCGGCTGAATTCGCTTGAGGATGCCGTCGCGCGTGCCTTTGAGCATGAGTACCTGTTTGCTGATTGCGAATCGCCACTCGGCGAAGTTGATCACTAATCGTCGAAGGTGAATGGCAACTGGCCCGTGTGCACAGTCGCCCCCTGTGGGCCGTCGCCGAAATTGTGGACGCTCACGCCGAGCAGTCGGACCGGACGCGCGCCAGCGTCCGTCTTCTGCAGCAATTCTAGCGCGCGTATCACGATGGCGGAGCGGTCGCAGGTGGCGAGCGCGGAATGGCTGCGCGTGACGGTCGTGAAGTCGGAGTAGCGTACCTTCAGCGTCACCGTGCGCGCGGTCATCTGCCGTTCGTCGAGCCACTCGGCGGCGGCCTGTGCCATACGTTCCACCTCGGATCGCACGCGTTCGGCATCGACGATGTCCTCGGCGTAGGTGCGCTCAGAGCCGGACGATCTTCTCGTGCGGTTCGGGACCACCGGCCGGTCGTCAATCCCCTTCGCCAGTTGCAGCAACCAGTCCGCGAGGTTTCCGACCGCGTCGCGAAGGTCGTCCAGGTCCACCGCCCGCACGTCCACCAGACGCTCGATCCCGCGCGACCGTAGTTTCTTCGCCGTCACCGGACCGACGCCCCACAGCGCGTCCACGGGTAGCTTCTGCAGGAACGGTTCGACCCGGTCCGGGCTGATCACCGTCAAGCCGTCGGGCTTCTTCCAGCCCGATGCGATCTTGGCGAGGAACTTGTTCGGGGCGACCCCAGCCGAAGCCGTGAGGCCGGTTTCTTCCAGGATGCGCGCCTTCAGTCGGCGCGCCACCGGCGTCGCCAGCGGTTCGCCCCAGTTGTTCTCGGTCACATCGAGGTAGGCCTCGTCGAGCGAGAGCGGTTCAACGAGCGGCGTGACCTCGCGGAAGAGGCGGAACACCGCGTCTGAGGCAGCCTTGTAGCGGGCGACGTCGGGACGGACGATGACCAGGGTGGGGCAGAGCCGGACCGCAGCGGCCATCGACATGGCGGACCGGACGCCGAACGCGCGCGCTTCGTAGCTGGCGGCGGCCACCACACCGCGCCGGTCTGGCTGACCGCCGACGACCAGCGGCCGCCCTTTCAGCGATGGGTCGTCGCGCTGTTCCACCGACGCGTAGAACGCGTCCATGTCGAGATGCAGGATGCGGCGAAGCACGGGAAATGCTGATTGCTGATGGCCGAATGTCGAATGGACGCCTGGCCGCACGCTGCAGCGGCGGTTGCAGGAGGAACCGCGCAGATTGTACGATGCGTGGCCGCGGCAGTCGCGCCGGTCTTTCCCTTTAGCCATCAGCGATCAGCAATCTGTCTATGCCCCAGTTCATCTACACCATGAAAGGCCTCGGGAAGGTTCATCCTCCCGACGCCCGCGTTCTCGACGATATCTGGCTCTCGTTCTACTACGGCGCGAAGATCGGCGTGCTCGGTCTCAACGGCTCGGGCAAGAGCTCCTTGCTGCGGATTATGTCCGGCGAGGACGAGCGCTTCATCGGCGAGGCGTTTGCCGCCGAGGGCATCTCCATCGGGATGCTGCACCAGGAGCCGCGGCTCGATCCGAACAAGACCGTGCTGGGCAATGTCGAGGAGGGCGTGGCGCCGCTCAAGGCGATCATGGCGCGCTACGACGAGGTGAACGAGATGCTCGGGCAGGAGCTCTCGGACGAGCAGATGGACAAGGTGCTCGATGAGCAGGGCAAGCTGCAGGACAAGATCGACGCCCTGAACCTCTGGGACCTCGACTCGCGCCTCGAACTGGCGATGGACGCGCTGCGCCTGCCGCCGCCCGATGCGGCCGTGACGAACCTCTCCGGCGGCGAACGCCGCCGCGTGGCGCTGTGCCGGTTGCTGCTGCAGTCGCCCGACCTGCTACTGCTCGACGAACCGACCAACCACCTCGACGCCGAGTCGGTCGCCTGGCTCGAACGCTTCCTCAAGGACTACGCCGGCACCGTCGTCGCCGTCACGCACGACCGCTATTTCCTCGACAACGTCGCCGGCTGGATCCTCGAGCTCGACCGCGGCCGCGGCATTCCGTGGGAAGGGAACTACTCGTCCTGGCTCGAGCAGAAGCAGAACCGGCTCGCGCAGGAAGAGAAGACCGAGAGCCGTCGGCAGAAGACCCTCGAGCGCGAACTCGAGTGGATTCGCATGTCGCCCCGTGCCCGCCAAGCCAAGGGCAAGGCGCGCCTCAATCAGTATGAGGACCTGCTGCGCGAGGACACGGCGCAGAAGATCGAACAGGCGCAGATCTACATCACGCCGGGCCAGCGCCTCGGCGACATCGTCGTCGAAGCGCGCGACCTCAAGAAGGGCTACGGCGACACGCTGCTCATCGACGGCCTAAACTTCACGCTGCCGCGCGGCGGCATCGTCGGCGTCATCGGCCCGAACGGCGCCGGCAAGACGACGCTGTTCCGGATGATCACCGGCGAGGAGCAGCCCGATAGCGGCACGCTGCGCATCGGTGACACCGTGCAGGTTGGCTATGTCGACCAAAGCCGCGACGCCCTGGATCCGAACAAGACCGTGCACGACGAGATTTCGGACGGCAAGGACGAAATCGAACTGGGGAAGAGCAAGGTCGCGTCGCGCGCCTACGTGTCCTGGTTCAACTTCAAGGGGGCGGGGCAGCAGCGCAAGGTCGGCACGCTCTCTGGCGGCGAGCGTAATCGCGTCCACCTGGCCAAATTGCTGAAGAAGGGGAGCAACCTGCTGCTGCTCGACGAACCGACGAACGACCTCGACGTCGACACGCTGCGGGCACTCGAAGAAGCGCTCCTCAACTACGCCGGTTGCGCCGTGGTGATCAGCCACGACCGCTGGTTCCTCGACCGCATCGCGACGCACATACTCGCTTTCGAAGGCGACAGCGACGTGGTGTGGTTCGAAGGCAACTACCAGGACTATGAGGTGGACAAGAAGCGCCGCCTCGGGAACGACGCCGACCAGCCGCACCGGATCAAGTATCGGAAGCTGACGCGGTAGAGCGGGGCAGGTCGGGTGGGTCTGGAGGGGCGGTAGGTCAGGCGGGCCTGCGGCTGGGCTTCTCCGTTCAACCCTCCCGACCCTCCAGCCTAACCTGACCCTCGCCCAGCACTTCCCGCGCCGCCGCCTCGTCTTCCTCCCGCACCATTACCACCACGCCCTGCGAGAACGACATGTGAGGGCGCTGTCCTCCCGCATCATCCGCGGTAATCATCGCGTCGATGCCGGCTGCATCGAGAGCGCTGCATGCGAGGTCGGCTTCGATGTGGGTGGCGAAGGACGCAACGGCGACGAGGGCGGGCATGCGAGAAGAATACGCGGGTTGGGGCTGCAAGGTCGGGAGGGTTGCCTGGCAACGGGGGGACGACCTGTTCGTCGCCATTCACCGTCTTGCCGCCACGTTCCCCGTCGGACGAAGTCGCGTACCGCTTGCACGTGTCGAAGCGGCGGGGATATCTCGCGCCGGCGGCCCGCGCCGGTGCGGAGGCGGTGTGAGAGCCCCGGGGGGCGCATGGGCAGGCCGTCGGTCAACAACATGGCCGTCCTGCTCTCGCGGTACACTGCCGTGTGACTAGGATTATCTCGATCGACGGGCCCGATCAGCTTGCCGCGGCCGTGGCCCGCTGGCAGGGGGCGCCGAGCGTCGCGCTCGACACCGAGTTCATGCGCGAGCGTACGTTCCGCGCCAAGCTCGGCCTCGTGCAGGTCGCCGTCGCAGGTGAGGTGGCGCTGGTGGATGCCGTGCGGATCAGCGACCTCTCGCCGCTCGGTACCATCTTCGGCGGCGCCGGCAGTCGCAAGATCCTGCACTCCGGATCCGAGGATCTGCCGGTGCTGCGCAGGGCGACCGGCGTGTCGCTCGGGCCACTGTTCGATACGCAGATCGCCGCCGCATTCGCCGGGCTCGGCCCGTCCCTCTCGTACGCGGCGCTGATTGCCGCGCTCTTCGGCGTGCACCTCGATAAGGAGGAAACGCGCACGGATTGGCTGCGCCGTCCGCTGTCTCCCGAGCAACTACGCTACGCGGCCGCTGACGTCGAGTATCTGCCAGAGGCCGCCGCCGAACTCGAGCGTCGACTGGTCAGCCTGGGCCGGCTCGAATGGGCCCTTGAAGACTCGGCCACGCTCGCCGCGTCGGATGCAGACGGCCCCGCCCCCTCGGACGCGTGGCGCCGGGTGAAAGGCCTCGACCGATGCCCACCCCGTGTGCAGGCCGTCGCGCGCGGGCTTGCGGCCTGGCGCGAACGAGAGGCCGCCAGCCTCGACGTCGCCCGCCCGTTCCTGCTCCGCGACGAGACGCTCCTCGCCCTGGCGCGTCTGGACCGCGTATCGCTGCAGGAGCTTGACCGGCTCCCCGGCTACGACCGTCGACGGCACGCGTCTCACGCCTCAGGGTGGCTCGAGGCGTTGGCCGCGGCACGCCTTGCGGTTGACACCGGCGCGTCATCCGTCGAGCCGCCCGTGCCCTCAGCCGCGGATCACGACCGGCGACGGGCGATCGAGAACGCGTGTGGCGCGCTTGTGGCCCGCCGCGCGGCCGAGCTCTCGCTTGCGCCAGAACTGGTGTTGTCGCGCCGGCAGCGAGACCGTGCGCTCGACGCATGGGGCGGTCGGGGCTCTCTCGCCGCCGCCATCGGCGGTTTCCGCGGCGCGCTGCTTGGCGACGAACTCGATGCGCTCGCGCCGGTCCGGGCTGGCGGCTGACGGTCGCCGTCGAGGCATGGACGACGACCATCTGGAGCGGCGAGTCGTACGCCACCTGGTCGGCGCATGGTGCGGCCGACCACTGATGGTCACATCGGAGATGTCGGAAAATGGGATAGCGACATGCTTCGTCGTGATGTCGTTGCCGCTGCAGGCTTCACAGCCCGCCACCGCCCCGTTCCCCGCCCAGCACGACGGGGCTGGCATCACGTCCGTCCGTTACCAGGATCCCGGCATCATCGCCGTCGACAGCCGCGTTCGCCGCTATGTCGTCAACTCACCATTGAAGCGACTGCACACGGGAACCCTGTGGTCAGAAGGACCCACGTGGCGTCTAGGCCAGGCGTTCGTCTGGTGTGAGGGCCAAGGGGGGCGAATTACGTGGCGGTGTGAAAGGGCTGCAGGAAGGCCGGGAAATCCAGGAAGGCCGGGAGGGTCAGGCAGGCCTGGACTGGCGGGTAGGGCAGGTGAGTCTCTCGACCGTCGAGACCCTCCCGACCTTCCAGACTCTCCAGACCGTCCCGCTATACCTTCGTCCTGAAGTATTCGATCGTCTTCACGAGCCCCTCTTCCAGGTCCACCTTCGGCTCCCAGTTGAGCAGCGTGCGGGCGCGCGTGATGTCGGGGCGGCGCTGCTTCGGGTCGTCGGTCGGCAGCGGCTTGTAGATCAACTTCGACTTCGACCCGGTCATCGCGATGATCGTCTCGGCGATTTCCTTGATGGTCATCTCGCGCGGGTTGCCGATGTTGGTCGGTTCGTTCTGATCGGAGAGCATCAGCTTGATGATGCCGTCCACGAGATCAGTGATGTAGGTGAAGCTGCGCGTCTGCGAGCCGTCGCCGAAGATGGTGACGTCCTCGTTTCGCAGCGCCTGCGACATGAACGCCGGAACAGCGCGGCCGTCGTTCAGGCGCATGCGCGGCCCGTAGGTGTTGAAGATGCGGACGATCTTCGCGTCCACCTTGTGATAGCGGTGGTACGCCATCGTCATCGCTTCGGCAAAGCGCTTGGCTTCATCGTAAACGCCGCGCGGCCCCACCGGGTTCACGTTGCCCCAGTAGGTTTCCTTCTGCGGATGCTCGAGCGGGTCGCCGTACACCTCCGACGTGGAGGCAATGACGAACCGCGCCCCTTTGGCCTTCGCCAGGCCGAGCGCCTTGTGGGTACCGAGCGCGCCGACCTTCAGCGTGGGGATGGGCAGTTCGAGGTAGTCGATCGGGCTGGCCGGACTCGCCCAATGCAGGACAAAGTCGACAGGCCCATCGACGTAGATGTAGTTGGTGACATCGTGCTTGATGAACGTGAAGTCGCGGTTCACCAGGTGCGAGATATTGGCCGTGTCGCCGGTGAGCAGGTTGTCGATGCCGATGACCTCGTAGTCGAGGTCGAGCAGCGTCTCCGACAGGTGGGAGCCGATGAATCCGGCAGCGCCGGTGATAACAACTCGCTTCTTCATATGCGTGAGTTCCGTCTTCAGTCTGGACGACTTGTGACCTGCAACCTGTGACTGAGCCGCAGGCTCAGTATGCGTGCTTGTGAAAGAACCCGCGCAGCACGGTCAGCCAGATGATCTTCAGGTCGAGGCGCACCGACCAGTTCTCGATGTAGTAGAGGTCGTACTCGATTCGCTTCTCGAGCGGCGTGTTGCCGCGCCAGCCGTTCACCTGCGCCCAGCCGGTCAAACCCGCCTTCACCTTGTGGCGCAGCATGTACTGTGGAATCTTGTGCTTGAACTGCTCGACGAAGTGCGGACGCTCGGGGCGCGGCCCGACGATCGACATCTCGCCCATCAGCACATTCCAGAGCTGCGGCAGTTCATCGACGTTCGAGTGGCGCATCACGCGGCCGAGCGGCGTGACGCGCGGGTCGCCTTGCACGGCCCACACCGGACCGGTGGTCTTCTCGGCCCCGTCGGACATCGAACGGAACTTCACGATCGTGAACGACTTGCCGTCCAGCCCCATCCGTTCCTGACGATAGAAGATCGGGCCCTTCGAGGTGACCTTCACCAGCGCGCAGACGATGGCGAGCGGAATGGAGAGGACGAGCAGGGCGCCGAACGACATGGCGATGTCGATCGTCCGCTTCAGGACGGCGTTGAAGCCCTGGAGCGGGACGTCGTTGATGTTGATGACCGGGACGCCGTCGAGGTCTTCGAGGCGGGCGCGCAGCGCGATCACCTGCAGCAGGTCGGGCACGACCTTCACGTCGACGATCTCGCGGCTGGTGCTCTCGAGCAGCTCCAGCATGCGCATGTGCTGCTCGGGCGGCAGCGCGACGTAGAGGTGGTCGACCCCCTCACGTGCGGTAATCTCCGCGGCTTCGTCGATGGTGCCAAGTAGCGGCAGTCCGCGGTATCCGAGGTGGTCGCCGGCAGCGCGGTCGTCGACGAAGCCAACGATTTGATAGCCGAGCTCACGGTGTTCGAGAATCTTGTCCGCCACCAGGCGGCCGAGGTCGCCCGATCCGGCGATGAGGACCCGCTTCAGCCCGATGCCGGCGCGCCAGCGGCGCTCGAGCACCTCACGCATTAACTCTCGCGACGAGTAGGTGAGGCCGACGTTGAACACCAGGAAGATGGCCCACACCAACTGCGACACCTGGTAGGCGCCGATGTCGCGCGCGGCGTCGCTGGCGATGTAGGTCTGGACGTACAGGGTGGCGACGACGCCAAAGACGACGGCGAGGATGCTGCCGACGAAGACAGCGAAGAAGTCGTCCACCCGGGAACGGCCGCGGCGCAGGCGGTAGAGCCCCTGCAGGAAGAAGCCGAGCGGCACCACCAGCACGATGAACGGCAGGACGTTGACGTACTGCCGAAGCGGTGGCAGGCCGCGGGTGATGGGGATGAGGCCCGAGTGGAAGCGAAGGGTATAGGCGAGGATGAACGCCGTCAGCCCAAGCAGCGCGTCGGAGATGACGTGGAAGGTGACCAGCAGCCGGTTATGCCGGATCATCGCGCATCCGCCGTCGCGAGGGGGGCGCGCACCAGCGCCTCGAGCTCATCGCCAAAGCGAGCGCGGCCGAACTGTTCCGCGTGCGCGCGAATGGCCCCCAGATCGAACCGTGCCTGCATCGCGTCGGCAATGCCGGCAGCAAAGGCGTCCACCGACATGTCGTCCACGAGTACCCCCGTTGTTCCAGCAATAACCGTTTCGCGCGCGCCGCCCAGATTCATGGCGACGACGGGCCGGCCGCAGGCCTGCGCTTCGAGGGGCACGATGCCGAAGTCTTCTTCGCCGGGGAGCAGGACGACACTGGCACGCCGATACAGCTCGCGCACCTGGTCGTTCGGCACGCGGCCCAGGAACTGGGCGCGGCCTCGCGCGACGCGCTCGAGTGCGTCGCGGTCCGGTCCGTCGCCGACGATCTTCAGCGGTAGGTGAGCCAGGGCGCAGGCCTCGATGGCAAGCTCGATTCGTTTGTAGGGCACGAGCGCCGACACAATCAGCGCGAATGGCTCAGGCACGGTTCCGTCGGGATGGTAGAACTCCGTGTCGACGGGGGGATACACCACTGACGCCGTGCGATTATAGTATCGGTCGATTCTCCCCGCAACATAGTGAGAGATAGCCACATAGCGGTCCGGTCGATTCGACGTCTCCCGGTCCCACCGGGCCATCCGCGACATGACCGGCCGCATCACGGCGCTGCCGAGCGTTCCCAGTTTGTCGGGGCCGAAGTAGGCGTCGAACTGGTCCCAGGCATACCGCATCGGTGTGAAGCAGTAGCAGAGGTGCGGCACACCGCTCGGCGTGACGACCGACTTGGCGACGCAGTGACTCAGGCTGAGCACGCGGTCGAACCGGTCGAACGAGAACTGCTCGATGGCCGTGGGAAAGAGCGGCAGGTAGTGACGGTAGTGCTTCGCCACCCCGGGCAGACGCTGCACGAACGACGTATGGATGGGTCGTCGCTCGATGGCCGGCGACACCGACCCTGGCAGGTGAATGAGGGTGAACAGCTCCGCGTCAGGAAAACGCTCGCACATCACCTCGAGCGCCTTCTCGCCGCCGCGCATGCCGGTCAGCCAGTCGTGAACGAGCGCGAGCTTCACTTCTGGGCGACCCCGACCGGCTGGCTTGCCTGCGCCGGAGCGGCCGCGGCAAACGGCTGGTTCGCCACTTCGCCGTAGATCTCGCGCACCCGCCTAACCGATGCCCCCCACGAGAACTGCTGCGCGCGCGCCAGCCCCTTGCGCCGCAGGTCGCGCCGCAGGTCGATGTCGGTCAGCACGCGGTAGAGGCCGTCGGCAATGGCCTGCGGGTCGTACGGATCGACGAACTCGGCGGCGTTGCCGGCGACTTCGGGCAGCGACGACACGTTCGAGGTGACGACCGGCGTGCCGCTCGCCATCGCCTCGAGCGGCGGCAGGCCGAAGCCTTCGTAGAGCGATGGGAAGACGAAGACGCGAGCCAGGCGGTACATCACCGCCAGCGTCTCTTCCGGCAGGTAGCCAAGGAAGCGCACGTAGTTGTGCAGTTGATAGCGGTGCACGGCGCGCCGCAGCGACGCGTACTTCGAGATGTCGTCACCGATCATCACCAGCTTCAGGTGGTCGAGCCCGCGGCTGCGCACCAGGTGGAACGCGTCGATCAGGCGGTCGAGGTTCTTGTGCGGCTTGACGTTGCCCGCGTACAGGACGAACTCGTCGTGCAACTGGTAGCGCTCGCGCACGCGCACCACGTCGTCTTCCTTCGGTTCCGCCCCGAAGCGCTCGTCGTAGGCGTTGTAGATGACGTCGATCTTGGCTGGGTCGGTGCCGAAGAACCGCATGATGTCGTTCTTCGACGTCTCGGATACGGTCAGCACCCGCGTGGCGCGGCTCGCCGCCATCGCCATCGACGTGCGGGCGTAGCTGAGGGCCACCTTGTTCGGCAGGTATTGCGGGAACATGAGGTGGATGCAGTCGTGGATGGTGACCACCGAGCGGCAGTGCACCAGCGGCGGCAGCACGTAGTGCGGCGCGTGGAACAGCGTGACCTTCTCACGCCGCAGCGCCAGTGGAATACGGAATTGCTCGGAAATGGAATAGTTGCCTGCACGCTCGACGACCGGGCGGAAGTTCTCGCCCAGTGCCCGGATGCCGTTCACATCGTCCGGCCGACAGAGCAGGACGAAGTCAGTGTTTTGGTCCAGGCGGGCGAGCTCACGCAGCAGGTTCCTGATGTAGGTCCCGATGCCGAAGTCGTGCAGCTTGCGCGCGTCGATGCCGATTCGCACGCTCGGATCATATCCCGGCTGCTGCCTGGCCGGCCCCGTGGTCTGCGTGCTCAGGCGCCTAGCAGACGCTTCAGCAGACGGAAGGCCCGAA
>CALQBJ020000059.1 GCA_943328785.2 Bifidobacterium breve
CCTGCATGCGCTGATTGCGAGCGCGCTGTCGCTGTATGACGGTATCTTCACGGACGTGGAGTTCGTTCAGCAGTTCGCCGAGGAACTGCCGCTCGTGCGGCTCGATCCCGAGCAGGTGCGTCGCGTCATCATCAACGTCGTCGACAACGCGGTCGAAGCCGTGGACCGCAAGGGGCGCATCGTCATCGAGACGGCGCACGACGCCCCGAATCACCTGGTGCGCGTCGTCATCGCTGACAATGGTCCCGGCATCCCGCCGGAAGAGCGCGAGAAACTCTTTCTGCCGTACTATTCCACCAAGCGGCGCGGCAGCGGACTCGGGCTGGCCATCGTGCGGCGCATCATCGCGGAGCACGGCGGCACCATCGACGCGAGCGACAACGAACCGACCGGCACGCGCTTTACGATCGAGTTACCTGTGTGAAGCCCACGATTCTCATCGTCGACGACGAACCCGGCGTACGCAGCTCGCTGAGCGGCGTCCTGCGCGACGAAGGCTACAACGTCGAGGCGGTCTCGACCGGAGAGGCGTGCCTCGACCGCGTCACTCGCAGCCCGGTCGACCTCATCGTGCTCGACGTCTGGATGCCGGGCATGGACGGATTGGCAACGCTCGCCAAGTTGCGCGAGCGCCAGGTGGACACGCAGGTGGTGCTCATCTCCGGACACGGCAGCATCGAGTCCGCGGTGAAGGCGATCAAGCTCGGCGCGTTCGACTTCGTCGAGAAGCCGCTGTCGCTGGACAAGACGCTGCTGGTGGTCCGAAATGCCCTGCGTCAGCGCGTGCTCGAGGACGAGAACCGTGCGCTGCGCGCCCGCGTCGATCGGACACGGACGATGGTTGGTGAGAGCGACGGCATGCGCCAGTTGCGGGAGCAGGTGGCGATGGCGGCGCCGAGCAACGGGCGCGTGCTCATCTACGGCGAGAACGGCACCGGCAAGGAACTCGTGGCGCGGACGGTCCACTCGCTGAGCCGGCGTCGCAACGGCCCGTTCGTCGAGGTGAACTGCGCGGCCATCCCCGAAGAACTCATCGAGAGCGAGCTGTTCGGACACGTGCGCGGCGCCTTCACCGGCGCGGTGGCCGATCGTCGCGGTAAGTTCGAGATGGCTGACGGCGGCACCCTCTTCCTCGACGAGATCGCGGACATGAGCCTCAAGACGCAGGCGAAAGTACTGCGCGTGCTCCAGGAGCAGACGATGGAGCATGTGGGCGGCACCCAGCGCATCAAGGTGGATGCGCGCGTGCTGGCGGCCACCAACAAGGACCTGCAGACCGAGATCCGCGGGGGCAGTTTCCGCGAGGACCTCTACTTTCGCCTCAACGTCATCCCCGTGTTTGTACCGCCGCTGCGTGAGCGTCACGAGGACATCCCGCTGCTGGCCGACCACTTCATGGCCGAGTTCGCGCGCGAGTACGGCCGCCGCCAGAAGACGTTCGATGGGGGCGCGCTCGCCATGCTGCAGCACTATCCGTGGCCGGGAAACGTACGCGAACTGCGGAACGTCATCGAGCGCCTGGTCATCATGGTGCCGGGCGACACCATCACGTCGAACGACATGGGCTTCCTCGGCCACGGCGGCGAACCGCCGGTTCCCGCTGGCGTGACGGCGGTGGGGCGGCAGACGCTGCACGAGGCGCGCGAACGGTTCGAACGCGACCTGATCCTGCGCACGCTCGCCGAGCAGCAGGGCAACATGTCGCGCACCGCCGAGGTGCTGGGCGTAGAGCGCAGCAATCTCTACCGCAAGATGCGCGGGTTCGGTATCGCGCCGGCGCGCCGGGCGGACGCCGACGACGAGCCGGTCTAGCGGCCGGCCAGCCGTTCGGCGATCCGCTCCTCGAGAATCTGCGAGCGGGTGAAGCCGGTCAGCTTCAGCCGCTCGGCCGTCGTCCCCTCAAGCGCCGCTTCAGGAATCAGCCCAATCAACTCCGACTCGAGCACGCGTAGGCCGCGGGCGCTGGCCTCGCGCTCCACCGCGTCGAAGGCCGCCTGCACGGTGGTGCGTGAGAAGTCGGTCAGGTTCATCGACACCTGGGCGACATGGCGGTGGAGGAGCGGCAGGCCGAGCGCCTTCACGCACGGCAGTCCGCCGCTGCTTTCGCGGACCGCGGCCGCGATGGCTATGGCCCCCGCAACATCGGTCGAGTCGAGGATCACGTTGTAGGCGACGAGCGGCATGCGGGCACCGACGACCGTGGCGCCTGCGGTCGGGTGCGGTGCCGGCGGACCGTAGTCCGGCGCCCAGCCGGGCTGCGTCATCTTCTGCGCCAACCCCTCGAAGTTGCCGCGACGAATCTGTTCGAGGCGCTGCCGCTCGGGACGTGTTGCCGACTGTTCGTACAAGAAGACGGGGATACCGAAGGTGTCGGCGATGGCACGGCCGACCCGGTGCGACAGTTCGACGCACTCGGCCATCGTCGACCCGGCGAGCGGGATGAGCGGGACGACGTCCACTGCGCCGATCCGGGGGTGCACGCCGCGGTGCAGGCGCAGGTCGACGTGCGCGACCGCGGTGCGAACGAGCTGCAGCAGGGAGCGCTCGATGGTGCCGGCGTCGCCGGCCATCGTATAAACCGAGCGGTGGTGCGACGGGTCGGCCGAGTAATCGAGCAGCAGCGACCCGCCGCTGCGCACCGCCTCGGCCAGTGCCGTCAGTACGCGGGCGTCGTGCCCCTCACTGACGTTCGGCACGCTCTCGATCATCGTCGTGGTCCTCGACTCATGTGCGCTGGCTCCGTGGGGAATTGTAGTGCGCGACCCAGGTGAGCGGGCGCTGCTGACGGCATGCTCGACGGTTCATGTCTCCGCTTGTACTGCCCAATTCCAGTGGCGTATAATCCGCTGGTCCCTCCACTGATCCATGTCCGATCCGCTTCGTACCGAGACGTCTCGCACGCCAGAGCCTGCGTCCAGAGCGGAACGCGAGGCGAAGATTGAGCAGTTGCTGCTCGCCGGACTCGATCACTACTTTGCCGGCCAGTACGATCAGGCGATCAACGTCTGGACTCGCGCGCTCTTCCTCGACCGCAGTCATGCCAGGGCCCGGGCCTACATCGAGCGTGCGCGCAGTGCGCAGGCTGAGCGGCAGCGCGAATCTGAAGCGCTGCTGCACGACGGCGCCGCTGCGGTACGCCGCGGCGACAGCGGGGAAGCCCGCCGGTTGCTCGACGCGGCCATGTCGCAGGGGGGCGCCTCGGACGAGGTACTCGCGCTCCTCGATCGCGTCGAACGTCTCGAACACATCGCGCCGGTCGTGATCGACGATGCGGACGGACTCGACACACCGCGCCTGGTGCTCGACGAAGTGCCGGCGCCTCGGCGCTCGACGGCCGCCTGGACTACGATGGGCGCACTCGCGCTGGTGATTGTGGCCGCTGGTCTGTTCGCGGCGACCGCCACCCGGCCAGAATGGGGTCCGCTCGTCGAGCGTTCGCTGGCCCGCGCCGGCCGCACCTCGGCTGCGGTGCAACTGGCGCCGCGCGACGCGGCCGCTCTGCCGGTGCCCCGTCGTGCCGAGACCGCACTGGCCCGTGCCCGCGCCCTGATGGCGAGCGGGCGGCTGCGCGACGCGTTGCCGCTGCTCGAATCGATTCGCAGCACCGACCCGGAACGTCCGGAGGCCGACCGTCTGCGCGGCGATATCCAGCGGCAGCTCATCGCGCTCGGGCCGCTCCCCGTAATGCGCGTCTCGCCACCGGCGGCTGAAGGACTCCTGCCATGAAGTGTCCGAAGTGCGGCTATCTCGGATACGAGCGCGTCGACCGCTGCCGCCACTGCGGCTATGAGTTCTCGCTCGGCTCGTCGGCGCCGACGCCAGACCTGCGCCTCCGCAATCCCGCCGAGATGCCGCAGCCGCTGGACGATCTGGATCTGATCGACGCAGCGACGCCTCCATCGCCGGCGGATCGGTTCGCCGACGCCATGGCCGAAGCGGACCAGCGGCCGGCACAGAACGGGTTCGCCGAACTGCCGCTCTTCGGCGCGCCGACTACCGACGACGTGCCGCTCATCAAGGCCGCCAAGCCTCGTCCACCGCTGTCGGTCCGGCGCTCGACGCCCGAGGTGCCGAAGCTGCGCAGCGAGCCGCGCCTCGAGGCGCGCGCCGCACCGCTGCTCGAGTGGTCCGACCCGGCGCCGCACACACCGCACACGCCGACGCCGCGGCCATCGGCGTTCGACCGGCGTCCGACGCCGCAGCCCAGGGAACTGCCGCGGCCGCGCGCAGCCGCGCTCGACGCGGCCGAACCCGCGGGCGTCGGCCCTCGCGCCGTGGCGACGCTGATCGACCTGGCGCTGCTCCTCGTGGTGGACCTCGTCGTCGTCTACCTGACGATGCAGATCTGCCGCCTGTCGTTCGCGGAACTCGCCCTGCTGCCGAAGGCGCCGCTCATCACGTTCCTCACGCTGCAGAACGGCGGATACTTCGTCGCGTTCACGGCCAACGGGCAGACCCTGGGCAAGATGATGACCGGTGTGCGCGTGCTGGCCGACGACAGCGACCACGCGCCGGATGTTGGCCGGTCCGCGCTGCGCGCGGCCCTCTGGATTGTGCTGGCGTTGCCGGCCGGACTCGGCCTGCTCACCGCCACATTCAGCCGCGACGGCCGCGGCCTCCACGACCGCTTCGCTGGCACCCGCGTTGTCAGGGCAGGTGCCTGAGACGGGCACAATCGAGTACGCTTCCACCTGATGAATGTCCTCGCCATCGCGCTGGCCACCGCACTTGGTGCCGGCTACGCGCCCGTCGCACCAGGCACATTCGGTTCAGCCGTCGGACTCGTGCTCTGGTGGCTGCTCCCGCAGTCGACGGCCGTGCAGTTCGCGGCCATCCTTGTCGTCTTCGCACTCGGCTCGTGGAGCGGCTCGGTTGCCGAGCGGCACTTCAAGCGCACCGACCCCGGACACGTCGTCCTCGACGAAGTGCTGGGCATGCAGATCACGCTGTTCCTCAATCCGGTCGGCTGGGTAGGCGCGCTGATCGGCTTCCTGCTCTTCCGCGTCGCCGACATCATCAAGCCCTATCCCGCGAACAAGCTCGAAGCGCTGCACGGCGGCTTCGGCATCATGGCCGACGATGCGATGGCGGCGGTCTATTCGAACATCGCGCTTCGGCTCGTGCTGATGGGCGCGGCCGCGATGCACTGGACGCTATGAAGGCCTGGATCGTCGCGGTCGGCAGCGAGATGCTGACGCCGTTCCGTGTGGACACGAACTCGCTGAGCATCACCGAGCGGCTGAACGCCATCGGTTGCGACGTGCGCCTCAAGGCGGTCGTCGGCGACGATGTCGGGGAACTGGCCACCCTGTTCCAGCGCGGCGTCGGAACGGTCGACCTCATTGTCTGCACCGGCGGCCTCGGGCCGACCGAAGACGACATCACCCGCGACGGCCTGGCGCGCGCCCTGAACCTGGAATGCGAGACCGACGAGCAGGTGCTCGAGTCGATCCGGCAGCGCTTCGAGAAGCGCGGGATGGTCATGCGCGACATTAACCGCCGGCAGGCGCTGGTGCCTCGCGGTGCGGAGGTGCTCGAGAACGCGCGCGGCACGGCTCCTGGGCTCTGGCTCGAACGCGACGGCACCTCCATCCTGCTGCTGCCGGGGCCGCCCCTCGAGATGCAGCCGATCCTCGACCGGGTCGTCGACGAGCGGCTCAAGCCGCGCGCCGGTAGCCGGGGTCTCTTCCGGCGCGTGCTGAAGCTCACCGGCCGGCCCGAGTCCGAGGTGGATGCCATTGCCCAGCCGGTCTACGGGCAGTGGCTGTCGGCGCCCATTCCGATCGCGACGACGATCCTCGCCAAAATGGGGCAGATCGAACTGCACCTGACGGCCGACGCCCCGAACGAGGCCGACGCGCGGGTCGCGCTGGCGGCGGCGGTGCGGCAACTGCTGGACGTGCTCGAACCCTCTGTCTACAGCACCGATGGGCGCGGGCTCGAAGAGGTGGTGGGCGACCTGCTGCGCGAACGCGGCCTGTCGATCGCCGTCGCCGAGTCGTGCACCGGCGGGCTGCTGGCCTCGCGGCTCACCGATGTCGCGGGCAGCTCGGACTACTTCGACCGGGGCGTCGTCTGCTACAGCAACGACGCGAAGATTGAGTGGCTCGGCGTCTCGCCTGACTTGCTGGCGGCGCACGGCGCAGTGAGCGAGCCGGTGGCCCAGGCCATGGCTGACGGTGTGCGGCAGCGCGCCCGCTCCGGTGTTGGCGTCGGCATCACCGGCATCGCTGGGCCAGGCGGCGGTACCCCCGAGAAGCCGGTCGGGATGGTTTGCATCGCCGTGGTGACACCGGTGCAGCAGCAGGTGCGAACCTTCCAGTTTATCGGCTCGCGCGACATGGTGAAGTTCCAGTCGGCGCAGGCGGCGATGAACATGCTCCGGCGCCTGCTGGCCGATGGTCCGCCTGTTTACCGCGATTGAACTCGAGCCGGTGCCATAAACTGTGAGCATTATGCTGGTGCTCGCGGTGTGTGCCGCGTATCTCATCGGGTCTATTCCGTTCGCGCTCCTGCTGGCGAAGCAGTGGGGCGGGCACGATCTGCACCGCATCGGCAGCGGCAACATCGGCGCGGCCAACGTGCTGCGCGCGTCGGGTGTGCGCGCGGGCGTCGTGGTGGCCATCCTCGACATTGCTAAGGGGTCGGCCGGCGTACTCGTGGCCGGGCGCATCGCCGGAGCCGACCAAGTGGGCGCCCTCGCCGGCCTGGCCGCCGTCGTCGGGCACATCTACCCGGTCTGGCTGAAATGTCGTGGGGGCAAGGGCGTCGCCACGGCGTGCGGTGTGTTCACCGTGCTGGCGCCGCTGTCTCTTCCGCTGGCCATGCTGGCGTTCTTCGTGGCGACCTGGGCGACACGCTACATCTCCGTGGGTTCGGTGATGGCGTCGCTCGTGTTGCCGCCGGTGGCGTATGTGACAGGGTCGACCGGTGCCGTGGTGGCGTCGGCGTGCGCATCTGCCACGCTCATCATCTTCAGGCACCGCAGTAACCTAATGCGGGTCCGCGTCGGGACAGAACGACGGGTTGGAGCACGGCCGTGATCACTCGGGTGGCCGTACTGGGAGCGGGTAGTTGGGGCACGGCGCTGGCCGTCCATCTGGCGCGCGTCGGGCACGACGTGCAGTTATGGGCGCGCGACCCGCAGACCGTGCGCGATATCCGCCAGCGTCGCGCCAATGTCGTCTACCTGCCTGACGTGCACCTGCCCGATGGCGTGAACCCGATCGACTCGCTGCCAGAGGCGCTGCGCGACACGGCGCTCGTGGTCTGCGCGATTCCGTCACACGGCTGCCGGGCCGTGATGCATGCCGCGGCGCCGCACCTCGCACCGGGCGCCATTCTCGTCAGTGCCACCAAGGGGCTCGAGACCGACACGATGCTGCGCATGTCGGAGGTGATTGCGCAGGAAGCAGGCGAAGGGCATCCGGTGGCCGTGCTGTCGGGGCCATCGTTCGCGCTCGAAGTGGCCCAGCAGAAGCCGACCGCTATCCTCGTGGCCTCGCACGACGCGACGGCGACCGAGCGTGTCCAGGCGGAATTTCGCAGTGGCTACTTCCGCCTCTACGGATCGGACGATGTGGCGGGCGTCGAGCTGTGTGGTGCGCTGAAGAACGTCATCGCCATTGCGGCCGGCGTCGTCGAAGGCTCTGGGCTCGGCCACAATGCGCTCTCGGCGCTCATCACGCGCGGCCTCGCGGAGATCGCACGGCTGGCGGTCGCCGCCGGTGGCCGTCGTGAGACGCCGTCCGGTCTCAGCGGCCTGGGCGACCTCGTCCTCACCTGTACCGGCTCCCTGAGCCGCAACCGGCATGTCGGCATCGAACTGGCGCGAGGGCGTCAGCTCTCCGAGATCGTGGCGAGCATGAAGATGGTGGCCGAAGGGGTCCGTACCACTTCTGCCGCGCTGGCGCTGGCAGAGCGGCACGGCGTCGAACTGCCGATCGTCACGCAGATGGCGGCGCTGCTCGACGGACGCATCGACCTGCGCACCGGCCTCGAGGCGCTGATGCTCCGCCGGCAGCGGACGGAGCAGGAAACCGCATAAGATCGACGGGATGGGTTTCTTCGGCCGCATTCGTGAAAGTCTCACCAAGACCAAGCAGCAGATCGTCGACCGCTTCGAGGACATCGTCCGCCTGGCGGACGAGCCCGATCGGCGCAGCCGTCCGGTTGACGTCGACACGATCGAGGCGCTCGAAGAGCTCCTGATCTCGGCCGACATCGGCGTCGCCGCCACCGACCGCATCATTGCCGCCGTGAAGAAGCGATCGGACTCGGGCGAGGGGCTGCGCGACCTGGTGAAGCACGAACTGCTCGCCATCTTCGCCGCGGTCGACACGCCGATCATCGTCGCGAACGCGCCGCGCGTCACCCTTATCGTCGGCGTCAACGGCACGGGCAAGACCACCACCGTCGGCAAGCTGGCACATGCGCTGCGCAATGAAGGCAAGCAGCCGCTCATCTGTGCAGCCGACACCTTCCGAGCCGCAGCGGTCGAGCAACTCGAGATCTGGGCGACCCGCGCCGGGGTCGACATCGTGCGTGCTCGCGAAGGGTCCGATCCGGCCGCGGTCGTGTTCGATGCCATCACCTCGGCGAAGGCCAAGGGGCGAGACCCGGTGCTCGTTGACACCGCGGGACGGCTGCACACACGCGTGAACCTGATGAACGAGCTCGAGAAGATCAAGCGCATCGCCGCGCGCGAGGTGCCTGGCGCCCCGCAAGAGGTGCTGCTCGTGCTCGACTCCACCGTCGGCCAGAACGGCCTGGCGCAGGCGCGCGAGTTCACCAACGTCGCCGGCGTGAACGGCATCGTCCTCACGAAGCTCGATGGCACGGCGAAGGGCGGCGTCGCCGTGGCGATTGCGAACGACCTGAAGCTGCCGATCCGCTACGTCGGTGTCGGCGAGGGGATCGACGACCTCGTCCAGTTCGACGCAAAGGAGTACGTGGACGGGCTCTTCGAGGAGAAGTGGTGACACTGACCGACGCGGACTACATGGCGCGTGCGCTGTTTCACGCCGCCAGGGGCCGCGGACGGACCAGCCCGAACCCGGTGGTGGGCGCCGTCGTCGTGTCGGCCGACGGGGTCGTGGTCGGGCAGGGCTACCACGCGCGAGCCGGCGAACCGCATGCCGAGGTGCATGCGCTCGCGATGGCCGGGACGCAGGCGAGAGGCGGGACGCTGTACTGCACGCTCGAGCCGTGCAGCCACACCGGACGAACCGGCCCGTGCGTGCCGCGCATTGCTGACGCGGGGATTGCGCGCGTGGTGGCCGCCGTGCAGGACCCCAACCCGCTGGTCAGCGGCCGCGGCTTCGACTACCTGCGCTCGCGCGGCATCACGGTCGACGTCGGGCTGGGTGTCGGTCAGGCCGCGCAACTGAACCAGCCGTTCTTCACCACGATGCGCGAGCGGCGGCCGTTCGTCATCCTCAAGGCGGCGATCAGCCTGGACGGCTGCATGGCCGCGGCGCCGGGCACGCGGACGCAGTTGACCTCGGCACCGGCCAACCGCCATGCGCACAGGGTTCGGGCCGAAGTGGATGCCCTGGCCGTCGGTGTCGGCACCATCCTGATCGACGACCCGCACCTCACGCCGCGCGGCGTGTTCCGCGAGCAGCCCTTTACGCGCATCATCTTCGACCGGCGGCTCCGTACGCCGCCGACCGCTCAGGTGCTCTCGACACAGGCGGCTGGCCCTGTCATCATCGTGACGACCGCTGACGCAGCGGCGCAGACGGCCGTTCGGGACCCACTCGAGCGCCGCGGCGCCCAGATCGTGACCGCCGATGGCAGCATCAGGGCGGGGCTGGAGGCGGTGTCGGCCCGCGGCATCACATCGGTGCTGCTCGAAGGCGGCGCCTCGCTGCTCGCGGCGGCCTGGGACGAAGGGGTTGTCGACTTCGTCCGCCTCTATGTGACGCCGCATGTGTTCGGCACAGCGGGCGTCAGATTCCTGCCAGGGCGGCGTCTGCCCCCCGCGATGCTCGCGGAACGGCGCGTCGTGCAACTCGGACCGGATGTGGTGATCGAAGGATATGTTCACGGGCCTCGTTGAATCGGTGGGTGAGATTGTCGAGTCGGTGCCGACCGGGGCGGGCGTTCGCGTCCGCATTGCCACCACTCTGGCGCCGGAGCTCACGCTCGGCGAGAGCGTCATGGTGAACGGCGTCTGCCTGACCGTGATTGCCCACGACGGCGCGGCCATGCACGCCGACATCGGCCCGGAAACGCTGACGGTCACCTCGCTCGGCGGTCTGCGGCCTGGCCACCGCGTAAACCTCGAACGGTCGATGCGCGCCGACAGCCGCTTCGGTGGCCACTTCGTCCAGGGGCATATTGACGCCGTCGGACACGTCGTCGCGGTCACCCCCGACGCGGAATTCCATACGGTGACCGTGGGCTATCCGCCCCGGTTTGCCGCCAACCTGATTCACCGCGGGTCGATTGCCGTCGACGGTATCAGCCTCACGGTGGCTGGTCTGCGCGACGACGCGTTCGACCTGATGATCATTCCCTTCACCATGGCGCACACCAATCTGCGGCACGCGGCCGCGGGCACCCCCGTCAACCTCGAGTTCGACGTGGTGGGGAAGTACGTTGCGCGGACCGCCGAACTGGCGACACGAACCGCGTCATAGCAGGCCGATGCGTCGGCCAGGCAGCAGGACCATGAAGACCCATATGAAGATCGCCAAAGGGGCCCGCAAGCAGCACAGCCCCATCGCCCGGATCGAAGATGCCCTCGACGCCTTCCGCGAGGGAAAGATGATCATCGTCGTCGACGATGAAGACCGGGAGAACGAGGGCGACCTGACGATTGCTGCCGACAAGATCACGCCGGAGGCGATCAACTTCATGGCGAAGTACGGGCGCGGCCTCGTCTGCCTGTCGATGACGCCGGAGCGGCTCGACGAACTCGAGATTCCGCTCATGGTGGCGCAGAACACCTCCCGCTTCGAGACGGCGTTCTGCATCCCGATTGAGGCCAAGGGGCGGACCACGACCGGTATCTCTGCGCAGGACCGCGCGGCGACGGTACAGGTGGCGATCGACCCGGCCACCAAGCCCTACGACCTGCTGCGTCCCGGTCATATGTTCCCCCTGCGCTCGCGCAGCGGCGGCGTGATCGAGCGGGCCGGCCAGACCGAGGCGGCTGTCGACCTGGCGCGCATCGCCGGGCTCTATCCGGCCGGGGTCATCTGCGAAATCATGAACGAGGACGGCACGATGTCGCGCATGCCCGACCTCGTGAAGTTCGCCAAGAAGCACGACCTCCTCATCATCACCATCGCCGACCTCATCAAATACCGCATCGCGAACGAGAAGCTCGTGAAGAAGGTGGCCACGGCGAAGCTGCCGACCGAGTACGGCGAGAACTGGATCATCCACGTCTTCGTGAATCAGCTCGATAAGAAGGAGCATGTCGCGCTCGTCTGCGGCGACACCTCGTCGGGCCAGGACGTGCTGGTGCGCGTCCACTCGTCGTGCCTGACCGGCGACGTACTGCACTCGGTGCGGTGCGACTGCGGCGAGCAGCGCGATGCGGCGATGAAGCTGATTGCCGCCGAAGGGCGCGGCATCCTCCTCTACCTGAACCAGGAGGGGAGAGGCATCGGACTCGCGAACAAGATCCGGGCCTACGAACTCCAGGACGAGGGGTTCGATACCGTCGAAGCGAACGAACGGCTGGGCTTCAAGGCCGACCAGCGCGACTACGGCATGGGCGTCCAGATGCTCCGCGACTTGGGCGTGAAGACCATGCGTTTGCTGAGCAACAACCCCCGCAAACTCGTCGGCCTCGAGGGCTACGGTCTGTCGGTCACCGAATGGCTGCCGCTCGAGATGCCGGCGTCCGACTCGACCCGCCGCTACCTGAAGACGAAGAAGGACAAACTCGGGCACCGGCTAACGGGAGTCTGACGGACGGCTCCTGGCTTCACGCTTTTGGCGTCAGGCCCGGAGCCTCTGGTGACCGCTTGCGGTACCGCCCAGAGCCCATAGCCAAGAGCTGGAAGCCTTTTCGTTGACTCAGTTCTGCTCCTCCTCTACGATAAGGGTTTGCGCTAGAGCACGTTAGCGCCGACTTCTGGGTGCCGGTTTACTGACGCGATGTTCGATTCACTGAGCACACGCCTGCAGGACGTCTTCAAGTCACTGCGGGGGCAGGGGCGGTTGACGCCCGAGAACATCGAAGCAGCCCTTCGCGAGATCCGTCTCGCGTTGCTCGAAGCCGACGTCAATTTTAAGGTCGTCAAGGCGTTCATCGATCGCGTGCGCGACCAGGCCATGGAGGCCTCGGTTCTCCAGAGCCTGTCGCCGTCGCAGCAGATCGTCAAGATCGTCCGGGATGAGATGCTCGGCCTCTTCGGTGACACGAAGGGCGGGCTCACCGAGAGCAGCAAGCGGCCGCGGGTCGTCCTGCTGCTCGGGTTGCAGGGTGCGGGCAAGACCACGACGGCCGGCAAGTTGGCCTTGTGGTTGTCGAAGCAGGGGCGGCATCCGCTGCTGGTGTCGACCGACGTCAAGCGACCCGCGGCCATTGCACAGCTGAATGTCGTGGCGGGCAAGGCTGGCGTGCAGGTGTTCGATCCTGCCGGTGACCTCGATCCGGTGTCGCGTGCCAGGGGGGCGATGGCCCAGGCCGCGACGAAGGGGTTCGACGTCGTCATCGTCGACTCGGCCGGGCGCCTGCACATCGACGACGAGCTCATGACCGAGCTCGTGGCGATCAAGGGCGTCACCGACCCGTCGGATCTGCTCTACGTCGCGGATGCGATGACGGGGCAGGACGCTATCAAGAGCGCCGGCGAGTTCAACAGCCGCGTCGGCGTCACCGGCGTCGTGCTGACGAAGATGGACGGCGATGCGCGCGGTGGCGCGGCGCTGTCGGTGGTGTCGGTCGTCGGCGTACCGATCGCGTTTGTCGGCAGCGGTGAGCGGCTGGAAGATCTGGAGCCGTTCCACCCGGATCGTGTGGTGTCCCGTGTGCTCGGCATGGGCGACGTGCTGTCGCTCATCGAACGCGCGGAACAGGCGATCACGCAGGAAGACGCGGCGAAGCTCGAGCAGAAGATCCGTTCGAACGAGTTCACGCTCGAGGATTTCCGTGATCAGCTCCGGACCATCCGCAAGATGGGACCGCTCGAGCAGATCATGGGGATGCTGCCCGGGATGGGCAACATCAAGGCGCTGGCCGAGAATAAGCCGGATGAGAAGCAGTTGGGCCGCATCGAGGCGATCATCGGATCGATGACGCCGGACGAGCGGCGCAAGCAGCACATCATCAACGGCAGCCGGCGCAAGCGCATCGCGAAGGGCAGCGGCACGTCGGTCGAGGAAGTAAACCGGCTGCTGAAGCAGTTCGTGCAGATGCAGAAGATGATGAAACAGCTCGGCGGGATGGCCGGGCTGGGTGGTGGTGGCAAGAATGCCCGCCGCAAAGCGATGGAGATGCTGCGCAACCGACGCTAGTCGGTGCTTCGCACCGAGTCGCAAGTGGGCAAGGCGCACATCGTCAGTCACAGTGACTGACGATATGTGACTAGAGACTTGGGACTACGAGCGCAGCGTTATTTCAGTTCGGGCCGCGAAGCCTCGGACAGTATCAGGAGCGAGTTAGCATGGTAGCCATTCGTCTGCGTCGTGCCGGGTCCAAGAAGCGTCCGTTCTTCCGCATCGTCGTCACCGACTCGCGCGCGGCCCGCGACAGCAGCTTCGTTGAAATTCTCGGCCACTACAATCCGCGCACCAAGCCGGCGCTCGTGACCGTCAACGCCGAGCGGGTCCAGTACTGGGTCAGCAAGGGCGCACAGCCGTCCGACTCCGTACGGACGCTGATGGCTCGTCATCTGACGCCGGTCGCGCCGGCGGCGGTCGTTGCAACGGCGGCCGACGCGAAGTGAGCGCGGTCCGCAGCGTCGTCGAGGTGCTGGCACGGGCGCTGACCGACACGCCCGACCAGGTGCAGGTAGTGGAATCGCAGCACCGCGACACGACACTCGTTGAACTGTATGTCGCGCCCGGCGAGATGGGGCGCGTCATCGGGAAGCAGGGCCGGACCGCAGCCGCCCTTCGCACGTTGGCCGCCTCGGCCGGTGAGAAGGAAGGCAAGACGGTCACCCTGGAAATTCGTGACGGCAGACCGTGAACTGGGACGAGATGGCGGTGGTCGGCACGATTGGCCGGCCGCACGGCATCCGCGGCCAGGTCTTCGTCAACCCTGACACCGACTTTCCTGAACAGCGGTTCAGGTCAGGGGCGACGCTGTACGTGAGGCGAGCCGGACGGATCGAGCCGGTCACGGTGTCGACGTTCCGTATGCAGCAGGCACGGCCGGTCATCGGACTCGACGGCGTCACCGACATGGAGGCGGCGAGGGCACTGGGTGGACTCGAATTCAGGGTTCCGATCGATGCTCTTGTGACGCTCCCTGACGGGATGTTCTATCACCACGATCTCGTGGGATGCCTGGTGGTCACGACCGCCGGACTCGAGGTGGGCACGGTCTCCGGCGTGGAAGGGGATGCGGCCAACACGAGGCTGGTGGTGAAGGCGGACGGGGGCGACGTGCTCATTCCGCTGGTGCTGCCCATCTGCACCGAGATCGATCCGAAGGCCAGGCGCATTGTCATCGCGCCGCCCGAGGGGTTGATTGAGCTGAATCTACACGGGAAGTAGTCATGCGTTTCGATGTCGTGACGATATTCCCGGCGATGATCCAGCAGGCGCTCGGCGCAGGCATCGTGAGCCGCGCGATCGAGCGCAAGACGCTGAACGTGGTGGTGCATGACCTTCGGGACTTCACCACCGACAAGCATCGGGTCGTGGACGACATGCCGTATGGCGGCGGTCCAGGCATGGTGCTGAAGCCGGAGCCGCTCTTCCGGGCGCTCGACGCCATCGAGCAGCTCGAGGAGAGCAGGCCGACGGTGCTCCTCACCTCCCCGCAGGGGACGCTGCTCACGCAGCGGGTGGTGGAGCGGCTCGGCCGGCAGCCGCGGCTCGTGCTGCTGTGTGGGCGGTACGAAGGGGTCGACGAGCGGGTCCGCTCGCGGGTCGACGAGGAAATCTCGATCGGGGACTATGTGCTGAGCGGCGGTGAGCTGCCAGCACTGGTCATCATCGATGCGGTCGCCCGGATGGTGCCGGGGGTCGTGGGCGATGAACAGTCGGTGGCCGAGGATTCATTCGGCCGCGGACTGCTCGACTTCCCGCACTACACGCGGCCGGCGGAAGTCGCGGGCGGGACCGAGGGGCAGACCCTCAGGGTGCCGGACGTGCTGATGTCAGGGAATCACGCCGAGATCCGGCGCTGGCGGAAACGGGAGGCGCTGGCGAGAACGCTCGCGAGGCGACCGGACCTGCTGGCGACGGCGGAACTCGACGACGACGAACGGAAACTGCTGCGGGAATTGACCACGCGGCGGGATTCACAATAGTGAACGACGGAGGCGGGCGACGACGCCCCCTCGCAAGACTCGCGAAGGAGCAGCACATGGGCGCGATGGAACTGGTAGAGAAGCCGCAGTTGACGGAAAAGCCGGCGATGAAGTCGGGCGACACCGTCAGGGTACACGTCAAGGTTCGCGAAGGCGATAAGGAACGCATCCAGGTATTCGAGGGTGTGGTTATTGGCCAGCACCGCGGCGGCACGCGCGCGTCCTTCACGGTGCGCAAGGTGTCGTTCAGCCAGGGTGTCGAGCGTATCTTCCCGCTGCACTCGCCGACGGTCCAGAAGATCGAAGTGGTCCGGTCCGCCAAGGTTCGCCGCGCGAAGCTGTACTACCTGCGCGAGCTCAAGGGCAAGGCCGCTCGTATGAAGGACGCGGCCCGACCGAAGTAGGGTTTGTCCCTCGGCAGCGCATGAACGCCGGAGTGCAGGCTGTGCAGGAGCGTCAAGTGTCGTTCCGCGCGCCTGTGCCCGACGTTCGCGCGGTGCGGTAGGTGCCACGATGTCCCGTGTTTCCGCGACGCGCACGCTCGAGAATGCGCTGCGGCGCGCCGGCTTCCCCCACGTGGCGGGAGTCGACGAAGTGGGACGGGGCTGCCTGGCTGGCCCCGTCATGGCTGGTGCCGTCATCCTCAACCCCGATCGTCACATCCCCGGCTTGGCCGACTCCAAGGTGGTGCCTCCTGACGAGCGCGCCGACCTGTACGACGAGATCGTCCGCCACGCGCTCGCGTGGGCCGTCGCCTCCACCGACCCCCTCGACATCGACCGTCTCAACATCCACCAGGCCTCGCTCGATGCGATGCGCCGGGCCGTGCTCGTGCTGAGCCCACTGCCGGACGTCGTCCTCGTCGACGCGTTCCGCATCCCCGGCATTCCGATGGAGCAGCGCGGCATCCACAAGGGCGACCGTCGCTGTTCCGCCATCGCCGCGGCCTCCATCGTCGCCAAGGTGACGCGCGATCGCGAGATGACCGCGCTCCACCAGGCCGACCCCCGCTACGGGTTCGATCGTCACAAAGGCTACGCCACGGCCGAGCACCTCGCGGCCATGGCGCTGCACGGGTACTCCGAGGCCCACCGACGATCGTTCAAGCCCGCCAGCCTGTTTGCTACGATCACCTGAACCGTGTCCATCGACCGCGCCGCCGCCGTGCTGCAGGCGGAGAAACTGCTGCGCCAGGGAAAACTGGAACAGGCGATCGCGGAATACCTGCGCCTCGTCGAGGACCAGCCGCGTGACTGGACCACGGCGAACCTGCTCGGCGACCTCTACGTGCGCGCCGGCCAGGTCGACCACGCGGTCCTGCATTTCGCGCGCATGGCCGAGGGCCTCTGCCACGAAGGCTTCCTGCCGAAGGCCTCGGCGCTCTACAAGAAGATCCTGAAGTTGCAGCCGGAGTCCGAACGGGCCCTCATCCGGGCCGGTGAGCTTGCCGCGGAGTTGGGATTGCTGGCCGATGCCCGCGCCTTCTACTCGACGGCCGCGAGCGCACGGCGCCACCACGGAGACACCCGCGGTGCGCTCGACATCACGGTGAAGCTCGGCGCGCTCGACCCGGCCGACGTGCCGGCTCGGTTCGCTGCGGCACGGGCACGCGTCGAGCTTGGCGACACACCAGGCGCGCTGCACGAATACACCGCCCTTGTCGCATGGCTCGCAGCGCAGGGGCGCGACCCCGAGGCGGTCGCCCCGCTGCGCGCGGTACTCGAACTGGACCCCGGCAGCGCGGCCACCGCGCGCGATCTCGCGCGCATCCTCGTGTCGGCTGGCCGCTTCGACGAAGCGGCCCCCTATTTGACGCCAGAGAACATCGGCGCCGATCCGGTCCTCATCCGGCTCACCGCGCAGTTCCGGCTCGAACAGGGTGACGTCACCGCCGGACTCGAACTCGTCGACCGTCTTCTCATCGGCGATGACGATGCGCCTGTCGTGGTGGCGGAGATGGTGGAATCGCTGGCGGCCGCGCATCCCGAGAGCGCGTGGCGGCTGACCGAGCGTCTCGTCGGCGCCAGCGTGGAGCGCGCCGACTGGACCGGGGCGGCCAGCGCACTCCGCCGGTTCATCGCGCACGTCCGTCATAACGTGGCGGCGCTCACACGGCTGCTCGATGTCTGCGTCGACGGCGCCATGGACGACGAGGTGCTGGCGGCGCAGGCACTGCTCGCCGACGCCTACCTGGCCGCCGGCGCAGCGGGCGAAGCGAAGTACGTTGCCGAAGACCTCTTGACGCGTCAGCCCTGGGACCGCGCGCATTATGCGCGCATGCGGGCCGCCCTGCAGGCCGAAGGACAGAACGACCCCGACCGCGCGCTGGCCGACTGGCTTGCCGAGACTCCGGAGTTCCGCATGGGCGACTCTGCGCTATTCGACGTGTCCGATGCGTCAGATGCGACGGTGCAGGCCGCTGCGCTGGCTCGGCTGCCCGCGCCGGAAGGGCGGAGGGATCCGCACGCCATCGACCTCGACCTGATTCTCGGCACGCCGAGGCCGCCCTCGGCCGGGCCCGTGGAGGAGGACCTGAGTGTTGTGCTCGCGGGGGTCCGGCCAACGCCGGTCCCCGTGGCACCGGGCCCACTCGCCCCGGATCGCCCGCCCGCGGCACCGGCCGATCTCGACTCGGTGTTCGCCGCGATGCGTGACGA
>CALQBJ020000060.1 GCA_943328785.2 Bifidobacterium breve
GCCTTCGAGCCTGGACCCTTCTGCGGCTTCGCGTCAGGACCGAAGTTCCTGGCGCGGGGCTGAGCCGGTGCGTTCGGGTCGAACGGCGGGCGCGGGCCGCCGAAGCCGCCGCCGCCGCTGAACCCCCCGCCAGGACCGGCCGGCCGCGGGCTGCTGTACCCGCCAGGACGGGGGCTGCTGAAGCCGCCCGGACCACCTGGACGCGGGCCGCTGAAGCCGCCCGGACCGCCGGGGCCACGATCTTCACGGGCGCGGGCTTCACTGACGGCCAGCGGCCGCCCGTTGTATGCCACGCCGTTGAAGCGCTGAATCGCCGTCTCGGCATGGCCGCGATCGAGATACTCGATGAACGCAAAACCACGCGGGCGACCTGTTTCCCGGTCTACGGGGAGCACGACCTGGGATGGGGGAGCGACGGCACCGAAGTGGGTGCGAAGATCCGCCTCGGTCGTGCTGTACGACAGGTTACCGACGAACAACCGGACAGCCAATCAGATATCTCCTTGCTGTGTGAAAAGGATCGCGGGATCCGCGAGAAGGAATGCAGGCGAAGAATACAGGGTGGGCAAGCTAGTCTTAGGCGAAAAACGTTACCTGAAGTCTGCAGCGAAGGCAAGCGACTATAGTAGGGCTGAGGCTGTAGATGTCAGGCAAACGGTTCGTGTTGATGCTGGCGCTCGTCGCCAGCCTGTCGTCCGGAGCGCTGTTCGCCGCCGGGGGCCGCGATTCGATCACCCCCACGGACCTCCGTGAGTGGCTCACCTATCTTGCATCGGATGAGCTCGAAGGGCGAGCAGTCTATACGGAAGGCCTTGGGCTTGCGGCCGGATACGTCCAGACCCACCTGCAGTCGTGGGGGCTCAGTCCGCGCGGTGACAGTGGCGGGTTCCTCCAGACCGTCCGGGTCCGGAGCGTGAAGACGACCAACCGCTCTTCAGTGACGGTGCAGGTCGGCAAGGAGTCGCGCACCTTCAAGGAGGGCGACGGCATCACCTTCCCCCGCTTTATCGGCGCGAAGCGCTCCTTTGCCGCCACCCGCGTCGAATTTGCGGGCTACGGCGTCGACGCCCCCGGCGCACGCTACTCGGACCTGGCCGGCAAGGACTACAAGGGGGCGGCGGTCGTCTTCCTCGGCACCTCCGGCCCGAAGGCGCTTGACACCGCCCTGGCCCGGCGCCTCCTCGGCGGCCGCGGGCGCTACCTCACCGACCAGATGGGGGCGGCGGCCGCCATCGGCCCGGCACAGTTCACCGCTCAACCGGCGGCCGAACCGAACGGTCGGCCGGTGCGTCCCGACTTCGTCACCACGCAGCGGATCGACCAGGCCGTGTCGCCGAGCGTCACCGCGAACGACGCCTTCTTCCAGTTCCTCTTCAGCCGTGCGTCGTTCCGGTACGACGATCTGAAGCGGAGGGCCGACGCGGGCGAGTCGCTTCCCGGCTTCAGGCTGGACGGCGTCACCATCACCTGGAACCTCGACGCCGACTATCAGGTCATCCGCACCCAGTTCACGCAGAACATCGTCGCTGTCCTCGAAGGGACCGACCCGGAGTTGAAGGACACCTACGTGGCCGTAGGCGCGCACTACGACCATGTCGGCTATGCCGACACCGAACTCGGCGAGGACCAGAAGCGGCCGTCGGCCCCGGGACGGGTGACGGTCGGCCGCGAGTCGGACCGCATCTGGAACGGCGCCGACGATGACGGCTCGGGGACCGTGGCGGTGATGGCGCTGGCGCGCGCCTTCGCGCAGGGACCGCGGCCCAAACGTTCAGTGCTCTTCGTCTGGCACGCCGGCGAGGAACGTGGTCTGCTCGGCTCGCGCTACTTCGCCGACTTCCCGACCGTGCCGATGAACAAGATCGTCGCCCAACTGAACATCGACATGATCGGCCGCAACCGCGACGACAAGGCCAGCGAGGCCAACACGCTCTACCTCGTCGGGTCGGACCGCATCAGTAGCGAACTGCACGACATCAACCGCGAGGCGAATCGCGGGCTCGATCAGCCGCTGACGCTCGACTACGAGATGAACGACCCGGCGGATCCGGAGCAGGTCTACTTCCGCAGCGACCACTACAGCTACGCCGCGAAGGGCATCCCGGTGATCTTCTTCACCACGGGGATGCATCAGGACTACCACGCGAACACCGACGAGGTGTCGAAGATCGAATTCCCGAAGCTTGCGCGTGTCACCCAACTGGTCTACGAGACGGCGTGGCGGCTCGGTAACCTCGACCACGCGCCGGCGCGTGACTTCAAGGGGCCGCGAGCCGGACGGGGTACGCGCGATTGACACGACCGCTGCTTGTTATCTTCCTGACGATCTTCGTCAACCTGATCGGATTCGGCATCATCATCCCGCTGCTCCCGTTCTACGCCGAGACGTTCGGGGCGAGTCCGCTGGCCATCGGCCTGCTGTTCGCGGTCTACTCGCTGTGTCAACTCGTGGCGTCGCCGCTGCTCGGCGACCTGTCCGACAGGCATGGCCGGCGGCCTGTGCTGATCTTCAGCCTGCTCGGCACGGTGGTGAGCTTCGTGATGATGGCGATGGCGCACTCGCTTGCCATGCTCTTCCTCGCCCGCATCGTCGACGGGTTGTCGGGCGGCAACATCTCGACGGCGCGCGCGTATGTGGCGGATGTCACCGAGCCGAAGGACCGCGCCCGTGCCTACGGCCTGATCGGCGCCGCGTTCGGCATGGGCTTCATCATGGGGCCGGCGCTGAGCGGCGTGCTCGCGGCCTACAGCTACACCGCCCCCATCTGGGCGGCGGCGGCGCTGACGCTGGTGGCCACGCTGATGGCCTGGTTCTGGCTGCCTGAAACCGTGCACCGCGCGGCGGCCGGCACGGGGATGCCGTTCCGCAACCTTGCCGAGATGCTGCGCCGGCCCGGCTTGCGCCGCGTGCTCTGGATCGACTTCATCTACTGGTTCGCGTTCGCCATCTTCCAGACGACGTTCGCGCTGTTCGTGGCGCGCCGCTTCGGATTCGGCGTGTCGCAGACCGGCTACTTCTTCGCGGCGTTCGGCGTGCTCGGCGCGGTGGTGCAGGGCGGTGCCATCCGGCCGGTCGTGCACCGCTTTGGCGACAAGCCGACGTTCATTCTCGGGCTCGTCTGCGCCGCTGCCGGCCTGATCGGCGCCACCTATGCGCACACCGTCACGCTGTTCACGATTGCCCTCGTGCCGCTGGCGCTCGGCATCGGCTTCGGCCATCCGACCGTCTCCGCGCTGGTGAGCCGCGCCGGCCGTGCCGACGAACAGGGGCGCGTGCAGGGCGCCGCCGGCGCCATGGAAAGCCTTGGACGGACGATGGGACCGGTCTGGGGCAACGCCGCACTGGCGCGCTACGGCGAGGGCACGCCCTACCTGTCGGCGGCCGCGTGCCTGCTGCTGACGCTGGTCCTGAGCCTGTCGTACCGGGTCGTCGATCCGGAGCCTTCGCTCCTGGCGTAAGCCAAGGCAGGTGAGGCGGCTGGGCGGGTAGGGCAGGAAAGACGCTCCGCCCCGCCTGGCCCGCATCCCGCCCGGCCTGTCCTATCTACCCGCGGTCCCGCCCGAGCTCCCGTTCTCGACCCGGTCGCTCATTGACAGCCGTCAAACAACTGTTTTATACATTTGTTTCACTCGAGCCACTACCTATGAAGAAACTGCTTCCGCTCCTCCTGATTATTGCCGTGGCTGGCGGCGCCTACGTCTACCTCTCGAAGCCGGCCGACAGCCTCGTGCTGACCGGCGTCATCACCACCAACGACATCATCGTCGGCCCGCAGATCGGTGGACGCATCGCCGACCTGCGCGTGCAGGAAGGCGACAGCGTGAAGGCCGGTCAGGTGCTGGCGGTTATCGCGCCGGATGAACTGCGCGCCGAGAGCGCCTACGCCCTGCATACGATGGAAGGCGTCACGTCGCAGATCGAGCAGTCGAAGGCGGCCGTTCGCTACGAGCAGCAGCAGATGACCGAGCAGGTGCGGCAGGCCGAGTCGAACCTCGCCGCCGCAGAGGCGCAGCAGGCGGCCGCCGTCGCCGAACTCGAGTCGGCCCGGCTGATGCTCGAGCGGACGCAGCAACTGGCGCGCGAAGGCGTGGCGCCGGCCCAGCAGCTCGACACCGCCCGCACCGCCCACGATGCTGCAGTAGCCAGGCTCGACGCACTGCGGCGTCAGGTGGATGCGCGCCGCGCCGCGATCGCCCTCGCCCGCACCAGCGCCGAGCAGGTCTCGGTGAAGCGCGGCCAGGTCATGGTCAACCAGTCGCTGCAGGAGGCCGCTGCGGCACAGCAGGCGCGGGCCGAGGTCAGGCTCGGCTACACCGACGTCAAGGCGCCGTCGGACGGCATCGTCGATGTCCGCGCCGCGCGCCTCGGTGAGGTGGTGACCGCCGGCCAGGCGGTCGTGACGCTGATCAATCCCGACGACCTGTGGGTGCGGGCCGACGTCGAAGAGACCTACATCGACCGCGTGAAGATCGGCGACCGCATGTCGGTGCGGCTCCCCTCGGGCGCCGCGCTCGACTGCCCGGTGTTCTTCCGCGGCGTCGACGCCGGCTTCGCCACGCAGCGCGATGTCAGCCGCACGAAGCGCGACATCAAGACCTTCGAGATCCGCCTGCGCTGCGACAACGCCGACCGCCGGCTTGCCGTCGGCATGACCGCCTATGTCGATCTCCCCCTGAAATAGCCATGGTGGCCATCGACGTTCGCAACATCGTGAAGCGCTTCGGCGACTTCACCGCCGTCAAGGGCATTTCGTTCCAGGTCGCATCAGGTGAGATCTTCGGCCTGCTCGGGCCGAACGGCGCCGGCAAGTCGACGCTGATCCGCATGCTCACCACTCTGCTGCCGCCGAGCGAGGGCACCGCCCTCATCAACGGCTTCGACGTCGCGCGCCAGGCCGACGATGTGCGGAAGGCCATCGGGGTCATCCCGCAGGCCATGACCAGCGACCTCGAACTGAGTGTCGAGGAGAACCTCCTCATCTTCGCCAAGCTGTACGGCGTCCCGCGCGACCGCCGCAAGCGGCTCATCACCGAACTGCTCGAGGCGGTCGAACTCACCGAGTGGCGCGACAAGCAGGTGCGCAACCTCTCGGGCGGCATGCGCCGCCGCGTCGAGATTGCGCGCGGCCTCGTGCACGAACCGAAGGTCTTCTTCCTCGACGAGCCGACGACCGGCCTCGATCCGGTGTCGCGCGTGCACGTGTGGGAGATGCTGCAGCGCATCAAGTCCGAGCGCGACCTGACGGTGCTCATCACCACGCACTACATGGACGAAGCCGACAAGCTGTGCGACCGGATCGCCATCGTCGATCACGGGCAGTTGATGGCGCTCGACTCGCCGATGAAGCTGAAGGCGTCGGTGCCAGGCAAGAACGTGCTCGAAGCGAGCTTCTCGTCGGCGCCCGCCGACTGGATCGAGGTGCTGCGCCGTCTGCCCGACGTCGAGGAGGTGACCGGCCACGACCACGTGTTCCGGCTCGCCACCGGCAACGGCCCGGCGACGACCATGGCCATGCTCCAGACCGCCGCGCAGATGCAGGTGTCGGTCGATTCGCTCGCCGTGCAGAGCACCACGCTCGATGACGTCTTCGTGCACTACACCGGCCGCGCGCTCCGCGACACCCTGCAGGCGCCGGCGCCGCAGGACAACCCCTTCATGATTCGGCGGTAGTCACCATGCACAGAACCCTCGCCATCATCGAACGGGAAATGCGGCGGTTCCGCCGCAGTCCGATGCTCATCGTCATGTCGATGATGATGCCGATCGTGCAGCTCGTCGTCCTCGGCTACGCCTTCGGCGGCAACGTCAAGCATCTGAAGGTGGCGATCGTCGATCAGGACCACGGTGTGCCGGCGGTGCGCATTCGTGAGCTGGCAGGCGCCATCGCCACCGGCAACCACACCTTCGATGTGATCGACTACTCCGACGTCGGGGTGGCGCTCGCGGACCTGCGCAACGGCGTCGTCAACGGCGTGCTGACCATTCCACCCGACTACTCGCGGCGAGTCATCACCCGGCAGGAACCGACGGTGGCGCTCATCTCGGACAACACCGACAGCTTCGTGTCGGCAACGCTGTCAGCGACGATGGCGCAGGTCGTCGGCTCGCTCGGCCAACCGGTGAAGACGACCATCCGCACGCCGTCGCAGCCGTCGCTCCAACTGGTCGAGGTCTACCCATACGTGCCGTACATCCAGTATCTGCTGCCCGGGTCGATCACGATGTCGATCTTCATGATGGTGATGATCGGCGGCGGCATCATCTTCATCGACGACAAGGCGCGCGGGCTGCACGAAGGCTACCTGGTGACGCCGATCACCAAGTTCGAGCTGATTGCCGGCTTCAACATCTCGGGCACCATCCGCGCCGTCATCGCCGGCGCGTTCCTGATGGTGATCGGCTCGCTCATCGCCGGTGTGCCGAACCCGCTCGATCCGATGCGGATGATGCGCCTGCTGCTGGTCATCACCGTCACCGCCTTCGCGTTGATCAGCATGATGTTCCTGATCATGGTGCGCATCTCGGACCCGCTGCTGCCACGCGCGGTGTTTGGCGTGCTGAACACGGTGCTCTACTTCCCGAGCGGCGCGGTCTACCCGCAGCAGGGCTTCCCGAAGTGGATGCAGGTGATCGCCGCGGCCGACCCGTTCACCTATGCCGTGCACGCCTTCAAGAGCCTGCTGTTGAAGAACACCGGCTTCGAGGCGATCGCCTTCGACCTCGGGTTCCTCGTCGTCTTCTCGGTCGTGTCGATGGGCGCGGCGACGATGCTGTTCAGGAGAACGTTGTAGTGGCCGGGCGCGCGGCCAGGGCCGCGCACGTGGACGTCGCGGCGCCCGATCGCGAAACGCACGAGCGTCTGGTCGAAGAAGCGCGGACGCTCTTTGCGGCAGACGGCTACCACCGGGTGACGGTGCGACAGGTCTGCGCCGCGGCGCGCGCCAACGTTGCCGCCATCAACTATCACTTCGGCGGGAAGTACGGCCTCTACCGCGAGGTGCTGGACGAGGCGATCGCCGTCATGCGTGACACCTCGGACGGCGCGATGGCCGCAGGCGCCGGCGGCTCGGCGGAGCAACGGCTCCGCGCGTTCATCCGCGTGTTCCTGCACCGTGTCGGCGAGTCGCCGGACTCGTGGATTCGCCAGCTGATGGCGCACGAGATGGCCAACCCGACCGAGGCGCTCGACGATGTCGTGCGGGAGGTCATCGCGCCGCGCATCGCCTACCTCGCCAGCCTGGTTGCGGAGATCCTCGGCGTGGACGTCGACGACGAGCGCGTGATGCGGTGCGTCGTCAGCGTGCAGACGCAGTTCCAGGCGGCCATGGCCAACCCGGTCGCCAGGCGCCTTGTGCCCGGCCTCACCGGTGACGCCGAATCGCTCGACCGCCTGGCGCAGCACATCGCCGACTTCTCGATCGGCGGCATCAGGGCGATGCGGGAAGTCCCAAGTGACTAGCGACGTGCGACCCGTGACTAGACCGCGACCAGTCCTCTTCTCATCGCCTTGCGCACGGCGTCGGTCCGGTTGGCGGCGCCCAGCTTGCCGCAGATGGCGGCAGCGTGGAACTTCACGGTCTGATCGCTGATCCCGAGCCTCGTGGCGATCACCTTGTTCGACAGCCCCTCGACCAGGAGTTCCAGTACCTGCACTTCTCGCGGCGTCAGCGGCTCCGAGGGTGTCTCATCGTCCGACTCGCGCGCGGCGATTACGATGGCGTCGGCCGCGACACGTGAGCCGCGGGCGGCGCTCACGCTGATGAACTCCGCGGCCACGTCCACATGCTCCGCGAGCAGCTGCCCGCGCAGCCGCTCGCGTTCGTCCGGCAGGCCGACCAGCAGCACGCGCATCAGCGTTCCGGACGCTCCTGCGGGGTGACCGCGAGCGTGGCGGTGGAGGCACCGCGCAGCACGCGTAGCGGCACGGCGCGACCGACGGCGTCGCCGATGAGCAGGGCGAGCAGCTCCTCGGGCGAGCGCACCGGGGCGCCGTCGAAGTCGAGCAGCAGGTCGCCGATGAGCACGCCCGCCTGTTCGGCCGGGCTTCCCGGCGTCACACCAACGACCAGCAGCGCCGACTCGCGCGCCTCGCCGCGCTGCTGCAGTTCGGGCAGCGCCGCCGGCTGACCCGCAATGCCGAGATAGGCACGCCGCGGCCGCCCGTGCTCCAGCACCGAGGCAATGGTCTTCCAGGCAATGGCTGCCGGGATGACGACGCCGAGTCCGCGGATGGCGGCGGCGGTGGTGATGCCGACAAGCGCACCGTCGGTGCTGATGAAGGCGCCGCCCGCAAACCCGTCGTGCATCGGCGCCGTGGTGCGGATCACCTGCTCGATGGCGCGCCGGCGCCCGGTGGCGAGCGGGCCACCGATGACGGCGATGGTGCCGACGCTCGCCGTCACCGCGTTGCTCCACGAGCGGGCGATGGCCACGGCGAGGTGGCCGACGCGGGCCGGCGTGCTGGCGGGCGCCAGGGCCGGGGCGGTGAGCCCTGGCACACGGAGCACTGCCAGGCTCGTGGCGGGGTCCCACCCGGCCAGTTCAGCCTCGAACAGCGTGCCGTCAGCCTGCCGCACGTGCAGGCCATCCTCACGGCCGAGCGTGCGGGCCAGCGTCGCCACTACACCGTCCGCGTACACGACGCCGCTCGCCGGCCGCCGGCGCCCATGCACCTGCACCACCGCGGCGGCCGCGGCGTCCACGGCATCCGCAAACGCATTCGAGATCGACGTGAGCACGGTGTCTCCTGCCATCAGTCACCCTCCGAGCGCATCGTGGCAGACGGCAGAGCTGCGCGCATCACCCAGAGGGGGAGGATATGGGGCTCTTCCAACGACGGCGACGGTTCTGGCAGTAGGATCAAGGGAATGGCCGATACCTGGATCGTCGAGGCAGCCGACGCGGGGCTGCGCCTCGACAAGTTTCTCGCCGCCGAGGGGCGGCTTGGCTCGCGCGGGCGCGCTTCCGAGGCGCTGCAACGAGGCAAGATCTTCCTGAATGACGCCGAGGCGACCCCCAAGGATGCACGGTTCAAGCTCAAGACCGGCGACGGGGTGCGTCTCTGGATGGATCGTCCGGGCAGTTCCCGCCGGACATCCCAGCGTCCGCCCCGCGCCGGCGAACTCCCGATCGTCTACGAGGACGAGGCGCTGGTCGTGGTGAACAAGCCGGCCGGGCTCCTGACCGTGCCGCTCCCGCGCCGCGAGGAAGCGGCGTCGGTCGAGGACGAGCTGGTCGAACACCTCCGGTCCAAGAAGCGACGCCCGTTCGTCGTCCACCGCATTGATCGCGACACGTCCGGGCTGGTGATGTTTGCCACCCGGTCCGATGCGCAGGCCAAGCTGAAGGACCAGTTCCGGCGCCACGAGGCCGAACGGATCTATCTGGCGCTGGTGTACGGCGTCCCCTCGCCCGCCAAGGGCCTGTGGCGCGACCACCTGGTCTGGGACCAGGAATCGCTGATCCAGAAGGAAACCAGCTCCAAGGACCCGCACGCCAGCGAGGCGAGCTGCGAGTACGAAGTGCTCGACACCTACGATGGTGTGTCGCTGCTCGAGGTGACGCTGATCACCGGCCGGCGCAACCAGATCCGGCTGCAGGCGCGGCTTCGGGGACATACCCTTGTCGGCGAGCAGCGCTACGTCTACGGTCCGCAGGACATGCGGCATATCGAGTTCGAGCGGCAGGCGTTGCATGCATGGCGGCTCGGTTTCGTGCATCCGCTGAGCGGCAAGCCGATGCGGTTCGAGGCCCCGCTGCCGCCAGATATGGAAGGGCTGCTCGACAGCCTCCGGACGAATTCTTAGTCCGATCCCAGTTTTGGGGATCCTCCCAAGGGCCGTACCGGTCTAAGATGTAAAGGGAGTTCTTATGGCAAAACGGTCTACGTCCGGCGCAATTGTCTGCCCCCGGTGCGGTGTTCCCAGCGCGAAAGTGATTGGTCGCTCGGAGTCGCTGCCGGTGATCTACTTGCGTTGTGACGACTGCGGCAGAACCTCGATCTCGCCCGAGTAAGCCCTTACACAATTGGGGGGGGGGCTGGCACGGACCTGTAACTGGCCCGCCCCTGTTTCTCTCCCCGCTCCACTCGGCTTTTTCGCACAATACCCCGCATTTCGCGGGGTTTGTCGTGTGTACCTCGTCCGGCACGCTTTCGGCAGTAGTGGGTCGCGTCCTATCCCAGGACCTGACCACCATGAACGCTGCGGCTCGTCGTCATCCTCTTCCCGATTCGCCGCCGGTCGTCTTCGAGGACGGCCTCGGCCAGCGCACGCGGCACGCTGACACGGCCGGGGGGCCGGCTGTCGAGGTGCTGCGGTTGCGCGCCTCGTTCGGCACCGTGCCGTCGTTCGAGTTCGCCCTGCGCGAACGGGCCGGGCGCCTTGCCGGCTTCCGTCACCCGTCGTTCATCCGCGTGCGTGGGGTGGAACGGAGCGTCGGCGACGACCCGGTGTTGTCCGTCATCTCGGATGCGGTGTCCGGCCTGCGCCTCTCGACGATCCTCGGTGGCGCGCAGACCCGCCGTGTGCCGCTCGACATCTATGCGGCCCTCTGCCTCATCCGGCAGCTCGTCACCGGCGTGGCGATGCTTCACGAGGGGGCGCGCGACGTGGCGCACGGGGCGCTGGCGCCCGAGCGGCTGATCGTGACGCCGCAGTCGCGCCTCCTCATTGCCGAGCCGGTGCTCGGCGCCGCGGTCGAGCAGCTGCGGCTCCCGTGCGAGCGCTACTGGCGTGAACTGCGCGTGGCCGTGCCGCCCGGTCAGGCGCGCGCCAGGCTCGATGCCAGGACCGACGCGCTGCAGCTCGGCGTCGTGGCGCTGGCACTTGTACTCGGCCGTCCGCTCCGCGACGACGAGTTCCCGCTGCGCCTCGACGAACTGGTGTCGTCGGTGTGGGCCGTATCGCCGCGCGGCGGCTTCGAGCCGTTGCCGCACGGCCTGCGCGGCTGGCTCGCCCGCGCCCTGCAGCTCGATCCTCACCACCCCTTCGCGTCGCCGGTGGAGGCCAGCGCCGAACTCGCGGCGGTGCTCGGCGAGAGCGAGCTGGTGTCGTCGCCGGCGAGCCTCGAGGCCTTCCTCGCCCGCTACCGCGCCGGCGACACACTCGCGCCGGTCGTCGTATCCGGCTCACCACGCCACGAATCCGCCGCACTTGAGCCGTCGTCGAGCGGCAGTGTGCCGGTGTCGATGGCGGCGGCTCGACCGGCCGCGGTGATCCCGCCTCCGATGCTGATGCTCACACCGGTTGGTGCGCGCGACCATCGCGTCTCTCTGGGGAACTGGCGGCGACTTGCTGCTGGGGTCGTCGTGCTGGCCCTCGCCGGCGCAGGTGTCACGCTGGCAGGGCGCCTGCTCGGATGGGTGGGTGCGACGGTGCGGACGGCGGGAACGCTCGAATTGCGGACCACGCCCGCAACGGTGGATGCGTTCATTGACGGGGAGCGACGCGGCTCCACCCCGCTCGTGGTGCCGCTCGACCCTGGCATGCACACCGTGGAACTACGGGGTGCCGGCAAGCCGAGGCGGATCCAGCTCACCATCAATCCCGGGATGAAGGTGTCGCAGTACGTCGATATGACCGTGAGCCGCGCGTCGAACGCGCGGCGGGTCGCGCCTCAACGCTGAGCGGCGGCCGGGTCCTTCTTCTCGCGCGCCTCACGATCGGCGCGCAGCAGGTCCACCACGTCGGTGTGATTGCCCATGGCGGCGAACAGCCAGGCCGACTGATCGAGCTTGTTCTTCAGCTCCATGTCGGCGCCCTTCGCGAGCAGCAGTTCGACCATGTCGGCGAAGCCGTCGCCAGATGCGCGCATCAGTGCCGTCATCCCCTCGTCGTTCGCGAGGTTCACCTCCAGCCCCTTGGACAGCAGGAACTCGACGCCGGCGATGCAGTTCGCGCCGGCCGCAAGGATGAGCAGGTGATCGCCGTTCAGGTCGGACTTCAGGTTGGCGCCGGCCGAGAGCAGGGCGTTCGCGAGCGGTACGCGGCAGCCGCGCATGGCGAATGCCAGCGCCAGATCGCCGCCCTTCGTCACGCCGGCCTTCTGCAGCACCGCCACGACTTCGTCGTGGCCGGTTGACGCGGCATAGACGAGCGCGTTCATGCCGCTCTCGTCCTCGAGCTGCGGGTCGGCCTTCTTGTCGAGCAGTAGCGCGGCAACCGCCTCGTTCCCGCCGAGTGCCGAGGCCATGAGCGCGGTGCGCCCGGCGCGATCGCGCAGCGTCGTGTCGGCGCCGCCGGCCAGCAGCGCGTCGGTGGCCTGCGCATGCCCGCCGTAGGCGGCGGCGACCAGCGCGGTGGCGCCGTCGTTGTTCGTCTCGTCGATGTTCGCGCCCTTGGCGAGCAGCACGCGAATCGTGCCGGCGCGGTTCGACGACGCGGCGGACATCAGCGGGGTGATGCCGTCCTTGTCCTTGGCGTTCACGTTCGCGCCAGCGGCGACGAGTGCGTTCACCGCATCGGTGTGTCCCTCGTGTGCCGCCACGGTGAGCGCCGACTCGCCGTCCTGATCGGCGGCGACGTTGGCGCCGGCCGCGGCGAGGGCGCGGATGACCTCAGCACGTCCATACAGCGCCGCGATGCCGAGGGCCGTCATCCGCGAGTCGCCCGGCGCGTCGAGCGGCGTCTTCGCGGTGATGGCAGCCCGGACCCGCGCGAGGTCGCCGTTCATGGCGGCCATCTGCAGCTGCACAGTGGCGTCTGACGCCGGTTCCGGCGGTGCAGTCGTCTGCGCCGCGCCACAGCGCGCCACAAGTGCAAACGTCAGCAGTGCTCCGAGCGTCATACGAGTGAGGTGGATGGTCACAGCTCGTGCAGTATAGCGAAGGTAGTGTTGCGGGGGTGGCTACCGTATGGCAAAATCCGACTCTGATACTGTCGCTCGGCATTCTTACAAACACACCGTTCTGGAACACCCAGCTGTCGTGGGACTCAGTAATTGACTAGGAGAGCGGGATACATGTACCGCGTTGCATCGTCACTGATCGTCGGCTTCGGTATCGTCATGGCGACGATGACCGGGCTTAGTGCGCAGAATCCTGGTGGCAGTGCCGAAGGCAGGTCGCTCAAGAACGCTGTCGCGTCGGGCGCCGAATCGATCGCCACCGGCCAGGCTGCGTACGCCAAGAACTGCCGCTTCTGTCACGGACCTGACGCCAAGGGCAACGGCCCGATGGCTCCGCGCGAGACACACCCGTCGGACCTCACCGACGTGAAGTGGGACCGCGGCGCCACCGACGGCGAGATTTTCATGGTCATCCGCGACGGCGCCGGCCCCGAGATGAAGATGAAGGGCTACAAGGGCCGCCTCGCCGACAACGAAATGTGGAGCATCGTGAACTACCTCCGCAGCGTCGGTCCGAAGAAAAAGTAGTTGTCGATCGCTCGACACCCTGCCGCCAGAACGGGCGCCCCTCCGGGCGCCCGTTTTCTTTTTTCCGCGCCTCATCCCTTACACTGCGTCTCGCCGAGCCGAGTGTGGCCGGTCCACAGGAGCCCCTCGATGCGCGTCCGAACACTCTCCGTGCTGGCTGTCGCCGTGGTGGCGCTCGCCCTTCCCACCGTCGTGCGCGCCCAGACCGCCGATGGCGCCACCGTCTTCCGTGGCAACTGCGTCACCTGCCACGACGGCGCTGCGGCGTCGCGCGCCCCTGCGCCGGAGCAGTTGCGGGCTCGCTCTCCGGAGTCGATCATCGCGGCGCTCACCGGCGGCGCGATGCGCTACCAGGGGCTGTCGCTCAGTGGTGCGGAGCGGCGCGCCGTCGCGGAGTACCTGACCGGGAAGACCGTCGGTGCCGAGTCGACGGTCGATCCGTCGATCGGCCGCTGCGCCGATCCGTTGCCGCTGAGGAATGTCGCCAGCGCGCCGGCCTGGAACGGCTGGAGCGCCGATCTGGCGAACACACACTTCGTTCCGGCGAAGACCGCGGGGATGACCGCCGCCGATCTGCCGACGCTGACGTTGAAGTGGGCGCTCGGCCTGCCGGAGGCCACTTCGGCCTGGGCGCAGCCGACGGTCGTCGGCGGGCGGTTGTTCGTCGGCACCCAGAACGGCACGGTCTATTCACTCGACGCCACGCGCGGCTGCGTGGCCTGGATCTACACCGCGCGTGGCGGTGTGCGTGGCTCCATCAACGTCGGCCCACGCCCGGGGACGCCCGGTGCCTTCAACGCCTACTTCTCCGACCAGAAGGGCTATGCCTACGCAGTCGATGCCAGCAGCGGCGCCGAAGTGTGGCGCGTGCAGGTCGATCCGCATCCGCTCATCCGGCTCACCGGCTCGCCGACCCTCTACCAGGACCGCCTGTACGTGCCAACCTCGTCGTACGAGGAAGTGGGGAAGAGCACCACCTACAACTGCTGCACATTCCGCGGCGCCGTCGTGGCGCTCGACGTGCGCGACGGCAAGGCGGTCTGGCGTGCGTATCCGATCCCGGAAGAACCGGTGCTGATGGGCACGCGGCCCGACGGCGGTGAGTCGTGGGGGCCGTCCGGCGGCGCGATCTGGTCCGCGCCCACCATCGATGCGAAACGCCGGCTGATCTACGTTGGTGTCGGCAACACCTACAGCGGCAAGGCGTCGCAGCCTGGCACCGATGCGATCGTCGCGTTCGACCTGAAGACCGGCGCGATGACGTGGTCGCAGCAACTGGCGCCTGGCGACGTCTACGGCTGCCGCAACGGCGAGCCGAACTGCGGGACGCAGCAGGGGCCCGACTACGACTTCGGCGCCTCGCCCGCGATCGCGAACATTCCCGGCGGGAAGCAGGTCATCGTCGTCGGACAGAAGTCTGGCGTCGGCTTTGGTCTCGATCCCGACAACGGCGGCAAGGTGCTGTGGCAGTACCGCGCCGGGCAGGGCGGATCGCTCGGCGGCATCGAGTGGGGAGTCGCCACCGACGGCGAGCATGCCTACTTCCCGGTGGCCGATCAGAATCGCCCAAGTCCAGGCGGACTGCATGCCGTGTCGCTGGCCACCGGCGAGCGCGCGTGGTTTGCGGCGCCGGTCGACGCGCTGCTGTGCGGCGCGAAGGGGCGCCTGTGCAACGCGGCGCAGTCGGCGGCGATTACCGTGATTCCGGGGGCTGTGCTGTCGGGCGCGTTCGACGGCGGCCTGCGCGCCTACTCGACGAAAGACGGCTCGGTGCTGTGGCAGCTCGATACGAACCGCGAGTACCTGACGGTGAACGGCGTGCGCACGCGCGGCGGCTCGCTGAACGGACCGGCGCCGGTTGTGGTGGGCGGCATGATGTACGTGAACTCGGGCGACTACCGCGCCCGGCCGGGCAACGTGCTGCTGGCGTTCGGCGTGGAGTGAGACGAGGGCAAGACGGGCTGGATGTGGACTGATGGGACAGGCGTAGTGTCCGCCTTCAGGCGGACGTGACAGGTCCGGCTAAAGCCGGACTACGTACTGAGACAAGGGCTGGCAGGGCAGGAGGGTTGTGATGACGCGTGTGTGGCTCGTGCTTCCGGCCGCGGCGTTCGCGGCGTTTTTCTTCGTCCAACGTTCCAGCGCGCAGCAGCCTGCCGCACCGTCGCCGCAACCGGCGCCTGCACCGGTGACGGTGCCCGAGATTCCGTTCGACGCCTCCACCGATTTCCTCAAGTACTCGCCCGACATGAACCTGGGCGAGGTGCTCGGTGTTGCCGTCAACTCGAAGAATCGCCTCGTGGTGCTGAACCATCCTGGCAGCCCAACCGCCGGGCCGCTCTACGGGAACGCGTCGACGCAGTTGCTGGAGTTCGATTTGGCCACCGGGCGGTTCGTGCGCGAGATCGGCAAGCACGTCTACGGCCTCGGCTACGGCCACGCCATCCGCTTCGACCGCCACGACAACCTGTGGGTGGTCGACAAGGGGACCAACGCCGCGGTCCGCTTCAACCCGGCCGGCTACGTCACCATGAATCTGGGTCGCCGACCCGAAGGCCCGGACGACCCCGAGGAGTCGTGGTTCCGCACCGGGCGCGGCAGCGCACCGCCGCCGCCGACGCAGGACGGCTACTTCCGCGGCCCGACCGACATCGCGTTCGATTCGAGCGACAACCTGTACATCGCCGACGGCTACACCAACGGCCGCGTCGCGAAGTACACCAAGGGCGGCGCGTGGGTGACGTCGTGGGGCTCCCGCGGTTCCGGCGGTCCGCACGGCGACCAGAATCCCGGGCAGTTCAACACCCCGCACAACATCGCCGTCGATCGTCAGGACAATGTGTACGTCGCCGACCGCAACAACCGCCGTATCCAGGTGTTCGACGTCGACGGCACGTTCAAGCGCTTCATCTTCCTGAATGCCGTCTACGACAAGACACACCATCCGGTGCTCGGTAATGTCCCGGCGAACCCGCCTGACGAGACGCAGCCCTGGACGCTGTGCATCACGAACGGCCCGACGCAGTATCTCTACACGTCGGATTCCGAACCCGGACGCATCTACAAGATGACGCTCGACGGGAAACTCATCGGCACGATGGGCATCTCAGGGCGGGACGAGAAGCAGTTCAACTGGATCCACGCGTTGGCGTGCCCGACCGACGACACGCTCTATGTCGCCGACATGAACAACTGGCGCGTCCAGAAACTGACGCTGCACGACGGGCGCGCCTCGCGCCCGAGTGCGCGCTGACACCGCGCGTGCCCATGCCAGCCGACACGCCTGACCCAGGAACCCCCGAGCTGGAAGACGCCGGCATCGTCGCGCGTGTCGCGCTGGCGCTGACCGCGTGGACCGAGCGCTGGGTGCCGGACGCGTTCGTCTTCGCCCTGCTCGCCACCGTCGTCGTGGTCGGCGCCGGGGTGACGGCGACATCGTCGACCGTTGGCGAGGTGGTCGACGCCTGGGGGCGTGGCTTCTGGGACCTGATCCCCTTCACGCTCCAGATGGCGCTCGTGATCATCACGGGGCACGTGCTGGCGACGTCGGCGCCGATGCGCCGGCTGATTCGTGTGGTCGCCTCGTGGCCCTCGACGCCGAAGGGCGCCGTGGCGCTGGTCACGGGTTTTGCGCTGGCAAGCTCGTGGTTCAACTGGGGGTTCAGCCTGGTGTTCAGCGCGGTGCTGGCTCGTGAGGTGGCGCGCCGCGTGGAAGGGGTCGACTACCGCGCGCTGGCCGCCGCGAGCTTTCTCGGGCTCGGCAGTATCTGGGCGCAGGGGCTGAGCGGGTCGGCTGCGCTGCAGATGGCGTCACCTGGCGCGTTGCAGCCGGCGATTCGCGAGATCGTGGCGCACGACGGCCTGGTACCTGGCGGCATCATCGGCTTCGCGCACACCATCTTTCTCTGGCAGAGCCTGCTGTCGGTCGCGATTGAAATCGTGGTGGTGACCGGTGTGATGTGGCTGGCGACGCCGCCGGCGTCGCGCGCCAAGACCGCGCGGATGCTCGGCATCGACCTCGGCACGGAGGAAGCCGCCGAGCCGCAGCGGCCGGCGGTGATTCCGCCTGGCGCCTGGCTCGAACACTCACCCGTGCTCACGTGGGTCATCGTCGGCTTGGGCGTCTGGTATCTGGCGCAGTACTTCGCGCGTGCGGGTGACCCGCTGAACGCGCTGAACCTGAACGTCCTCAACCTGATCTTCCTGCTCGCCGGCTTCCTGCTGCACGGCACGCCGGCGCGGCTGATGCACGCCGTGCAGGCCGCGACGCCGGCCGTGTGGGGCGTCATCCTGCAGTTCCCGTTCTATGCCGGCATCGCCGGGGTGATTACGTCGACGCACCTGAACGAGCAACTGGCGACGCTGTTCGTCCGCGTGTCGACGCCGACCACGTTCCCGCCGCTCGTCGCGATCTACTCGGCGGTGCTCGGGGTGTTCGTCCCGTCGGGCGGCTCGAAGTGGGTGATCGAAGCGCCCTACGTGATGGCGGCGGCGCACGATCTGAAGGTGCACCTTGGCTGGGTGGTGGTGGCCTACGACCTTGGCGAGGCGGTGGCCAACCTGCTGCAACCGTTCTGGATGCTGCCGATTCTGGGCCTGTTCCAGCTCCGCGCGCGCGACGTCATGGGCTACACGCTCGTGGTGTTCGCGGTGCTGCTGCCGACCGTGCTGCTGCTGGTGACACTGCTCGGACGCACCCTGCCATACCCTCTCTGAAATCAGATAGGA
>CALQBJ020000061.1 GCA_943328785.2 Bifidobacterium breve
GTTGGTCGGTAGTGAGCCGATTGACGAGTCACGATTGGAGATTCAGTAGCTTTCCGGGTTGTGATTGTCACCGTGGCACGTGAGGTAGCAGCGGCCGTGGCCGGCGCTGGTCTGCTCGAACTTCAACAGCCCGCTGCTGCTCGGCGTCACGAAGCGCTTGTCGAAGTTGATCAGGTGCGCGTTGTTGATCGCGGTGCCCTGGGCGCTGCTGATGCCGTGCGGGTCGTGGCAGATGGAGCACGAGGCGTTCTCCGACCGGATTCGCCGGTCGTGCTCGAGGAACGACGTGGTGCTGAGCACGATCGTCCGGTCGTGGCACTTGTAGCAGAGCGCGTACGCCGCCGCACTCTCGGTCGTGTTCGAGTTATCCATGTCGAAGCGCCCGGCCAGCAGGTGCTTGTAGTTCGAGCCGTGCGGCCCTGACGGCCCGGTGCCCGGTGTCGGCGCCTTCGGCCCGGTGTCGCTGTCGTGGCAGTCGGTGCAGAGCATCAGGCTCGTGCGTGTCCACGGCGCCTTCAGGCTGGGCGACGCTGTCGCTTTCGCCGCGGCTTCAATCGGGTGATACGAGACCGCCGTCGAGTCGAACTGCAGCCGTTTGTTGAACTGCGGCGCCACGCGGGTCGGATACGGCGGCGCAGGCGTGCCACCGGCCTGCGGCAGATTGGCCGAGTCGGCGTGGCACTTGAAACAGATCTCGTACTCGTTCACCGAGGCCGGCACCCCAACGGGTTGCACCAGTGTGTTGCTGCGGCTGATCCCCCAGACGCCGGCAATCTTGCCCGACCCTTTCGGCGCGGCGGCTGTCTGGGCGTTCGAGGCGTGCCCGTTGTGGCAGTCTCCACACTCGGCATGCCGCGGCGCCGCCCCTGACACCTCGGGCAGCGTATGCGAGGCGTTCGACGGCGACTCCGACGCATCGTGCGCGGACGGCGTCACCCGGTAGGTGGGGTGCGAGTACGCCTTCGAGAACTCGGTCTGGATGTCGCGCCCGATCGCTGATGGTCCGTGGCACGTGCCGCACGTCTGCTCTTCCACGCCCTTCAGCATCCGCGCCGGGGTGGTCGCGGTGTGCGGCTTGTGGCAGCTCTCGCAGCCGTTGGTGGCCACGGTGGTATAGCCCGTGTGCGCGCCCTGCCCCGCCGTGAACGGCTTGGTCGACGTCGCATGCGTGCTCGGCCCGGACGACCAGTACGGCTGCTGGTGGCACACCAGGCAGAGCGACGACGACGCGTTGTTCATCACGAGGAACTTCTGCTGCGTCGGATCAATGTCCATCTGGTGCGAGTCGTGACAACTGACACACTGCACCTGGCCATTCGCGTCGAGCGCCACCGGGCTGCCGGCCGGCGGATTCACCAGGCCCGGCGTCGACACCGGCACGAACGAGATGGGGTGGTCGTCACCGAGGTTGGTGCCGAGCGATGACGCCCCGGTCAGCTTGCCCGAGGTCAACCCCAGCATCGGGATCTGTCCGGCTCCTGCCGTACTGCCGATGGCCACCGTCCCGTCGTGGCAACTGAGGCACAGCTTGGACGTGCCCTGCGGCACGCCGGGCACGGCATTCATGGTGCTGCTCGAGTACGGGCTGTACGTGGCCGCCGACAGCGTCTGGTTCCACAGCGGCGCAACCGGCGCGGCGTTGTGCGGCGTATGACAGAAGACACAGATTTCGGTGGTGCCGGTCGCCTTCACCGGACCCGGCCCGCTCGTCGACAGGTTGTGCTTGTTGGTCGGCGCGGTGACACTGTCCTGGGCCGAGACGGTTGTCGACAGGACGGCGACGCACCAGGCCGCGAGCGCGAGGAGAAGGGCGCGGCTCATCGCCCCTCCTTCACGTACTCGAACAGCTGCACGCGCCGGTTGGCGGCATCGGCCACGTAGACCACATCGTTGACGATGGTGATGCCCGACGGCAGCCAGAGTTCTCCCGCACCAGCCCCCGACCCGCCGAACGTGAGCAGCAGCCGTCCCCGCTCGTCGAATATCTGCACGATGTCGTTCAGCCCCTCGACCACATAGACATGCCCATCGCTGTCGAGCGCGATTCCCTTTGGCTTGTCGAAATCGCCGGGCGCATCACCCAGGCGTCCGAACGCGGCCAGCGGCGCGCCGTGCCGATCGAGCACCTGGACGCGGAAGTTCATCGTGTCAGTGACAAACAGCCGGCCGTCCCCGGCCCGGACGATGTTGGTCGGGAAGTTGAACTGCCCCGGTCCGCTGCCGCGCGTGCCGAGACGCTCGTAGATGGTGCCGCCGAGCCCGACGGTCACGATGCGATGCTGCATCGTGTCGACGACGTAGAGCAGGTCGGCCGAGGCGGCCAGACCGGTGGGACGCACGAACCCGTCGCCAGCGCCGCGGCTCCACAACTCGTGTCCCTTGAGGTCGAGGCACACCAGGCGTCCCGCCACCGAGTCGGTGACATACAGGCGCTGCCCGACGACGGCGATGCCGATGAGCGACTGCGCCGCCACCTTGATCGTGTCGTGCCGCGACTTCTCGAGGTCGTAGACGTGGATCACGCCACCGACCGAATCGGCCACGTAGACGCGGCGGTCGGGCCCGACGGCCACGCCGTAGGGCTGGGTCATGTGTTCGCGCGCCGCACCGCCGACGATGACGCGCAGGAGCTTCGAGAAGGCGGACGGCGGGCGCCGGATCGCCTCCGGACTCAGCGCGCGCAGGTAGCGAATGCGCGTCGTCGCCGGCGGCGACGGCCAGACCGGCCGCTCCTGCGCTGTGGCAGGATACGACGCCAGCAGCAGAGCCACCACCGCGCAGGCCGTGCGGGCGGTCGTCATCGCACGCGGAACCCGAACTGGCGGGTGATACTGAAGCGGACCTGGCGTCCCGCGAACGCGTCTGGACCGATCATGCCCGGGTAGACCATGCGGCTGTGGCTGCGGCGATACTCGACGGCAAGGTTCAGCGTTCGCAGCCGGTACTCGAGCCGGCCGAACGCACTGAGCGCGTCCTGATCGAAGCGGGTCCGCGACGCCGACGCCGCCTCGGTCCGCAGCCACCCCGAGAGATGCAGCGCCTGCCGCACCGCGCTGTCCAGGCCGACGCTCCAGAACAGGCTGCGGTCGGTGCCGCCACCGGCCGCCCCCTCGTAGTCGTTCAGGAAGTGACCGGCTGTGGCCGACACGAAGTTCTGCCCGAGCAGTCGCAGCGACGCCGTGCCCGATACGGTGCGTTGCAGGTTACGGATGAACGTGGCCGTGCGACCGCGCGTGATGCGCAACTGCTCGCCGTTGGCGGTGAGTGACCCGCGCGCCGTCTGCGCCTGCGCCGACGCGCGCACGCGCTCGCTGGCGTAGTTGCCGAAGTCGAGCAGGTCGTCGCGATAGCGCGAGCGGTCGTAGCCCAGGCCCGCACCGAACCAGTGCACGGTGGTGGAGACGTGCGCGTCGCCGGACCAGGCATCACTCTGGCCGGTCAGCCCCGCTGGCGTGGTGTTGGTCCCCATCCCGCGCGTTGCGCTGCCGCCCGCACCGAGCCAGCGTCCGTTCACCTGGTAGGTGACGCTGGCATCGGCGGTCCGCGTGGCCACATCGACCAGGTCGCGACCGACCACCTGCTGACGCCGCCCGCCAGCGCCACTGGCCGTGAGCACCAGCCCCTTCACAACCTCGGCGTGGCTCGACACCGTCGCCAGTGCCGCCGCCGTGGAGGCATCGTCGCCGGTCTGGTGGTCGGCGCTGCCGAGGAGACGCAGCGAGAAGCGGCCGTTCGGCTCATACGAGTAGCCGACCTGTCCGTACTGCGCGGCCGATTCGCCGCTGGTCGATGCGGGACTGTAGGCGCCGGCCTCCGCATCCACCGGCCGCACGAACACCGACTGCGCGAAGGACGTGCGCCGGCCGGCATGCGCGGTCATGCGCGTGTGCGCCGTCGGCGACACCCCGAGGTCGTAGTCGAGCAGCCCGAGACGCTGCTCGAAGGTCTGGTCGAGGACGTTCTCGGACTGCGTCGCCTGATAGCGGAACACCTGACGCGTGGACCGGGTGTTCTTCAGGACCGCTGCCGACAGGTCGTTGTCCGACTGGCGTGCCTCATAGCCACCGCCACTGATCACCGAACGACCGCGGCGCATCGTCAGATCGATCTGCGGCAGCCGCTCGAGCCCGAGGTGCCAGCCCGCGGATAGCTCGTGATTGAGCGACTCGAAGTCGACCGCCGGCGCGCCCGTCGCGGCGAGGAGGCCGCTGCGAATCGGGTTGGCCGGCATCAGGTCGCCCGCCGACGCACTCCGGGTGCGTGACGACTGGAAGGTGAAGGGCATGGAGCTCGCGGGCAGCAGAGTGGCGCCGAGGCGGTAGCCAAGATCGTCGGCGTGGCCGCGCTCGAACGGCTGCCCCGATCCATTGGCCGAGAGCTGGCTCGTGCGGAACAACCCCTGCAGGTTGTAGCGGGCGATGCGCGGGTCGAACAGCGTCGAGCTCCAGCCGAGCGCGTAGTTCTGGCCGACCGACCTGTCGGCATGCGCCTGGTCCGTCGACTCGGTGCTGCTCCTCGCCACGCTCACCTCGGCGGAGCCGTCGACGGTGGTCTGGGCGGTCGCCATCGGCGCGGCCACGAGCGGGGCACAGAGCGCGAGGCCGATGGTGATGCGGCGTCTCACTGCGCGGGCTCCAGGAGCTGGACACGGGCGGCCGCCCGCAACTCGGAGAGCCACGCGACCTTGCGCTCGGCGCAGCGCGTCGCCGACAGGTCGGTGGCCAGCGTGGCCGATACCTGCTCGAACGACCTGGCCTGCGCGGGTCGCACCTCCGGCACCCGGAGGATGTGGTAGCCGTACAGCGACTCGACGACCGCGCTCGTGCCGCCGGTCGACAGTCGCTCGACGACCTCCTCGAACGGACTGGCGAGGCTACCGCGATGCACGAAGCCCATGTCGCCGCCCTTCTCACGGCTCGGGTCGGTGGAGTAGGTGCGGGCCACCACGTCGAAGGCCGTCCCCTCGTCGAGCGCCGCACGCGCCTGGGCGGCTCGCGCCTTCGCCTCGGCCCAGGCACTGGGCGGGCTGCTTGGATTCACGCCAACGGTGATCGCCAGCACATGCAACTGCTCGGGCTCGACGAAGCGCTCCGGATGCTCACCGAAGAAGTGCTGCGCCTCCGCCGGGGTCACACGGCAGCTCTTCATGACCGACTCGTTGTAGTTGCGCTCGACGAGCAACTGGCGCGTGATCTCCTGCTCGACCGAGGCCCTCGACAGACCCGACTGACGCAGTGCGCTGGTGAACGATGCGGGGCCGCCGTATCGCGCAACGGTCTGGTCCCACGCCTTCCGGACGTCTGCCGGCGCGGCGCGCCAGCCACGGCGGAGACCATCCTGGTAGGCCAGTTCGTCGTCGACCAGCGATGACAGCGCCCGGGTCCGCAGTTCGGCCATGCGGTGTGCGTCGACGTTGCGATGAAACGATTCCTGAGGAATCAGTGCGGACAGGGCCGCCGCGAGCCGGTCGCTCGTCACTGCCACGCCGTTGACGCGTGCCACCTCGGTAGGTGCCGAGGCGGACGCCGCAGGCGCGGGCGCATGTGATGGAACGGGTTGCTGCGCCGCCACCGGTGGAACGGCGACGACAAGGACGAGCGACAGGCACACGGCAACGTTCACGCAGTCCTCACTTGTTGTGGCAGGCCTTGCACATCTGGCTGCCGGTGTTCGCCTGACGAAGGAAGCCGCCGTTGGTGCCGTTCAGCGAGTTGTTGTGCGCATCGTGGCAACTGGCGCACTCGACCGTCGCGGTGGCCGTGGACGTGCCGAACAGCGGCAACTGGCCACCCGCACCGTTCACGTAGATGCGAGCGCCCGACTGCGTAATCGCGGTGTAGTGCGTCGGATCGGCGGAGAGCGCCGTCTGGTACACCACCGCCACCGGGTGGTCGTTGCGCAGGTCGGCGCCGATGAACGGCAGGCCGCCGCTCATGACGTTGGCCGTGCCGCCCGTGCCATTCGTATACGTGGCCTTGCGGTTCGGCCCCGCGGTGAATGCCACCGACCCACCGGTGGGTGCCGTGCCGAACGCGATGCCGTTCACGTTCGTGAGGACGTCCATCGCGATGGTGCCGTCGTGACAGCTCATACAGGCGCCGGAGATACCAGCCGCAACGGCCGAGCCGGTCGCCACGGTCTTGCTCGTGGAGCTGGTGTAGACCTGATACGAGGCCCCGGTCGGGTTGCTGCGGTTCCACAGTGGCTGGTTGGTCGACCCGCCGTGCGGCACGTGGCAGTAGACGCACGTCTGCCCGTTGATGGTGGCGTTGCTGTTGCGCACGGCCGAGCCGTTGCTCAAATCGTGCGGACCGCCAGCGATGGTTGCCGTGAATTGGGCGTAGCTGCTGTTCGCCGCCAGCAACACGGCTCCGGCGGCCAGAAGGCATACTCGTCTCATCTCGTTGCTCCCTTGAGGTATTGAAAGACCTGCACGCGCGAGTTCCCCTGGTCCGCGACGTACAGGCGATCCTGCTCGTCGACGGACATCCCAGCCGGCAGGAAGAACTCGCCAGGATTCCGGCCGCCGGCTCCGACGAACAGCAGTAACTGCCCCTGCCCGTCAAAGATCTGGAAGTTGTTGAACGAGGCGTCGACCACGTAGATGTGGCCGTCGCTGTCGACGCCGACCCCCTTCGGCCGATTCAGCGACCCGGGCGTGTCGCCGAGCGTGCCGAGCGCGCGCACGAAGCGCCCCTCGACGTCGAACACCTGGATGCGGAAGTTGAGGGTGTCGGCGACGTAGAGCTGGCCGAGGCGGTCCACGGAGAGGTTCGTCGGGAAGTTGAACTCCCCGTCCTCGGCACCGCGCCGACCGATGGTCTGCTGCGGCGCGCCGTCGAGCGTCGAGTAGCTGCGAATCTGGTGCTGCCCGGCATCGGCGACGTAGAGCCGGTGACGGATCCGATCGATGGCGAGCCCTGACGGATTGAGCAGCTCACCATCGTGCCCAATGGCGAGCACCAGCCGGCCATCCGGCCCATAGGCGAACACGCGCTTCAGGGTGGCGTCGGCCACAAACACGATGTCGCGACCGTCGACGGCCACGCCGATCGGCTTGGTGAGCCGGCCCGCCCCGTCGTTGCCGACGAAGGCGACCTTCTGTGCGTCGGGATCGAAGGCGAACGCGCGACGTGCCGCCGTATCAGCCACGAACAGCGTGCCGCGCGACGAGACCGCCACGCCGTACGGCTTCACCAGCGTGTCCGACTGCCCCTGCGCATCCGACGGGCCGAGCAGCATCAACGCGAATTTCGACGGCTTCTTCGCCGGCTTGAAGTCGTTGACGCCTTGATAGCTCCGCACGTAGCGAATGCGCGGCGGCTCAGGCGGCAGCGGCCAGACCAGCGGCGCCGGCGACGCCTTTCCGGAGCGCGCCGACTTTCCGCCGGGCTTCTCGGCTCCCGCGTGCGCGCTCATCACGCACACCACGGCGACCACCGCTCCGCAACTGACCATCACGTTCATCACGCTTCGACTCATGTCGACGACCGACCTGAGCAAGTTGCGATCCAGCGCTCGCGCAACAGCGCTGGAGTCGTCTCGCTTCACACGATCGCGCCGTCGGCCCCGCTCGGCGCGTGTCGGTATTCGGCTTGCAGTGCTTCGCTGTCACACGCGCACTTCGTCCTGTTCCAGCGCGGCGATCGTCTTGATCCGAGTCGTCGAACCATGAACCTTACACAGCCGCTCGCGCCGTCAATCCTTGCTTTTGCAACGACCGTGCACCTTGCGCTGGTCGTCCTCCGCAGCCATCGCACCGGCGGCGGCGCACCGCGCCACTTTGTCAGCGCGATTTCATTTCTGTTCGCGGCGTCGCCGTGGTTGATGCCTTCCTTATTGGGCCTCACCACAGGGTTCCTGGCGCACGTCGGCTGGTTCGTCGCCTGCGAGTGGTTGCTGACGGGACCGGTGGCCGCACTGGCGCCGGCCCCGGCGTCACGCAGCACGGCAGTATCACCGGCACCGGCGCCGGCGCGCCCGACGCGCATCGCGCAGGCGGCGCTCCGGCAACCACAAGGCTTCGTGCAGACCGCGGTGATGGCGGTGTTCGACGAGACACCTGACATCCGCACGTTCAGATTGGCCCGCCCGGAGGGGTTCCAGTTCGTCGCTGGTCAGTTCCTGACGGTGCGGCTGAAGGCCGACGGCCGCGAGCACGTGCGGTGCTACTCCATCAGCTCCGCGCCTGGCGCGCAGGCCTACGTCGAGATCTCGGTGAAGCGCCTCGGCCTGGTCTCCAGCGCCCTGCATGCCACGCTGCGCCCTGGTGCGATGCTCGCCGTACGTGCCCCGGCCGGCGCATTCATCTATCCATCGGACGATCAACGGCCGCTCGTGCTGCTCGCCGGCGGCGTCGGCATCACCCCGCTCATGTCGATGCTGCGGCATGCGGTCGACACGGATCCGAACCGTCCGGTCACGCTGTTCTATTCCGTCCGTCGCGTCGCCGACATCGCCTTCCACGACGAACTCTCGGTGGTAACGCGGCGCCACGAACACGTGCGCGTCTTCATCGCGGTGAGTGACGAGGCGCCTGGCCAGGGCCACTTCCCTGGGTACATCAGCGAGTCGCTGGTCACGACGATGATGCCGGACGTCGCGCACGCGGTCTGCTTGATCTGCGGGCCGCCGCCGATGATGGACGCGATGACAGCGATGCTTGCTGGCGTCGGTGTCCCGGCGCCGCAGGTGCGCTTCGAGGTGTTCCAGGCGGCAGTCGCCGCCAGCAACCGCGCCGGAGTGCCGGTCGCCGTGGCGCCCTCCGGCGCAGACCCTGGCGCGGACGCCGGCGCGGTCAGGCACGACGTCGTGTTCGCGCGCGGCGGGCAGCGGACGCAGGTCGACGGCGAGCAGAGCCTGCTCGATGCCGCGGAGACCTGCGGCGCAGACATCCCCTCGCTCTGCCGAGCGGGTGTGTGCGGCACCTGCCGCACCCGCGTGATCAGTGGCGAGACGGAGTGCCGGTCATCAATGCTCGACGCCGACGATCGGGCCGCCGGCTACGTGCTGGCGTGCGTGACGCAGATCGCGAGTCACTGCACCGTGGACGCCTGACGTGGCCGCGTCGTCGCCGACGGGCGCCCTGCGCAACGCCGTGGTCCTGAGCCTGCTGGCCGCCGCCGGGATCGCGTCCTATATCTTCATCGGCCTCGACGGGTGGGCGTACTACGCTACGCCCACGGCGGTGCGCGGCTACACGGCTGGCCATCAGTTGCTGCGTCCAGCGGGACGTGTCGGACACCTGTTCGGCGTCTTCGGCTTCGTGATGATGCTCGTGCCCGTGGCCTACGCGGTGCGGAAGAAGGTGAAGCGCCTGCGCGAGTTCGGCAGCATGAAGACCTGGCTCGAGGTGCACATCTTCTGCGGCATCGTCGGGCCGGTGTTCGTGACGTTCCATACATCGTTCAAGTTCGGCGGCCTCATCTCGGTGGCGTACTGGTCGATGGTGGCGGTGGTGCTGTCCGGCTTCATCGGACGCTACCTCTTCATGCAGATCCCGCGCAGCCTGCGTGGCCTCGAGTTGACCCAGACCGATCTCGACCGGCGCACCTCCGAACTGGCGCAGTGGTTATCGGCAGCCATGGTGTCTGAGCGGCTGCTTCACGCCATTGACGCCTTCGAGGAGCGCGTCGTGCCGGTGGGTCCGGTCTCGTACGGATCGCTGTTCCGGGGTGACCGGTTGCTTCGCCGGGAGGCCAGCGCGCTGCGGGCGGCGGCCGAAGCCATCGACGGCGCGCCGGCCGTGCACGACGATGTGATTGCGATCGCGACCGAACGGGCGCTGCTGCGCCGGCGGATGGCGTCGCTGCACACGACCAGGCGCCTGTTCGAGCTATGGCACGTCTTCCACATGCCGCTCGTCTACATCATGTTTGCGATTGTGGTCGCGCATGTCGCGGTCACGCTGTACATGGGCTATGTGCCGTTCGTCGGCTGAGCGGCTGGCGCTGTGCCTGCTGTTGCTGCTGTGCGGCGCGTCGGCCGCGGCGGCTGGGCAACTCGGCGCCCTGCTCTCGCCAGGGCCGCTGTCCAAGGCGCACCGGTCACTCGAAGGGGCGAAGTGCGCGCAGTGCCATGAAGCCGGTCGGAAGGTCAGCGCCACACGATGCCTGACATGCCACACGCCGGTTGCCGAGCGGATCGCGGCTCGGAAAGGGGTGCACCGTCAGGTGACCGAGTGCGTCTCATGCCACGTCGAGCACGCGGGCGTTGATGGCGACCTCCGCCATCTGGACACCGCCCGTTTCAACCACGCGACAGAGGCCGGTTACGCTCTGGACGGCACACATGCGCGACTGGCCAGGCAGTGCGCGTCGTGCCACACGGGGCGCTCGTATCTCGACGCCAGGCCAGCCTGTGCGACGTGCCATGCCGATCCGCACAAGGGGGCCCTTGGTGCCACCTGCACCGCGTGCCACTCGACCGCGGCGGCATTCCGTGACGCCCGCACACACTTCGATCACGCCACGGCACGGTTCCCGCTGACGGGCGCGCACCAGCGCACGACGTGCGAGCAATGCCACAAGGGCGGGGTCTTCCGCGGCGTGGCGTTCGCCAGTTGCACCGCCTGCCACACGGAACCGCACGAGGGGCGCTTCAGCGCCAGCTGCACCTCGTGCCACACCACTGCCACTTGGCGCACCCAAACGGTGCAGCACGCGAAGACCGCGTTCCCGCTCAAGGGCGCGCACGTGCAGGTGGCCTGCGCGAAGTGCCACGCCGGCACCGCGATGACGGCGCCGGTCCGCTACGGGAGTTGCGCGGCCTGCCATGTGAACGTCCATCGCGAGAGCATCACGGGCGACTGCGCGACGTGCCATACCGAGACCTCGTTCCGCAATGGCACGTTCGACCATGCGACACAGGCGCGGTTCCCGCTCGAGGGCAAGCACACGGCCCTGGCGTGCGTGAAATGCCACACGACGGTGTCGGCCGACAACACGGTGCCGCTGGCACGCCGGACGGCCGACTTCAGTGGGGCCCGCACCGAGTGCGCCTCGTGTCACGCTGACGTCGATCCGCACAAAGGCGCGTTCGGCCGGGCCTGTGATGCCTGCCATCGGACCGCGACGTTCGCGGCGAAGGACTTCCGCCATCCACAGGCGCCCGACTTCTTCGCCGGGGAGCATCGCGCGGTGACGTGCGAGAAGTGCCACGTGCCTGACCGCGCACTCCAGCCGGCCCGCGCCGCGCTGCCGTCGTTCGCCTGCGGCACGTGCCACACCGACCCGCACCTCGGACAGCTGTCACAGACGTGCGAGACCTGCCACCGGGTGGATGCCGGGAAATTCGCGGCCGCGGCGTTCTCACACGCACGCACGCAGCTGCCGTTGACTGGACGGCACGAGACGACGGGGTGCGAAAAGTGCCATCCGAGGGAGACGCGGGCGTTCCCGTCGCGGACCGGCACGGCGGTGCGGTACCGGCCAACCGAGGCGACGTGCGTCACCTGCCACACGGATCCGCACCTCGGGCAGGTGGATCAGCGCTGCGAGACCTGCCACACCGCCACCAGCTTCAAGGTCGGCGCCGCATACAGGCACACGGATCTCGACGACTTCTTCCAGGGCTTCCACGGCCGCTACACGTGCCGGGATTGCCACAAGCCGGAGCGACGGCACTACCCGGCCGGAGACGGGCTCGCCGTGCGCTTCAATGTCGGACGCGCGTGCGCCTCGTGCCACCCGCAGTTCTGACGGCGCGCACCACCAGCCCCGGGGAGAGGCTGGTGGTGCGCCCGTGAGCAAGCGCTAGAACTTCATCCGGAGACCGCCCCAGAACTGATAGTTGTTGGCCAGGTCGGCCGCTTCGCGCAGCAACCAGCGGCCCTCACCGACGAAGTGCAGTTGGTGCACCGGGCTGTTGCCAATCGGCAGGCCGACGTGCACCAGGGCCGACGGCGTGACCGTGTCGCTGTGGAACAGATCCCACATGGACAGGCCGCCGCCGATGAAGGCACCACCGCGACGCGTGAGGTACTTGTTCGCCTCGACGTCGAGCGTCACTTCGTGTTCGCGGACCTTGTCGTCCGCATGCACGACGCTGAGGGCGAGGCCGGCGGTGCCCGCGAGTTCCCAGTTGTTCTTCAGTTCCTTCGCCAGACCGATGTTGAAGCCGAACATCGGCGAGCACTGGGCGAAGTCGACACCGCCGGCCGGGCCGACGTTCGCGGTGACCGCATCACCGGCCAGCGTCTGACGGCCGTCGATCGGACGAACGCGGCGGTCCTTGCCGAAGAAGCCGTCCGCGAAGAACGCGAAGCTCTGGTCGCACGAGAGCGAACCCGGGTCCTGCGCGGTGAGGCCGCCGTCGGCCGTTGCGCGCATCTCGGTGTTCGGCTGGGCCTGGCAGGCGTGACGCGGCGTCTTGAGGGTGCTGGTGATCGTCACCGTGACGGCCTGGCCCGCAGCGATCGAGCCGAGGTCGCACGCGAGCGCGCTCTTGTTCGCGCCCGACAGCTGGCAGGTGCCGGCCGAGGCGGTGGCGGCGTCCCAGGTCAGGCCACCGCGGGTCGGCAGCAGGTCGGCCAGCTTGACGTTGGTCGCCGGGCTGGCGCCCGCCGCCGCCACGTTCTTCACGGCCACGGTGTAGGCGGCCTGTCCGCCCTGCTTGAAGGTGCCGCCGTCAGGGGTCGTCTCGACCGCGAGCTGGGGCGGCGTGCACGAGAGGCTGGCGCTGTCCTGCGCCGAGATACCACCGTCGGCATTGACCCGGGCGCTGTTCGGCTGGGCCACGCACGCGGCGAACGGCGCCGGCTTACTGGTCACGGTCACGGTGACGGCCTGCTGCGCGGCGAGGGTGCCGAGGTCGCACTGCAGGGCGGCGCCAGTGATGCGGCACGACGCCGGCGTGGCGGTCGCCCACTCGAGGCCACCGTTGGTCGGCAGCGTGTCGGTCAGGACGACGCGCGTCGCGGAGCTGCTACCGGGAGCGGCGGCGTTCTTCACGGTCATGGTGTAGCTGACCGGCGACCCGATCTGGAAGGTGCCGTTCTTCGGCCCCTTGGTCAGCTCGAGGACGGGCGGCACGCAGACGGAGACGGCGCGCCCTTCGGCCGGGTTCGCGTTGTCCGCCGTGGCGCTGGCCGTGTTCTGCTGCACCTGACAGGCGGCAAACGGGGTCGGCGTGGCGCTGACCACGGTCACCGTCTTGAACTCGGTGGCGGCAAGCGAGGCGAACGAGCACGACAGCGTCGAACCGGCAATCGCGCAGTTCTGGCCGCCGATGGCGACCGGCGCCCACGCCAGACCGCCGCCCGTCGGCAGCGCGTCGGTGAGGTGCACGTTGGTGGCGGTGCCAGAACCGGCCGGCGCGGCGTTCCACACGGTGATGTTGAACGCGACCTGACTGCCGGGGGTGAACTTGTCGGCCTGGGCCACCTTCGTCACGCGGAGTTCGGGACGAGTCTCGGTGATGCTCACGTTGCCGCACGGCTTCGGGATGAGAATCGTGTAGGTGCGACCGCGCGAGTAGGCGCGGAACAGGAACGCCTCGAACGGGGCGTCGCCCGACCAGCGGAAATTCTTCAGGACGTGCGGCGTCAGGTTGCCGGCGCCGGCACCCGGGCGGTACGCCATCCAGGGCAGCGTGTCGCCCTGCTTGAACGAGCACTCGACCAGTTCGCCTTCACCCGCGGTTTCGACGCTGCACACGCCGCCCTTGCGCTGCGTGGAGAAGCCGCCCTTCATCACACCGAGCACGTCGCTCGCCACCAGGCGCGCATCGCGCAGGCCGCCCTCGGCGAGGACCCGGCGGATATCGTTCTCCATCCCGCGGGTCTCGGCCATCGTCTTCAGGCTGGCAGCGTCGGTCAGCGGCCGCTTCAGATAGAAGGACGTCGCGCCGCCCAGCTTCCTGGCGTCGTGATAGACGACCCGCGAGCGGGACGTCTGGGCGAAGGAGGGCGCGGCGGTCACCGCGAGGAGGAACGCGACGGTCGTGAGAAGTCGAAATCTGCGCATCGAAACGCTCCAAACACAATCAAATAATTGCTCAGCTAAACATCGAATCGTAGCACGCGGCACAGGGCGCACTCGTCTATACACCCCCACTCGATCGCTACAGTCGCGGACGGTTTCCCGTTCGCCAATGCCAGCATCATGTCTCGCCGTCGACACCTGGATTGCGCCACGCTTCCGGACGTCTGCCCATCGTGGCGATCACCCTTCTCGGCGTCGGCCTCTTCCTCTGGGCCGGTGCCTGCCAGGTGCTCGACGGCACGATGTCGATCGGCGGCCTGCTAGCGTTCAACTCGCTCATCGCGCTCGCCACGGCACCCATTCGCAACCTGCCGACGCTCTGGGACAACCTGCAGCGCTGCGAAGTAAAGCGGAACCGTCTCGACGACGTGTTCCAGCACGAACCGGAGCAGGGGAACAATCGGTGGGCCCTGCGCCCGGTGACGACGCTGGTCGGCCAGGTGTCGTTTCGCAAGGTCGGCTTCCGCGACGGCGGCCCCGAAGCGCCGCCGATATCGCTCGGGCCTCACCGTCGACATCGCGGCCGGCACGGTCGTCGCCGAGTCGGATGTCCTCGCCGAGATGGTCGGCGACAACGATACGCTGCAGGCCGAGCTGATGGTGCCGCAACGCGGCATGGCGCAGGCAACGGCGGGCCCCCGCAACGGGTAGACGGTGCACTCGACCCAGGTCGGGGTATCCCGGTGAGGCCGACCGGCATGTGCTGGATCAGCGCGTTCAACGCGCCCTGGCTCTCGGTGAGCCGGTCCTAGGCGCGCCGGAGCGAGGTGACGTCGGTGTCGCGGCCGATGGCGAGCACCGCGTCCGGGTGCCCGTCCTGCCGTACGAGCGAGCCCTACACCTCCACCACCAGGCTGCGCCCGCCCAGTGCGCGGAGCGCCGCCGGGTTTGCGTCGAGGACTTTGCCGGAGACATCGACGAGGACGACGAGGTCGGTGGCGCGATCGAACAGTGCCCGGAAGCCATCACCGGGGCCGATCACGCCGCCTGACGCCTGAAGCAGACGCGGTTTCGTCCGGTCCGCTTGGCCTCGTACAGCGCAGCATCGGCAGCGGCGACGGTGTCGGCGATCGACTCGGTCCTGTGGGCCACCGCCACACCAAAGCTGGCGGTCACGGACATGGCGGGAGGCCCGGCGATGAGTTCGTCCGCGACCGCACGCCGGAGTCGCTCCGCCGTCTTCATCAACTGCTCCCTGGCGCCACAGGACGTCACGACGCTGAGGAACTCCTCGCCGCCGACGCGGCCGACGACGTCGCCCGCCCGCGTGGTCGCCTTCAGACAGCGAGCCACGCCCCTGAGCACGACGTCGCCAGCCTGGTGTCCGTGCGTATCGTTGATGGACTTGAAGTGGTCGATGTCGCACGTCACGATGCCGAACGGGACGCCCTCGCTGCGCAGGCGCTCCCACGCGCGAACGAGCACGGCGTCGGTCGCCCGCCGATTCAGAAGGCCCGTCAGCAGATCGGTGGTGGCCACCACCTGGAGCGCGGGCGTCTGTTCGACCAGCAGCCGATTGCTGGACAGCAGCTCTTCGTAGACCAGGCTGCGGCGGAGCACGGCTGACACCTGGGCGGCAATCTGCTGGTAGAGCGACTGGTGCACCGCGGTGTAGGTGTTGACATGGCGGCTCGTGAAGAACAGGAAACCGAGCGGCACCCGGTCCACCACAAGCGGACACGTGAGGCTGGAGCGGCCCCCCTCCTCGACGATCATGCGGGTCGAGTGCGACTCCGGCTTCGCCGCGAGGTAGGCCACCAGATCATTGATGATGCGAGGTTCACCACCGGATAGCACCGCCTCGAGGCTGCTGCCGGCCATCTGCTGACCGCACCCGACGCCGATGCGGACCGTGCCGAGCTGGCTTCGCGCCCAGTGCGCGACCAGCCTGTGACCGTTGTCGCGCAGCAGGCCGCATCCGATGCGGTCGAACGGAACGACCGCCTTGAACCCCGTATAGATGTGCCCCAGGACCTCTTCGAGGAGGATGCCCTGTCCGAGGGTATTCACCACGTCGAACAACCATTTCAACTCGGATTCCCGACGTGCAATGGTGTCGGAGAGCAGCGCGAGTTCCTGCCCCAGCGCCGTCAACGGGTCGCCGGTATCGACTGGCAGGAGTTCGGGCGCCGTGGAGGTCCGGAAGGCCCTGACCCACGCCGCGTAGTTCTCGACATGTCGCTGCAGAAGTTCGTCATCCATGACACCGACTCCTTACGTCCGCGACCACGCCTGCGTGTGCAGGTGTGGCTCAGCTGTGGCTATCGTCCTCACTCCGCCGCGGCAGCGTCGACGTGAGGGTGACCCGGCACCGCATGGCTCCCCCGAGGGCAGTCGACCTGGCTCATGGATGTTCGTCGAATTGCTCATCGTGATATCTCCGCCATCGGCCGTCTGACGCTCAGGCCGCGGCAGGTGTCCACCGGGAACTCCTGTCCAAGGGCAAGCCGGGGGCCACAGTCGCGAGCGTTGAAGTGCACAAGAACACCTTCGTGTCGGTCCCGACGACGACGCCCGCCGGATAGTCGTCGGGACCGGTTCCCGAACGAATGCTGTTGGCGGACTGGCGGCAGCCGAGGCTTCCCTCGTGATCGTGTCGACGCGACTGCCGTGGCCCGCGCGGGAGGCATCGGTTGGCGACCTCGTAACCGTGTCGCGGCCGACGCCGCAACCGCGCGGCGAATGCTAGACTCGCCCCGTGGCCGAGCCGTGGCAACCGCTGCTCTCCGGAGCCTTCGACCTGATCGATGGCCTCCCCGGTCTTGGCGTCTACGCACTCGAGCGATTGCGCGAGACGCGCGCTGCTGCTGTCCGCCCGCACCATGACGCGATGAGCGCATGATCGCCGCGGTCGTCAGCCTCGTCGTCGCGATGCTCTCGTTCCAGGTGGGCGCCGCGGTAGCGAAGCAGCTGATCCCGATGGTGGGTGCACCTGGCACCACGGCGCTGCGCCTCGGCATCTCGGCGCTGCTGCTCATCGCGATGCAGCGCCCCTGGCGCACCGTGCCCTCGCGCGCGACGTTCCCGATCATCCTCGCCTACGGCCTGTCGCTGGGCACGATGAACTTCATGTTCTATCAGGCGCTGCGCACCATCCCGCTCGGCATCGCCGTCGGCCTCGAGTTCACCGGTCCGCTCGCGGTGGCACTGCTCGGCTCGCGCCGCACACTCGATGTCTTCTGGCTGGCGATGGCGATGCTCGGGGTGTCGCTGCTGCTGCCGCTCACGCCAGGCAGTGCGCCGCTCGACCCGCGCGGCGTCGCCTCGGCGCTGGCCGCTGGCGCGTGCTGGGCCGTCTACATCGTGTGCGGCAAGAAGGCCGGGCATGCGCACGGTGCGGCCGCATCGACCTGGGGCATGCTCATCGCCGCCTGCCTCGTCGTGCCGGTTGGGGTGGCCGATGCCGGCCGTGCGCTCTGGTCGATGGCAGTACTACCGATGGGCGCGGCCGTGGCGGTGATGTCGAGTGCGTTGCCCTACACGCTGGAGATGACCGCGCTGCGGCACCTGTCGACGAAGAGCTACGGCACGCTGACGAGCCTGGAACCGGCGCTCGGCGCGCTCACCGGGCTGTGGCTCCTGCACGAGCAGTTGACGCTCGTGCACTGGCTCGGGATCGGCGCCGTGATGATGGCGTCGGCCGGCACGCTCGGCAACGAATCGGGCGTGGCCGACGTCGGCGACGAGCCGCCTCCTTCCGCGTAACGGTCACCGACGCCGCGGCCGACTTCGTCGGACCGGCGCTGGACGTCCGGTCCCCAACGTCGAGGTGCGCGACTCGGACGGACGCCTGCCCTGCTGATCAACCCGACAGCGGCGCCTGCCTCGAGGCTGAAGCAGGTGGTCGCCCGCCAGCGCGAGCCGGTGGCACACTCCGCGCGCGCGTGCTGGCGCGGGTGCGGTAGCTCAGGTCGGGCAGGTATTACAGAACTCTTACAGTCGCTGCGCGGGACCGCCTCTAAGCTGAATCGACCCGTTTTACTCACGTCGACCCGCATTCTTAGAGGAAACCTTCGTGTCCAATCCCTATCTCGAGAA
>CALQBJ020000062.1 GCA_943328785.2 Bifidobacterium breve
CGCTGATCGCCAGTAATCCGATCTGGCCAACCACCGTGGCCGAGATGGCGGCGGCGACGGGCAGGACGTAGCAGCCGACCTTCGGGTCACGCTTTCTGACGCTGTGGCCGGGCCGGGCTGCCAGCTAGTCGCCCACCGCCCAACGCCCACCGACCATCCGCCCCCGTGAGGTAAGCTGGCGCGTCTGTCCTGATGGCTTCGCGTGTTACCAGCCGTGCCCCCACGGCCACCCTGTTACTCGGTCTCGTCGTGACGCTGGCCGTCGTGCTGGCCTACTCGGTCTATATCTCGCGCCAGATCAGCGGGCTGCGCCAGTTGCAGACCGAGCTCACCGATCGCAACCGTCGCGACTCGCTGCAACTGCTGCGCATCCAGGGCGACCTGAACCAGCTGGCGCTCGCCATGCGCGACATGCTCGACCCCGACGAGGCCTACCCCCTGGCCGCCTGGTCGTCGCAGTTCGACCGGATCCGCACCGATCTCGACGAGGCGCTGACGCAGCAGGCGTCGGTGGCGATCGCGCGCCGGACGCCCGAGCAGTCGCGTTACCTCGCCACGTCCATCACGCAGTTCTGGGACGCGTCGTCGCGCCTGTTCGAGCTGGCCGCGAACGGCCACGAGGTCGAGGCGCGGGGCCAGGTGCGGCTGTCGCTGCAGCCGCGGCAGGCGGCCATCAGCACCACCGTGGCCCGCTTCCTCGTGCAGAACAACGAGAGCGAGGCCGAGACGGCGCAGCAGGTGCAGGAGATCTACGCTACGGTGCAGCGGCAGGTGCGCTGGTTCCTGGTCGCCTCGCTGGCCGCCATCGCCGCCACCAGTGTGTTCCTCATCCGGTCGAACCAGCGCCTGTTCCATCAGCTGGCGGCCCTCTCCGACGAGCGGCGCGAACTGACGCAGCAGCTCATCGACACGCGTGAAACGACGCTGCGCGAGATCGCCCGCGAACTGCACGACGAGTTCGGCCAGATCCTCACCGCCATCGGCTCGATGCTCGGACGCGCCGGGCGTCATGCGCCCGAGGGCTCCACGCTCAGGGGCGATCTTCGCGAGATCGCCGAGGTCGCGCAGGATGCGCTCGACAACGTGCGCGGACTCTCGCAGTCGCTGCACCCGTCCATCCTCGAGGAACTGGGGCTCGGCAGCACGGTCGACTGGTACATGACCACGGTCGAGAAGCAGCTGGGGCTCACCGTGCACTACGAGCGCGACCCGGCATTCCCGCGCGTCGACGACACCACCGCCATCCATGTCTACCGCGTGCTGCAGGAGGCGCTGACCAACGTCGCGAAGCACGCCGGCGTGCAGGAGGCCTGGGTGCGCCTGCGCTGCGAGGACGGGACACTCGACTTGCAGATCGAGGATCACGGCGCCGGCCTTGGCGGGCCGCGCCCACGTCAGGGGCTCGGTCTGGTGACGATGCGCGAGAGGGCGGGGCTGGTGGGCGGCACGCTTGGGCTTGATCCGCGCCCCGGCGGCGGTACACTCGTGCATCTGCGCGTGCCGCTCCGCACGCAGGCTTCTGCATGACGAACACACCCATCACCGTGCTGCTGGTCGACGACCACGCGCTCGTACGGCGCGGTTTCCGCCGCCTGCTCGAGGACGATCCCGACCTGTCGGTCGTCGGCGAGGCCAGTAGCGGTGAGGAAGCGGTCCAGCGCGTCGCCGAACTCGACCCGCGCGTCATCGTCATGGACTCGGCCATGCCTGGCATGGGCGGGCTCGCGGCCATCCGCACCATCCGCGAGACGCGGCCAGACGCCCGCATCCTGATGCTGAGCATGCACTCCGAGGAGACGCTGGTGCGGCAGGCGCTGGCGGCCGGCGCCCGTGGCTACGTCCTGAAGAGCGCGCTCGACCTCGACCTCGCGTCGGCCATCAAGCAGGTCGATGCCGGCGAACTGGTGGTCGACCCGGCCATCGCCCGCACGCCGGCGCACGGCGCGGAACGCACGCGGCTCACGCCGCGCGAACTCGAGGTGCTGCAGCTGATCTGCGACGGCCTGTCGAACAAGGAGATCGCCGTCAGGCTCGGCCTCAGTGCCAACACGGTGGCCGTGCACCGCGCACGCATCATGAACGCGCTCGGCGTGCACAAGACCGCGGAACTGGTGATGTACGCCATGCAGAACGGTCTCATCAACCCACTGTGAGTGAACGGGCTGTGACGCGCCGCGAGTTCCTTCGGCAGTCGGCGCTCGGTGCGGCGGCCACGTTCACGCTCGCCGACCTGCTCGACGCGCAGGCCGGCCCCGGCTTCCGCCTGGTCGACGTCACGAAGAGCGCCGGGCTCACCTTCCGTCATAACAACGGCGCCTACGGCGGCACCTTCCTCCCCGAAACGCTCGGCTCCGGCTGCGCCTTCATCGACTACGACGCCGACGGCTGGCAGGACATCCTGCTGGTCAACGGCATGGACTGGCCGGGACACCGGCGTCAGCGCTCGACGCTGGCGCTGTACCACAACAACCGCAACGGCACCTTCACCGACGTGACGAAGGCCGCCGGCCTCGACGTCGAGCTGTACGGCATGGGCGTGGCCGTTGGCGACTACGACAACGACGGCTTCCCCGATGTGTTCATCACCTGCGTCGGCCAGAGCCGGCTGTTCCGCAACACCGGCAAGGGCACCTTCGTCGACGTGACGCGCACCGCCGGCCTCGGCGGACGCTCGGCGTTCAGCACGTCGGCGATGTGGGTGGACATCGACCGCGACGGGCACCTCGATCTGTTCGTCTGCAACTACGTGCGCTGGTCGCAGGAGCGCGACGTCTTCTGCAGCCTCGATGGCCGGCAGAAGTCCTACTGCACGCCCGAAGCCTATCGGGGCGAGACGTCCTGGCTGTTCCGCAATCGCGGCAATGGCACCTTCGAGGACATCACCGCCAGCTGCGGCATCTTCGACTCGGGCTCGAAGGCGCTCGGCGTCGCTCTTCTGGACGATGACGGCGATGGCTGGCCGGATCTGTTCGTGGCGAACGACACCGAACCGAACAAGCTCTATCGCAATCAGCGCAACGGCAAGTTCAAGGACGTCGGGCTTGCCGCCGGTGTGGCGCTGAGCGAAGACGGCAAGGCGCGCGCCGGCATGGGCGTCGATGCCGCCGACTTCGACAACAGTGGCCGCACCAGCCTGGCCGTCACCAACTTCGAAGGCGAGATGCTCGGCCTCTACCGCGCCGATCAGCCGGGGCACTTCCGCGATGTGGCGACACGAGCCGGCGTCGGCCTGCCGTCGAAGAATCGCCTCGGGTTCGGGTGTGTCTTCGCCGATCTCGACCTCGACGGCGACCAGGACCTGGTTGTCGTCAACGGCCACATCGACGACACCGTACGCAACATTCCCGGCAACGTCGGCTACGCGCAACCGCCGCACCTGTTCCTCAACGACCGCGGCGCGTTCCGTGACGTCGCGGCGCAGGCGGGTGGCGGTTTCGAGCAGCCGCGCGTCGGCCGCGGCCTGGCCGTGGGCGACTTCGACAACGATGGTGATCTCGATCTGTTGATGACCACGAACAACGGCGCAGCCGTGCTGTTTCGCAACGATCGCACCTCGTCGAACCGGAGCCTGCGGTTCACGCTGCGCGGCGTCGAGTCGAACCGCGACGCGATCGGTGCCACCGTCCGCGTCATGCACGGCGGTGTCACGCAGACGCGCATGGTGCGAAGCGGCTCGAGCTACCTGTCGCAGTCCGAGTTGCCGGTCACCTTCGGTGTCGGTGCCCGCGACGTCGTCGAGCGCGTGGTGGTGACCTGGCCGAACGGCCGCACCGAAGAGTTCACGAATGTCGCAAGTGGACGGGCCTACGTCATCACCGAGGGGCAAGGGTTCTCGCGGTAAGCTTGGTCAAGGTACCGAATGCGTATCGTTGGCCTGTTCGCCATTGCCGCGGCTTCAGCCGCCTGCCTCGTCTTCTCCGCCTGCCAGAGCGCCGCGCCCGCGACGCAGACTCAGGCTGCGCCCATCGTCCAGCCCGGCGCACCGGGGCAACCCAGCCAGACCATCGATGCGGCCCGCGCAGTCGACCTGTCGAAGGTCCGCTTCACGTCCGCTGACGTCGAGTTCATGCAGGGGATGATCGGGCACCACGCGCAGGCCGTGGAGATGGTCGAGTTGTTGAAGACCCGCGCCGGCCGTCCGGAGATGCGCGGGCTTGGCCAGCGGATCGAGCTGTCGCAGGTCGACGAGATCACGATGATGCAGGAGTGGCTGACCGGACACGGGCAGGCCGCGCCCGAGCAGCATGCGCATCACGGCGAGCACGCGATGATGCCCGGCATGCTGATGCCTGAGCAGATGCAGCGGCTGACTGCCGCGCGAGGCCCCGAGTTCGATCGGTTGTTCCTCGAAGGGATGATTGCGCATCACCAGGGGGCCATCACCATGGTCGACGAGTTGATGAAGAAGCCCGGCGCCGCGCAGGAGTCCGAGATCTACAGCTTCGTGTCGGACGTCGTGGCGGACCAGTCGGCGGAGATCGAGCGCATGAGCGCCATGTTGCGGGAGTTCACGAGATGAGGCTGCACGGACTGAAGTACGGACTGACGGCGGCCGCGTTGCTGTCGTGCGGGATCGCCATGATCGGTGCGCAGTCGCGCGGCGCGACCACCGGCAAGCCGGACCCGCGCGTCGGGCTGAAGGCCGGCGTGCGCGATGCGGGCCAGGCGATTCGCAACCTCGAACTCGTGTCGTCACTGGGCAAGCCGGCCGGCTTCTTCAACCCGGAGACGCCGCTCGGCAACGTCATCCAGCCAGAGAGTCCGGAGCCGCCGGCCGCCGCCAGTCAGCCGGTCGAGCCGCCGAGGCCGCCCGCCTACGACCCGAAGACGGCCAACCGCCTCGACTTCAACAACAGCGACCTGGCGTTCGATGGTCATCGCATGTTCATGGGCAACTACCATGGCTTCAACGTCTACGACATCGAGGAGTCGAAAGACCCGAAGGTGATCGCCTCGGTCGTCTGCCCGGGTGGACAGGGCGACGTCTCGGTCTACAAGAACCTTCTCTTCATGTCGGTCGAGCAGGTGCGCGGCCGTCTCGACTGCGGCACGCAGGGGCACGAAACCGCCGTCTCGAACGAGCGCTTCCGCGGCGTCCGCATCTTCGACATCACCGACATCAAGAAGCCGCGCCAGGTGGCGGCCGTCCAGAGCTGCCGCGGCTCGCACACGCACACGCTGGTGCCGGACGCGAAGGATCCGTCGAACATCTACGTTTACGGCTCGGGCACCGGTCCGGTGCGCTCGGGCGACGAGCTATCGGGCTGCTCGGGCAAGGCGCCGCAGGACGACCAGAACACGGCGCTGTTCAGCATCGACGTCATCAAGGTGCCGCTCGCGAAGCCGGAAGACGCGAAGATCGTGAACCGTCCGCGCATCTTCGCCGACCCGAACTCGGGCAAGATCGCCGGCCTGTGGATGGGCGGCACGCACGGCGAGGGCACGCAGAAGACGAGCATGACCAACCAGTGCCACGACATCACGGTCTTCCCGCAGCTCGGGCTGGCGGCCGGTGCGTGCTCGGGCAACGGCATCCTGCTCGACGTATCAGACCCCGAACATCCGTCGCGTCTCGACCAGGTGCTCGACAAGAACTTCGCCTACTGGCACTCGGCCACCTTCAACAACGACGGCTCGAAGGTGATCTTCACCGACGAGTGGGGCGGCGGCTCCCGCCCGCGCTGCCGTGCGATCGACCCGATCACCTGGGGCGCCGATGCCATCTTCGACATCGTCGACAAGAAGCTGACGTTCGCCGGCTACTACAAGATGCCCGCCGTGCAGAGCGACCAGGAGAACTGCGTCGCGCACAACGGCTCGCTCGTCCCGGTGCCTGGCCGCGACATCATGGTCCAGGCCTGGTACCAGGGCGGCATCTCGGTGTTCGACTTCACCGAGGCGTCCAAGCCGCAGGAGATTGCGTTCTTCGACCGCGGTCCGCTCGACGCGAAGCAGCTATTCCTCGGTGGCTACTGGTCGGCCTACTGGTTCAACGGCCAGATCTACGCGAGCGAGATCGCGCGCGGGCTCGACATCTTCAAGCTGAAGCCGAGCGAGTTCCTCTCGCAGAACGAGATCACGGCGGCCACGCTGGCGCATGCCGACACGTTCAACCCGCAGCAGCAGATGCGCGTGCGCTGGCCGGCCACGGCGGTCGTCGGACGGGCGTATCTGGATCAGCTCGCCCGCTCGAACGCCCTGCCGGCTGCCCGTGCCAATGAGGTGCGCAGCGCGCTCGACCGCGCGGATAATCTGGCGCCGAAGTCGGCGCGTGGGGCGGAGTCGGCATCGCAGCTCGACACGCTGGCATCGCAGCTCGAAGGGCAGTCGCCTGCGGCCGCCGCCGACAAGGCACGTGTCAAGGCGCTGGCCGCCCTGCTGAAGAGTCGCGCCGCCGCACTGCGATAAGTCGCCGACGGTACGGAGCGGCGCACCGTCAGGTGCGCTCGTGGCTCCTATACGTGAGGTTCGGATATCCTGTCAGCAATGCTCGAGGAGCCCCGATCGTGCAACGCGTGCGATGGCGCGGTTGACGTCATGATCATCCAGCAGCATCTGGCCGACGGCCGGTCGGTGCCGATGAAGATCGGCGCCTGCCTGCGCTGCGGGAAGTGGTTCAACGAGTCAGGCCTGCAAGGGCTGCCCCTGCGGCCGACACAGCCGCGGCCCGACCGCAGCTAACCGCCGAACGCCAACCTATTTCAACTCCGCCAATTGCGCCATCGTCACGTAGCCGAGCAGGTGGCGCTCCAGCTTCTCCTGTTCCTCGTACACCAGGTGCGGGAAGCTGCCGGACATCGACGTGGCGGCACTCTCAAGTGCGGCTGCGCCTTGCGCGTCGTCGTCGACGGCGAGGATGACGCCGAACTTGCGGCTCGCCGCGAACTCGCGCACCGCGTCGACGTCGCGCCACAACTGGACCCGCTCCGGATACCAACGGCTGGACGATGTCGTGAGGCTGTCGCGCCAGCGCTCGATGACGAGCACGGCGGTCTCGCTGATGAAGCAGGCATCGACGCGTGCGAAGCCCTCGAACAGCCACCACTTGTTGCGTCCGCGCTGCGCCAGCCGGCTGGTCAACTGCCGCAACCCTTCCGACTTCGCCGAGCTCACGTCTTCCACGTCGTCCGAGAACAGGCGCCGCCGCCACGCACGCACGTCGTCGCTCTTCGCGCCGAAGGTGTCGGGGTCGTCCACCGTCATCTCTTCCGGGTGTTCCAGCAGCCAGCGCAGGAAGGCCGACGAGGGCGCGAGGGCGCGATCGAACACCTTGCCCTGCCGCTCCTCGTGGGTGGGCGGCGCGTCCTCGGCGAGCAGGCTGCCCATCGAGACGGGCTGCTTCGATGCCGTGCCGGGCCGCGTGCGAGCGGCGGCTTGCCAGAGGTTGGCCATCCACGGGTCGCCGAACGGGCGACGGTCGATGAGGTCGTTGACAAGCGTCTGGAGAGGCGAGGGCTGAGCGGCAGCGTCAGGCATTGCTGTAAGTGTGACAGACCCGGACAGCAACCGGGGAGCTTGCTTGCAGTGTGCGTTGCCAACGGCACGCGCATCCTGCGCTTAGAGCGTGTTCCAAAACTGCGTAGTGTCCGCCTTCAGGCGGACCCTGGATAGTCCGGCTGAAGCCGGACACTACGTACTCCGGCTAGAGCCGGACACTACGTACTACTAGCGCTGGCAGGTGGAACAGTAGAACGTCGAGCGGCCGGCCTGGACGAGGCGCTGCACGTGGCCGTTGCAGCGCGGCGTATCGCACGGCTCGTCTGCACGGTCGTAGACGCGAAAGCGGGCCTGGCGGTAGGCGCTGGTGCCGCGCGAACCGACCGCCTTGCGCAGCACCGCTTTGATGGCCGTGACGAGCGTACGCGCCGAGACGTGCGGTCGTCCGGTGTCGGTGGCGAGCGTGGCCGCTGCGCGCAGTGGCGACAGGTTCGCCAGGTGCAGCGCTTCGCTGACGTAGATGTTGCCGAGGCCGGCCACCACTTTCTGATCGAGCAGGAACGACTTCAGCGAGGTCGTGCGGCCGGCGGCCGTGGCCGCGAGGGTGTGCGCCGTGAAGGCGCGCGACAGCGGTTCCGGTCCGAGTGCGGCAACGCCGGTGCTGCTGGCGTCGCCTGCCGTCAGCAACTGCATGAAGCCGAAGCGGCGCGGGTCGTTGAAGGTGACGGTCTGTCCAGACGACATGACGAACACCACGTGGTCGTGCCGCGTGTCGAGCGCGTCCGCGGCGTGGCGCGTACTGGTTGGCTCGATGCGGAACGCGCCCGACATGCCGAGGTGCATCACCAGCGTCTCGCCCGAGTCGAGGGCGGCGAGCAGGTACTTGCCGCGCCGCGCCAGCGTCTCAACCGTGCGGCCGCGCAGGCGTTCGATGAAGCGCTCGGAGAACGGGACGCGCAGGTCGGGGCGATTGAGGCGGACGCGCACGAAGCGGGCGCCGGTCATGGCCGGCAGGAGCAGGCGGCGTTCGCGTTCGACTTCGGGGAGTTCGGGCATGGGGGTGAGTGGTGCGTCCAATGGGACGCGGGCTGAGCGTCCAGCATATGCGGGAGCGCGTCTGGCGTTGGCCTCGGCATCGCCCCATCCTGGGCTTGTCATTCCATATTCCAGAATCTAGAATGCGGAATGGCTCAAGGGCTGCTCCCGCAGGACGTTGTCGTGCTGGCCAAGTTGGTCGCGTATGGGGGGAAGCGCCCTTCGATCGCCGACGTCTCAGCGGCCCTATCGCTGAGCGCATCCCAGGTGCATCAGTCGCTGAAGCGGCTTCAACGCTCACGTTTAATCGAGGAGCCCGGGGGGCGACCCTTGCTGCGCGCCGTTGAGGAGTTCCTCATCCATGCCGTCAAGTACGCGTTTCCTGCCCAACGCGGTGAAGTGACGCGCGGCATGCCCACGGCGTATGCCGCCCTTCCGCTGCGTGCGCAGATCGTGGCCGGTAGCGATCTGCCACCAGTATGGCCATCACCCGCTGGCGAGACTCGTGGGAGCACGCTGGAGCCACTCCACAGAACGGTTCCCGCCGCCGCAGCGAAGGACCCTGAACTTTACGCACTGCTGGCCCTCGTTGACGCTCTCCGCGATGGCCGCGTCAGAGAGAGGCAGATCGCGGAGCGAGAACTCAGCGGCCAACTGCGGAGGCTGTTGCGTGGATGATCCCAATCGACAACTGTTCGAGTCGGTGGTGTGTCTCCTGGGACCGGTGCTCAACGAACTGGTCTTCGTCGGTGGTTGCACGACCGGGATGCTGATCACTGACCCTGGCGCGGGAACCGTGCGCCCGACGATGGACGTCGACGCGATCACCGATATTGCGTCCTACGCGAAATACGATGCTCTCGCCGAACGGTTGCGTGCACTGGGGCTTCGCGAGGACGTGAGGGCCGGAGCACCACTGTGTCGGTGGCGTCACGGCGACTGCATCATCGACGTCATGCCGATTGATGACGAGGTGTTTGGCTTCAGCAACCGCTGGTATCCACAGGCCATCGAGACGGCTCATCGGGTATCTGTCGCCGGACACCCCATCCGCCTGGTGACCGCTGTCTGCTTTGTCGCGACGAAGCTGGAGGCCTTTCACGGCCGTGGCAACGGCAACTTCTCCGCAAGCCACGACCTTGAGGACGTGATCGCGGTGGTGGATGGCCGCATCGAGCTTGTGGCTGAAGCCGCCATGGCCGAACATGAGCTCAGGAACTATATCGCCACCGAATTCAAGGCACTGCTCGCAGACCCTGACTTCGTGGACGCGCTGCCTGGCTTTCTGCTTCCAGACCATGGAAGTCAGGCAAGGCGCTCGGCGCTGATGGCTCGGCTGCACGACCTTTCGTTGCTCGGCGACTCCTAATTCAGAAGCAAACCGGGATCCTCTCCTCATGAACATTGAACACGTGGCGCGCGACCTGGCGTCCCATCTCGTCCTGACGCGTCCGCTCGTCTGCATCGACCTCGAAGCCACTGGCGTCATGCTCGGTCGCGACCGCATCGTGCAGATCGCCACGGCCACCATCCTGCCGAACGGTCTGGTCACCCTCTGGGAGTCGCTCGTCAATCCCGAGATGCCGATTCCGGCCGAGACCACCGCCGTGCACGGCATCACCGACGCGATGGTGACGACGGCGCCGACCTTCGCGCAGGTGGCGCCGACGCTATCGGCGCTGCTGCTGGGCAGCGACCTTGCCGGCTACAACGTCGAGCGCTTCGACCGTCGGCTGCTCGGCGCCGAGTACCGTCGCGTCAGCGTGCCCGACCCGACCGTGGAGGCGCGCTGTCTGGACGCGTATCTCATCTTCGCCAGGCGCGAACCGCGCAGTCTCGATGCGGCGCTGCGCTTCTACGGTGTCGAGGATCAGGTGGCCGGCCGTCGCGCGCATGAAGCGGCCAGCGACGTCGAGGCGGCGCTCGCCGTGCTCACCGCACAGGTGAAGGGCTACACCGACCTGCCGAAGAGCGTCGAGGCCATCTACGAGTGGCTGGTGCCGGTCGACCCGAACCGGATCGATGCCGACGGCAAGCTGGTGTGGGTGAACGGCGTGGCGGCGGTCGGGTTCGGTGCGCAGGCGGGGCGAACGCTGCAGGCTCTGGCGGCGACCGATCGCGGCTTCCTCGAGTGGATCGTCCGCAAGGATTTTTCAGACGAGGTGAAGGCGATCGTGCGCGATGCGCTAGCGGGGAAGTTCCACACGCGTGCGGAGGTCCAGCGGACCTGATACGTGGCACTGAGGTGTCTCCCTCCTCCAGTTGTTGATGTTGCGGATCCCACCTTCGGCAACATGCGGCTCGAGCCGTTCGGTGGGGCGAACGGCGAACTCGCCGCGGCCATTGCGACCATCACCTTGCAGAACCTGGCTGATCGCGAGGCCGGACGCGGTTGTCCGAACGCACTGTGACCGCGAGGTACTCAGGGCTCGGAAGCGACAGCCTCAGGGCGCGGCGCACGCCGGAAACGCAGGATCGCGATCGTGCCAATGGCGGCGAGTGCCGTGATGCCGATCGCCAGTGCGGCCGGCAGGCGGCCGGACACGCGAAGCCAGACGAGACTCAGTACCACTGATGCCCACATGTTCGCGAGGGCGATGGCGCGCGACCGTGAGGACATCGGACGGCGCTCATCGATGAAGCGCATGTACGGGGCGAACAGCGGCACCCGCAGCAGGCGCTCCTCGAGCCATGGGCAACTGCGCGTGAAGCAGTAGGACGCGATGAGCAGGAAGACGGTCGTTGGCAGGCCGGGGACGAAGACCCCGAGTGCGCCGAGCGCGACGGCGATCACGCCCACCGCGGCAAGCAGCCAACGGCGGGCGGGCGCGACCGGCGAGCGCCGGTGAGCGACCTCAGGGTTCTCGAGCACGTGACCATACTACCCGCGCGACCCGGAGTTCGGAAACTCACCCGAACCAGGCGAATCGCCGGACTTCGTGATGCGCCAGGCACCGGTGCCTCACTCCATCTTCCGTGGCATGGTCAGCGTTGATGGTGCAGCGGTATCGGACGTCCTCCAGGTCTGGCTGGATGTTGCATCGCATCCGTCGCGCGGTGCCGAGCAGGCGGAAGTGATTCGCCAGCGCGTCCTCGCCCCGATCATCAGCCACGGAGCCTGATGTGGAGGACGCGGCGTCCCTCGCCCAACTTATCGAGGCGCTTCGACCGTGGCTCGGCCATCTGGTGATTGTGGGTGGGTGGGCTCACAGGCTTCATCGTGTGCATCCACTCGCCGGAGCCCCGTCGCGAATGTTGCTGCGCACCACGTAGCCGCGCACCTTCAGGTGCGCCCCGCGCACGGCTGCCCGTGCCCGAGGGAATGACCCTCGCGCTCGAATGGTCTCGATGACGCCCGCCAGGGCCGCGAGCGGAATTGCCGAGGCTCCCAGGGCGAGCAGGAGTCCGGAAGGTCTCCCCTCGCTCAGTTCGACGTAGCCGCCGAGCCCAAACATGGATGCGACCAGCCCTGCGAGCACGCCGAGACCGAACACGAGCAGCGGCTCGACCGCCCACGACGTGCGGCTCCGCGGCAGCGGCAGTGGCTCCGTCGTCGTCTCGTCCTTCAACTGACGAGGGTGGCGCAATCCGCCCGGCTGCGAAACCGGCTGTGAAACTGGTTGCGAAACTGGCTGTGGGATCGGCGGCGGTGCGGACACCGTGGGCCGGCCTGGTAGCCCGGCCTGGGGATACAGATCCAGGACGCGCGCGGTGATCCAGTCGAGGACCGCGGGTGGGAAGCCTGCGTGGCGCAGGTCCTGGCCACAGGTCGGGCACGTCCGGAACGGAGGCCCTCCTCCAGCGCAGGCCGGGCAGCGCGGGGAGTTGGCCAGGAGGTGGTCGACGTACGGGCGGTGGGGGCCCTCCGGGTTGAGTCCGGAGAAATATGGGAACCCTGCCGCGTGCTGTTGCGGGACGCTGTGAGGATGCATGGATGCCTTCCGCCAGCAACGCTGGCTGATGCACCCCGAGAGGGCAGATCGAACTGCCCGGACACGCGTATTGCCTGACGCCTCGCGTCAGGCCACATCGCCTCGTAGCAATACGAGGCAGGCACCGTTGATGTGTCCCACCCGGTTGCCGAGCTCCGCGCACGGCGAAGCTACTCGGGATGTTGCGGGCCGCACCGCGCGGCCACGTCAATCACTATATGGACATTCGTTGATTCGAGTCAACGGCATTTATGGGAGGCTGCTTCTACCGACCCGGATTGACGGCGGCGGTCAGCTGTTCCAACTCTGCCCAGAGCGAACGCCCCCTGTGAAAGCCACGATTCGCGATGAGGGCGGCCGAGTCGCGCGCCAGCGCGAGGTCGTCGGCCGAGGCCCTGCGGAGCAGCGCCCGCAGTCGCCCGGACGCTCACGAAGCCACTGTCCGAGACGCTGCTCGATGGCCTCATCGCTCGAGTCCGGGTGGCGACGCCGAAGGTTCTGCCGCATCAGGTCCAGCCCCACCTGGAACAGTTCGAGGGTGGCCTGGAACGCGGCGGCTTCCGTCGAGGACGGGGAAGGGGGCATGCGATTCCGTACTCTATGGGTTTCAGGGGGCTGCGACAAGAGCGGTGGGCGAGTGCCAACGCCGGCTTGGGCACTGGGTCGGTGGTTGTGAGTCCCGTTATACTGCCTCCGTGCCCCCCGTGACTCGCGCGAACATCACGGCTCGACGATTCGGGTCGAACGCCGAGGCGGACCGCCACGATGCCGAGTACTGGCGCCGCATGGCGCCGGGCGAACGTGTCCGGTTTGCCTGGCAGTTGTCGGTCGAGCAGTGTGAACTCCTCGGACGGAAGCCTGATGAACCAGGACTGTGTCGATCTGTTGCGCGCCTTCTCCGCGGCTGACGTCCGCTATCTGGTGGTCGGCGCCTCTAATCTGAGTTGGAAGGATTGGAACATGGCTCTGCTCGATTGGTCCCAGTGTCCAGCGGTCGAGAGCGTCCCGGGGAAGGTCAGCGGGGCGTGGGTCTTCAAGAACACGCGTACACCCGTGGCCATCGTCTTCGAGAATCTGGAAGACGGGATGTCCATCGACGAGGTGGTGGAGCAGTTTTCGGTCACACCTGACCAGATCCGGGCGGTGCTTGAGTTTGCCGCGCGCAGTCTCGATGTTCCTGCCTGATCGGACTGAGGCCGCCCCGGCCCACGGAATCTCAGGCCTCGTTGACTGCCAGCCCTGACGCTCTCGACCACAACTCCTCGAAGTGCCCGTCGCCGACCGGAATCCGGCCCCATGTCCCGTCGTAGAGCGCGTGCGCGAACGGCACCATGGCTCGCGACTCGTCATTACGCAGGAACAGCGGGTCGAGATCGCCCAGTCGCACGCGGTCGAGGCCATCGGCATCCTTCAGCAGCGATGTCAGGCGACAGTGCGGATGCGACCGGTCGAGTTCCTCGAGCAGGCAGTGATGCACCACCGCCGTGCGAATGATGTCGTAGTCGGCGTCGGCGACACCACCCGTACTGAACAACTCCCGAAGCTCCGGCATGGAGTCGAACCTCTGCATGGCGTCAGCGCCGTGCCGGTGGCATCGGCCGTCGTGGGTGCGTGCGAGGTCGTGCAGGTAGACAGCCGCCCACAGGCGCGGCGCTTCGTCGTGCCAACCCGTGGCCGTAATCAGCCGGAAGGCATGCACCATCACGCGCGCCACGTGGGCCTGTCCGTGCAGCGTGCTCGGGTGGGTGAACAGCTCTAGCGGTGGGACCAGGCGTCCGAGCGGGAGAGGGATGGGAGGCTGCATCGGTTGTGTCCCGCGCCTGTGTTCGCGGAGCAACGGCCTACGCCACTTCGATCAAGGCGCTCGGGTTCCTGGCGGCGATCAGCAACAACGTCCGCGCCGCGCCGGAGGGCGCCCGCCGGCCCTGTTCCCACTCTTGCAGCGTGCGAACGGAGACACCCAGAAGCTGAGCGAACCTGGGTTGCGACAGTCCAGTGCCCTCCCGGATGGTCGCCACTGACGGCACCGTGGTTACGCGGCCGTGCTCGCCCCGCTCGAGTTCGCGGAGCCCCTCCAGGATTTCCCGCCCGACATTCCGCTTAGGCGCCGCCATCGATCTCCTCCTTGATCTCTCTCAGGACGTGTCCGGGGATGCTGTCCGCTTCGTTCTTCGCGTAGAGCGTGAGCATCCACACCTCTCCCTGCCGTGACCGGAGGTAGTAGATGACCCGGATCCCGCCGCGCTTTCCACGGCCCGCGATTCCCCAGCGAAGCTTGCGGACCCCGCCCGACCCTCGAATCACATCACCTGCATCGGGGTTGGCCGTCAACGTCTGCTGCAGAGCGGCGTACTCGTCGTCGGACAGATATTGACCAACCAGCGAGGTGAACAGTCTGGTCTCGACAAATGTCAGCACGCTGGACTCACAATATACGTCAGAGACGTAGAAGCGTCAAAAGCGGAGTTCATCGCCCGTGCCTGGGCCCAGAGCCCGATTCCCCCTCATCGACCAGGCGCCTCGACGTGCAGACTCCGGCAAGGTTGGCTGTCGCACGCGGCGTCCATCGGATGACCTTCACGAGCGGAACTGTTGCTTGACCTCTTCGTGAGAGAGCAGTTGACCCGCCTCCGACTCCCGCAGCCCCTCTTCAATCTTGGCGATGAAGCACAAGCGTTCGATTGCGTCTTCGATGGTTGCGTGTTCAGGCAGTGCCTGGAGAGCCTGGATCGCGCGGTCTCGTTCCGTCATCTCCATGCCGCGAGCCTACCAGAGTCGCGGAGCGGGTTCGTCACGGTACTCCCCGGGCCGACCGCCAAGAGCCCATCGCCGCCCGACCAACGACCAACGACCAACGACCAACGACCCTGAAGCGAAGCTTCAGCGTATAACCAGTCCTGACACACCCCTCCCGTAGTCTGGGCACATCACGTCGTCGCGCCTTTCGCGCACGCGTGGGCAGTTCCCTTCGCCTGGCTTCAGACACGAACCGGAGGTGAGTATGAGCGGTCGAGCGTCTCGTCACGTGCACGCCCATGTCGTCGCCGAAACCGCGCGGGTCCCGCCCGGGCTGGCCCCGACCCGCCGGCTCTGTCTCGGCTGCAGCCGGCGTCGGCCGCTGTTCCGCTACCGCCAGGTCGTGAAGACCGACCCGGACCACACGCTCTGCTTCCAGTGCTACCGCGCGCTGCAGCAGCGCCTCCGCGCCCGTCGTATGGCGGGCTCGACCCGTGTCACAGGAGAAGGTGCGTTCGCCGCGTGACCGCGTGACCACGCCCAGAGCCGAGAGCCCAAAGCTTGTCCCTTGTCAGGAGCCCCTCATGAACACCTCGCCCGTCGCCACCGCACTGAACGCCGTCGACCTCGCCGCCGCGCACGCGTTCCGCAACCTGACGATGTTCCCGCTCATCGCGAAGGGCGAGCGCACACCCGACTACCTGACGCTCGACGAAGCCATGGCTGGGGGGACCGTGCGCATCACGGAGGTCGGCCAGGCTGGCACCGTGCCCGAACTGTCGCTGCGCAACGACGGCCTCACCCGCGTGCTGCTCCTGGACGGCGAGGAACTGCTCGGTGCGAAGCAGAACCGCGTGCTGAACCTCACCATCCTGGTGCCGCCCGTGTCCGACCTGGTCATTCCCGTGTCGTGCGTCGAGTCGGGACGCTGGCGCCGCGTCTCGCGCGACTTCTCGTCGTCGCCGCGCACGCACTTCGCCGAGGGGCGCGCCGCGAAGATGCGCACCGTCACCGAGTCGATGCATCGCGAGGGGAGCCGCCACTCGGACCAGGGGCAGGTGTGGGGGGCGATTGCCGCGAAGGCGTCCAGCCTTGGCACCGACTCCGAGACTGGCGCGATGGCGGACGTGTTCGAACGCCATGCCGACCGCGTGGCCGACTTCGTCAACGCGTTGCCGTCGATGTTCCCGTCCACTGGTGTCGGAATGGACATGCGGCTGTCGAGCGAGCGGCTCAATGGAGCGGCACTCATCGTCGACAACCAGACTGTGCACCTGAGTGCATTCGCGGCGCAAGGCTAGCGCCGTTTCGTACGTAGTGTCCGGCTTTAGCCGGACTTTCTGGGGTCCGCCTAAAGGCGGACACTACACCGGTCTCGAAACCGCGCTAGCGCGTTCCCATTCCGCATGGCGTAGCCGAATAGTGCGTGGCAACAACGTGCGCGGGATAGTATCGCCCTGCGTAACCCAACTGCTGAGGTGCCGTGGACCCGTTCGTCGAGCAACTGAAGGACTGCTGTCAGCAATTCCCGACTCGGTCCAAGTGGATCGTGGTACCGACGCACGCCATCGGCCTCACCCTCGGTGAACGGCTGGTGCTGGACGGCACGAACTGGCTGAACCTTCGGTTCGTCACGCCGCTCGACCTCGCGCTCCGCATGGGCGCGCCGTTCCTGGTTGAACGCGGCATCGACCCCTCCGAAGAAGCGCTCGGCCCGGCGCTGATGATGCGGCTGCTGATGGAGCTGCCGGAAGCTGGCGGCTACTTCCGTCCACTGGCGGGCCATCCGACGCTCGCGCAGGCGCTGTGGGTCACTCTTCGCGAACTGCGAATGGCCGGCGTCCGCGCCGCGGACCTGAAGCCCGAAGCCTTCACGTCCACGGCGAAGCAGGCCGAACTCGTGGCGCTGCTCGACCGCTACGAGGCGTTCCTCGCGCAGCACCACCGAGCCGACATGGCCACGGTGTACGAGGAAGCCGTGAAGCATCCGGACTGGTGTCCCGTACAGAAGGACGACTGCTGGACCGAACTGCCCGACGCGAACTGGAGTCCGCTGCAGCGGCGCCTGCTCGACACGCTGCCCGGCGAGAAGTTGCTGCCACGCGCCTTCACCATCCAGGGCATCGACGTGCCGCGTCGCCTTGCGGGGCGACCGACCGAGCGCGTCAGCCCCGAGCTGGCCTCCAACCCGCTCGCGTTCCTGCTGGCCTCGTCGCCGACGCCGCAGAGCACGCGCATCGAGCTGTTCCACGCAGGCGGTCGCGAAGCCGAAATCGAGGAAGTCTTTCGGCGCATCCTGGCGACCGGCGTGCCACTCGACCAGGTCGAAGTAGCCTGTTCGTCGGAGGCGCACGTCGCGCTGGTGTGGGAGAAGGCGCTGCGCCACAACTGGCCGCTCACGCTTGGTGCCGGCATCCCCGCCACCTTCACGCGTCCGGGCCGCGCACTGCTCGGCCTGTGCAACTGGGTGGACACCGACTTCGCGGCGGGCCACTTCCGCCGGCTCCTGCAGTCGGGCGACATCAGCGTCGAGGAAGGCAAGCCGTTCACCGCCGGCCAGGCCGCACGGGTCCTCGCGCGGGCCGAGGCAGGATGGGGGCGCAACACCTACCCGCTCTCGCTGGCACGGCTCATCAAGGAGGACGAGGCGCGAGCGGCTGACGCCGACGCGTCAGACGACGACCGGACGCAGGCGCGGGAGCGCGCCGAACAGGCGTCTCGCGTCCGCGACTGGATCGTGTCGCTGGTCGATTCCGTCCCCGTGCCTGCGGCCGACGACGCGGTGTCGCTCCAGGCCGTCGTGGACGCCGTGCTCGACTTCCTCGACCACCGGGTGGCGCGCAGCAACGCGCTCGACCACCGCTGTGC
>CALQBJ020000063.1 GCA_943328785.2 Bifidobacterium breve
AGAATGACCCGCGCTCGCCGCGCGGCCTCGACGCGAATGGTCCGACTCCGCAACCGGGCCTCAAGTTCCGCTCGTTCTTCGGAATTCAACCTCAGCGCCATATGGCGCGGCAGCGTACCAGTACCCGGTCACGCTGTACAGGCCACTAGGCACTGATCGCCTCCGGCACGTGGGTGCGTAGGTCGCGCGCGGTGAGGTCGACGCACGGTGCCGGTACCGGTGTGGTCAGCATGCGCGGTAGGGCGCGCGCCAGCGCACCGACGATCTCGGCGTGGTACTCGGTGCCGGCGCAGCGCCACAGTTCGCGCAGGGCATCCGCGCTGGAGCGTCCCTGTCGATACGCGCGGGCGCCGGTGATGGCGTCGTAGGCATCCGCGACGTGCACGATGCGCGCGAGCAGCGGGATGTCGTCGCCCTGCAACCCCTTCGGGTAGCCGCGGCCGTCCGGCCGTTCGTGATGCAGCTCGACGATGTCTACATGCGGCAGCAGGAACGGGATGGTCCGGATGATGCGGGCACCCACCACCGGGTGCTCCATGATCGCTTCGAACTCCTCATCGGTCAGCGGTCCGGGCTTGCGCAGCACCTGGTCCGAGATGCCGATCTTGCCGATGTCGTGGAGTAGCGCGCCGAAGCGGAGTACTTCGAGGTCGGCGTCGGGCAGGCGCAGCACCCGACCGATGGCGACCGAGAGGACGCTGACCCGCTCCGAGTGACCGGCGGTGTAGGGATCGCGCGCGTCGAGCGCAGCCGCGAGCGCGCGAATGGCGCCGGCGTACGCCGCTTCCGTTCGCGACTCGGCGTCGAGCACGGAGGTCATCAGGTGGTTGAACGTGTGCGTCAGCAGATCGAGTTCGCGGCTCGAACCGGTGGCCGGCAGCGGCTTCGTCAGGTCACGCGCGGCGGCCATCTGTTCGAGCGCCGAGGACAGTTGTTCGATGGGGCGGCTCAGCAGGCGCGCCAACCAGAGACTGCCGAGCAACGCCAGGGTGAAGGCGCCGCCCGCCATACCGGCGAGCACGAGGTTCAGCCGCGAGAGCGTGGCGGCCGCAGCCTCGTCCACTGAGCTGAGGGCGTAGATACGGACGCTGCCGATGCCGGCGATCTCGCGCCAGGCATGGGCGCCGCCGTCGAGTTCGAGCGGGTCGATGCCGCGGAACGCACCGCGCAGCGCGGCCTGGAAGTCGCGCGCCTGCGGCGTCGTCAGAGTGGTGGCGACCAGCGTGCTGCCGTTCACCACCGCCGTGCGCACGCGCGAGATGCGATCGAGTTCCTGCGCATAGCGCGCGTTGAAGGCGGTGCCCAGTTCGAGCCAGCCGATCGTGGCGCCGTCGTCAAGCGTCAGCGGCACGCGCACGACACGGAACAGGGTGTCGCCCGCGTCGATCAACGCATCGCCGCTGTCGTTCAGGTCCGTCGGCGCGCCGGACCCGCTGTCGTCCAGGTCCGTCCGCGCCCCGGATCCGCTGGCGCGCCAGGCGCTGGCCAGCCGCCCAGTCACGGCGAGCATGGTGCCGTCCGGCGTGGCAATCGAGACGGCGTCGGTGTCGACCCGCGCCGACAGCTTGTCGAGTTCGCGCTGGATGGTGGACAGCAGGCGCGCGCCGGCGGCGCTGCCAGCCTTCGGCTGCTCGGCGACGTAGGTGTCCATCGCGGCCTTGAGCGTCGGGTTCTCCGCCAGCGTCCCGGCCTGCATGCGCAGTTCGTGCAGCCGCCTCGACTCGAGCGCACCCAGCATGCGCTGGCTGATATCGAGGTTCTGCGTCACCGTTCGACGCACCTGGTCGCGCACGCTCATGCGTACGACGAGGAAGACCAGCACCAGCAGCAGTGCCACCGTGCCGAACGTGACGGCCACCGCCTTGACGACGAGCCGCGGCGGGCGCCTGGCGTCGCTCATCGGGCCTCGGTCACCGGCAGCGAGAGTTCCGCTGCCGTCGTCTGCCCGGACGACACGGTGATGTGGGTGGCGTACTCGCCCACGCGCTCGTGCCAGCCGACCAGCGAGTACTCACCAGGCGGCACCGCGGGAATGGTAAAGCGGCCGTCCGGGTCCGGCGACACGAAGTACGGGTGATCGAGCACCAGCACCGTGGCGCTCATCTGTGAGTGGATGTGGCAGTACAGCTTCACCACGCCAGCCCTGGTGAACTGCCGCGCGCGCGACTGGCCATCGGGATAGCGCCCGAGGTCGAACGTCGCGGCGCCAGACAGCGAGAAGACGTTGTGGAAGTAGGGATCGAAGTTGGGAAACTCCACCGTCGACCCGCGGGTGATCGCGACCACGCGCGGCGAGAACGACTCGCCCTCCTGGCGGATCTGCGTGCGCGAGAGCGGCAGCGGTCCCGAGAAGGGCGCGTCCTTCAGGTAGACGATGACGCTGCGTAACTCGGGTGTGGCCGGCGTCGCCTGCTGCGTCACCGCCCGCGGCGCGTACGCATTGGTGGCGATCGGTACCCCGCGCAGGCGTGTCGCGAGCGTGACGTGGCCGCTGATGGTGCCAGGCGCCCCCGCGGTGGCGCGCGTCGCCGGAGTAAGCAGCCCAGCCGCGAGCATCAGGACTGTGCATGCAGCAGCAGTCCAGTGCCACGAGGATCGTGGGACGTCTGAAGTGTGTCGCAACGTTCGCGCTCCTCCTTTTGGCCTATATCGGCGTGGTCCCACAGAAGTGGAGTGCACAGGGATGAAAAGCGTGCCATCGTGCGCCGTTCCGCGTAGGCCACGCGCACCGGCCCCCCAAGCGACCAACGACCAACGACCAACGACCAATGATCCGGCTGGCTGGAGCGCTCGACATTGTCCGTGCAAGATGTGGCGTGACTGGTCCGCGCCGGCGCGATGACTGTGAAATAGTGTTTGGCGACCTATGACGCTTCAGACACGCTTCCTCGACCTGAAGGCCCGACTGGCAGAGATCCACGATCTCACCCGGGTCTCGTCATTGTTGGGCTGGGATCAGGCCGTCACCATGCCTCCAGGCGGCGCGGCCGTTCGTGCGGAACAAATGGCCACCGTCGGCCGGATTGCGCACGAGCGCCTGACCAGCCCGGACATCGGCCGCCTGCTGGACGGCCTGGCGGGCTACGAAGCGTCGCTCCCCTACGAATCCGACGAGGCGAGCCTGATTCGCGTCACCCGCTACGATTACGAGCGAGCGCGGCAGGTGCCGACGGAACTGCGCACCGAGATGACCCGCGTCGCATCGCTGTCGCGCCACGCCTGGGCCAGTGCGCGGGCCTCGTCCGACTTCGGCGCTTTTCTGCCGTTCCTCCAGCAGACCATCGACTTGAAGAAGCGCTACGTCGACTGCTTCGAGCCGGCCGCCGAACCGTACGATGTTCTGCTCGACGAATTCGAGCGCGGCCTGCCGACCTCCGAAGTGCGCGCCATCTTCACGCAGTTGAAGCAGGCCATCGTGCCGCTGATCGCCGCCGTGGCTGACCGTGCCGAGGCGGTCGACGACCGGTGCCTCTACGGGCATTTCCCCATCCCGCAGCAGCGCGAGTTCTGCCTGTCTGTGCTGCGCCGCTTCGGCTACACCGACGACGGGTGGCGCTTCGATCCGACGGCGCACCCGTTCGCCACCAACATGGGGCTTGGCGACATTCGCCTCACCACGCGCTACTACGAAGACAACATCGCGGTATCGGTCTTCGGCAGCATGCACGAGTGCGGGCACGGGCTCTACGAAGCCGGCATCGCCCCGTCGCTCGAGCGCACGCCGCTCTGCCGCGGCACCTCGCTCGGCATCCACGAGTCACAGAGCCGCCTGTGGGAGAACCTCGTCGGGCGCAGCCGTGCGGCCTGGACCTGCTTCCTGCCGGAACTGAAGGCCGCGTTCCCGGGCCAGCTCGACTCCGTGGATCTCGAGACGTTCTACCGCGCCATCAACAAGGTGAAGCCGGGGCTGATCCGTGTCGAAGCGGATGAACTCACCTACGGCCTGCAAGTCGTCCTGCGCTTCGAACTCGAACAGGAGATGCTGTCCGGCGCCTTTCCGCTGGCCGAATTGCCGGACGCGTGGAATGCGCGGATGAAGTCGTATCTGGGTGTGGACGTGCCCGACGTGGCGTCGGGTGTGCTGCAGGACGTGCACTGGTCGCTTGGCTACGTGGGCTACTTCCCGACGTATGTGCTCGGCAGCATCGCGTCTGCCCAGATCTGGGACAAGGCGCTGGCGGCGATGCCCGACCTGTCAGCGCAGATCGCGCGCGGCGAGTTCAGCCCGCTGCGCGAATGGCTGCGTCAGGTCTTACACCGCCACGGCCGGAAGTTCACGCCAAAGGAAACGCTGCAGAAGGTGACCGGCTCGGACACCTTCGATGTAGGGCCGTACGTGGGCTATCTGACGAAGAAGTACAGCGAGATATACGAACTTCGTTAGTCGCAAGGCGCAGGTCGCACGTCATGGGTCGCGTCGGTGCACGCGACTGATGACGTGCGACTTGCTGACTTGCGACGATGTCTAGACGTTGAACTTGAACAACAGCACGTCGCCGTCCTTGACGATGTATTCCTTGCCTTCCATGCGGTAGAGCCCCTTTTCGCGCGCGGTGGCGACGGAACCGCACGCCACGAGGTCGTCGTAGGCCACGGTTTCGGCCTTGATGAAGCCGCGCTCGAAGTCGGAGTGAATGACGCCAGCCGCCTTCGGGGCGGTGTCGCCGACATGGATGGTCCAGGCGCGCACTTCCTTCTCACCGGCCGTGAAGTAGGTGCGCAGGCCGAGCAGGTGGTAGGTGGCGCGGATGAGGGCGCCGGTGCCGCTCTCGGCGACGCCGAGGTCCTTGAGGAAGTCCTTCGCTTCGTCTTCCGACAGGTCGATCAGCTCGCTCTCGATCTGGGCGCTGATCACCACCGCCTCGCACTCGAGGTGCGTCTGCACGTAGGCGCGGACCTGCGTCACGTAGGGGTTATTGTCGGCCGTGGCGAGTTCCGAATCCTTCACGTTGCAGGCGAAGATCGTCGGCTTCATCGTCAGCAGGAAGAGCGGCGTGACGAGCGCTTTCTCTTCTGGCGTCAGCGGCAGCATGAGCGCCGGCTTGCCAGAGTCGAGCAGTTCCTCGAGCCTGACCAGGATCGGTTCCTCGGCCTGCGCCGTCTTCTCGCCGCGCTTGGCATCCTTCGCGACGCGTTCACGCCGCTTCTTCACCGACTCGAGGTCCGAGAGGATCAGTTCGGTGTTGATCACCTCAATGTCGCGCACCGGATCGACACGGCCTGACACATGGTGGATGTCGGCATCGTCGAAGCAGCGGACCACCTGGACGATGGCGTCGACCTCGCGGATGTGGGTGAGGAACTTGTTGCCGAGCCCTTCGCCCTGGCTGGCGCCGGCGACCAGGCCCGCGATGTCGACGAACTCGATGACCGCCGGGATGACCACGCTGGTCTTCGCGATCTTCTGCAGCACGGCGAGGCGCGCGTCGGGCACAGTGACCATGCCGGCGTTCGGATCGATGGTGCAGAAGGGATAGTTGGCCGCCTCCGCCTTGCGGGTGCGGGTGACGGCGTTGAACAGCGTGGACTTGCCGACGTTGGGCAGTCCGACGATTCCGGCTCTCAGCATGGGGCGATTCGACGACCTGACGGTTGTGACGATTCGAACGGACCCTGACGAACGGCCGTCCGCGAACCCTTCATTGTAGCGGGGTTAGCGCCTTTCCCGCTCAGTGTAGCTGTCGAGCTTGAGGTCGGCTCTGGCAGCGAGCCTGAAGCCGGGTGGCGACACCTGCAAGAATCGGCAATTGACCTTTCGGAGGGACGAATGGCGAAGACGATTCTGATTACGGGCGCCACGGGAAACCAGGGCGGCGCCACGCTGCACAACCTGCACGGCAAGGGGTTCACGCTCCGCGCGCTCACGCGCAAACCGGAGAGTGACAAGGCCCGGGCGTTGGCGAACAACGGCGTCGAGGTGGTGCAGGGCGACCTCAACGACGCCGAGTCGCTGAAGCAGGCGCTGACCGACGTCTGGGGTGTTTACGCCGTCCAGAACAGCTGGGAAGCCGGTGTCGAGGGCGAGGAAGAGCAGGGGAAGCGTCTCGCTGAACTGGCGAAGGCCGCAGGGGTCGAGCACTACGTCTACGCGTCGGTCGGCTCGGCGCACCGCGAGACCGGTATCCCGCACTTCGAGAACAAGAGCCGTGTCGAGGACACCGTCCGCTCGCTCGGCTTCGCGTCGACCGTCATCCTGCGTCCGGTCTTCTTCATGGAGAACCTGCTGTCGCCCTGGTTCCTCAATGGCGACAAGTTGGTGAGCGCGATGGCACCGGAGACGAGGCTGCAGATGATTGCGGTGGAGGACATCGGCACGTTCGGCGCGCTGGCGTTCACGCGCGCGGTTGAACTGAACGGCCGCGAGCTCGATCTCGCGGGCGACTCGGTAACGCTGCCCGAAGCCGCGGCGACGATCGGCCGCGAACTCGGCCGTCCGCTCGAATACCTGCAGATCCCGAGCAGTGAAGTGCGCAAGAACAGCGAGGACTTCGCGCTGATGCTCGAGTGGTTCGACCGCATGGGCTACGACGCCGACATCGCCGGACTCGAGCAGGAGTTCGGCGTGAAGATGTTGTCGCTCGAAGCCTGGGCACGCAAGCAGGCGTAGGCGAAACACGGCCGGGCGCGCCTCGTCCGGCGCGCCTGTGTCACGCCGCGCCGTGCGCCGCGCGAGCGCACAGGAACGACCGGGGGTCAGGCTGGCGGAAAGGTGAACGGCACATGCGGTGAATCCGCCGGTACGCGCCAGTGATCCGGCGACGCGTAATCGTACGCACTGTCCACCAGGTTCAGGACGCAGGCCGGCGTGCTGCCGGTGTTCTGCACGCCGTGCCACACGCGCGCCGGAATCACCACCAGTGCCGGGCGATGCTCGCCGAACAAGAACTGGTTGATGGTGCCCCGGGTGGGTGAATCCGGACGGGTGTCATACAACACGATGCGCGCACTGCCTTCTGAGACGAACAGCCGATCGAGCGTCCGCTCGTGCGCATGCTACGCCGTGATGTGCCCTGGCGACATCACCACCTGGAACATCTGGTCCACCAGCTCGGAGTCTGTCAGCCAGTCGCGGCGATAGATCTCGGTGAGACGGCCGCTCGCCTTGGGCACGTGACGCACCTCATGGATGCGTACGCCGTCGATAAGCGTCTGCCCCAGCGGGTTCCACTGCGCACCGACGGTCTGCGGCTCCTTCGTCTGCGCACCGACGGTCTGCGGCTCCTTCGTCGCCCCAGGCAGCATCCACTCGTCCGTCATTGACTGTCTCCAATCGCAGGCGCCAGCCCGCGCGTTCTTCGCAAGTGGCGGATGAACCCGCCCTTGCGCCCGAACCTGACGGCGTTGACCAGCGCCGTTGGCGGAACGCTGACCGCGGCACAGCCACGCGTGACCAGCGCCCGGAGCGCTCGCCCGGCCAGCAGCAGCGGCCGTGTGGCCGTCGTCATGGCCGACGAACCCGCGGCGATGGCGGTGAGCAACTGTTCGCGGCCGGCGGCTTCGTCATCCATGGCCCGTACCATTGCCGAATGCTCGGCCTCCGCCCGCGAGGCGTAGGAGTTGCGCCGGCCGCCCGACGTGATCTGCACGGTGGTCAGCCGGTTGACCGGGCGAAGTGTCGCCCCAGTGGCCGCGGCCCGACGCAGCCACTCCTGTGATGGCGAGTCCCAGAGGGTGCTGGCTGACCTCCACGGTCCGACACGTTCGAACAGGTCACGGCGCATGAGCCACAGCGATGCCGGCACCGGCTGCCAGAGGCGATAGACGCCGCCAGGGGAGTCGCCCCAGAGGTGTACCTGTCCGGTGGCGTCGACGCGCGCGCTCAGCCCGTACGCGAGATCGGCACCCGCACCGTCAAGCGCGCCGATCAATGCGTCGAGGTGATCGCTGAACCAGAGGTCGTCGTGATTGAGAAACGCGAGATAGCGGCCGGTGGCCAGGGCGGCACCATGGTTGTTGGGCAACGATTGCTCGCCGTGGTTGCGCGGCAGGTTCTCGAAGCGGATGCGTGGGTCGCCAAACGAGGCGACGACGGTGTCGGTGTCGTCGGTGCAGCCGTCGCCGATGACCAGCAACTCCCAGTCGGTGACCGTCTGGCGACGGACCGACGCAATGGCGTGCCTGAGTACGTTGCTGCGGTTGTAGGTCGCGGTGACGATCGAGACAATAGGCATGACTGGACCGAGCAGGGCGCTCAGCAGCGGCCTGTGGCACGAGACACCGAATCAGCGTGTCGCCGATGTTAGCAGGAGCGGGAGGGCGCGGACGGCGCCGGCTGTGCCGCAGGGGGTTTGCTACGATAGCGCGGCGCTGCGCGCCCCCGGTTGCGGGCCTGCGCCCTGGAGGAAAGTGATGCGGACTGTTCGTCTGATGCTGCTGGCAGTTGTGGTGGTGTTCGCGCCGGCGCTGGCGTCGGCGCAAACGCTGGTGCGCGACGTGAGGGCGGCGATCGCCCGCAACGACATCCCTGGCGGCGCTGCGCTCGTCACGAGCTACCGTGCGAAGTCGGGGACGACTCCCGAGGCCCTCGCGGCGCTCTCGTGGCTCGGTCGCGGCGCGCTGGTGGCGAAGGATTACGACACGGCCGAGCGCTACGCTCGCGACACGGAAAAGCTCACGCTCGAGCTGCTCACGACGCGGACGATCGCCTCCGACTCGAACCTCGCGATTGCGCTCGGCGCGTCACTCGAGGTGCAGGCGAAGCTGCTCGCCGAAACCGGACAGCGCGCCAGCGCCATCGCGTATCTGCGCACGCAAATCACGAAGTACCGCAACACGCCGATTCACATGCGGCTCACCAAGAACCTGAACCTCATCAGCCTCGAGGGGCAGACCGCCCCGAGGCTGACGGCGAAGGAGTTCCTCGGGCCGCGGATGCCGGACATGACGGGGAAGCCGGTGCTGATGTTCTTCTGGGCGCACTGGTGCCCGGACTGCAAGAACCAGGCGCCGGTCGTCGCCGAACTGGAACGTGACTACCGCGCGAAGGGGTTGCTGGTGGTGGGGCCGACGAAACACTACGGCTACGTGGCTGGCGGCGCGCCGGCCACGCCGGCCCAGGAACTGGCGCACATCGACACGGTGCGCAAGCAGTACTACAACATGCTGCCGAACATGGCCGTGCCGGTGAGTGACGAGGACGCGGTCGAGTACGGCATGGACGCGACGCCGACCATCGTGCTCGTCGATCGCGCCGGCAAGGTGCGCTTGTTCCACCCGGGGAACATGACGCGCGCCGAACTCGAGCCGCGTATCCAGGCGCTTATCGGCGAGGCCGGGACGCGCTGAGGCCCGCCACAGCGCGCTCCTCACGAAGGCACGACGCGCACGAAGATCAACTGGGCAACCCCCGAGGCCTTCGGCGCCTTGCGGCCGGCAAGCTGCACCGGTCCCGTCGGGCGCGCCGTCCCACCCGGTGTGGTGCTTGCCATTGACTCGAGTGCGTCGGCCGACAGGTGGCTGCCGACCAACGCGCGCAGGTGCTCCAGGACGTCCATCGTCAGCGTGGCCTGTGCGCTCTGTTCCGCCGTGCCCTGCGTCACCTTCTCCATCTGCGACAGCGCCTGCGCCACCTGCTCGCCCCCTGTGTCTGCTGGCGGCTGGCTTCGCTTTCGGCCGCGGCCTGCTCGGCGGCGAGCGTCCTGAACCCGGTCTCGCTCGTGGCAAACAGCACCCCCGCGACCACGCCGACGGCGAGGAAGCCGACGACGATGCCTGAGCCAATGGTCCAGCGACCCAGCAGTTGCGTCATGACCCGTTCGTCTGCGTAGCGCACGGCTACACGTAGCCAATCGGCGATCGGCACACTTGCGTGAGCTGGTGGGATGCTGAAAAATCGGTCCCGCGCCGAGAACACCACCACGCACCTGACCGTGCCAATGGAGCCCTCATGAGCCGAATACGAGGCCACGGGGCCTGCCGGATGCCGGACTTGCCAGCACCGTCTACGGAGCGTCGAGCCCTCTGGGCTGCCGCATGCACTCGGACACGACGTCGTGGCCGAACGGGCAGGTGACGGAGCAGTGCGGCGAACTCATCGACAGCACCCGCAAGATGATTCTCGGGCTCGCCAAGCGCTTCAAGAGTGCCGTGGACGATGTGGCCGGAGCCGAGCCGAACAAGCGCGAGGACACCTGCGACTTCTTCGGGCGCTGCTATACGCGTGCCCAGGCGAACGTGGACGTCAACGCCGTCTACAACGCGGTGAAGAAGGGGCCCATGCCGCCGAGGGAATCCTGACGGCGTATCGCTGAGAGGCGCGTTAAGGAAAAGGCAGACGGAGTGCCAGCATCGCTGTCTGGTCTCTCCGTCCGCCCATTCCCCCTCTGGGGGAGGCCTAGGTTCGTGCTTCCTGCGGTCGCAGCACGCTCGCCGAAAACACGGTGGGAGGCGTGCTGGCGTCCTTCGGCATGTGCGACACACCGTTGCAGGTGTCGCACTGATAGAAGTTGTCAGACCGATTGATGTAGCTCAGCACCGGCATGCGTTTCGCGGTGCCGGGGCACTCGGGGCATTCCACGTATTCCATCGCGTCCTTCCGGGGGATGTCGGACGGTTTAGGGTAAGCAGACTGTACGGGCGGACAGTAACAGCTGGGCGCTGAGGCAGTCAATCTATCTTGGTGAATAGTCCGGACGCTGACTGGACTATTTATCCGCCGTCTTCCTGACTCTTTGTGACAGCAGAGCCGTACTCGTGTCTCAGCCCTGAAGCGGTGCCAGAAAAAGATTGGGCGCGGGAAGGGAACGGGCAGCGGGGCGGGCGAAGAAGCGCCCCCGGAGCCGGACTCCGGGGGCAGGCCGCGCTCAGGAGCGCTCGATCTTCACGGATTCAATGGTGATGGGCGTCAGCGGCCGGTCGCTCCGGGTCGGGGTGCTGCCGATCTTCTCGATGACGTCCATGCCTTCGACGACCTCACCGAACACGCTGTGGCGGTTGTCCAGCCACGCCGTCGGCACCAGGGTGATGAAGAACTGGCTGCCGTTGGTGTTCGGGCCGGAGTTCGCCATCGACAGGATGCCCGGCTTGGTGTGCCGCAGGGACGGGTGGAATTCATCGGCGAACTTGTAGCCCGGGCCGCCCGTGCCGGTTCCGAGCGGGCAACCGCCCTGGATCATGAAGCTGTCGATCACGCGGTGGAAGACGAGACCGTCGTAGAACGGCCGGGTCGTCTTCTGATCGGTCTTCGGATCGACGAATTCCTGAGTGCCCTCGGCCAGGCCGGCGAAGTTCTTCACGGTATTCGGGACTTCCGCGTCGAACAGCTTGACCTTGAAGCTGCCCGCCGAGGTCGTGAAATGCGCATGCATCATTGATATGCTCTCCAATTCGTAGACTCGAACTGTCGCGATTGTACCGGTATCTCGAGACGCGCCAAAGGCGGCTACGATTAGAGAACCTGCAGGGCAGGTCCAACAGGAGGCTTATGAATCTCAAGCGAGTGCTTTACGGCGCCGCCGGCCTGATGCTCGCATCGGCGGTTGCGTTCGCCGGCCAGGCGGACCCCAAGATCGAAAAAATGAAGAACCCCGCGGCGTTCACGGAGACGGCGCCGGCCAGCTACAAGGTGAAGTTCGACACCAGCAAGGGCCCCTTCGTCGTCACCGTGCATCGCGACTGGGCGCCGCTCGGTGCGGACCGTCTCTTCAACCTGGTGAAGGCTGGGTTCTACGACGACGTGCGGTTCTTCCGGGTGATCCCGGGCTTCATGGCGCAGTTCGGCATCCATGGCCGCCCGTCGGTGATGGAAGCCTGGCGTCCGGCCCGCATCAAGGACGATGCGGTCAAGCAGAGCAACCTGCGCGGCTACGTCACCTTCGCGACCTCCGGTCCGAACACGCGTACCACCCAACTGTTCGTGAACTTCCGCGACAACGCCGGCCTCGACAAGCAGGGATTCGCGCCGGTCGGACAGATCACCACCGGCATGGACATCGTCGATCAGCTCTACGACGGCTACGGTGAGGGCGCTCCCCGCGGCAAGGGCCCCGACCAGAATGCGATGCAGACGGAAGGCAACACCTACCTCGCGAAGGGGTTCCCGAAGCTCGACTTCATCAAGACCGCCACGATCGTTCCGTAGCACGCAGCTACGATTGGCAGTACAACAGAAGGGACGGTGCGGGAACCCGCATCGTCCCTTTGTTCGTTGGGCCCCACCCATGACTGACTCCCTCGCCCCAGGCCTCGCGGCGCTCGCCGTCGGCCAGCACCCCGACCCGTTTTCGCTGCTCGGACCGCACCTCACGCCGGAGGGGCGCGTGGTCATTCGCGCCCTCAGGCCCGACGCCTCGCGCGTCGACGTGCGGCTGCTCCCGTCAGGCGAGCTGATGCCGATGACGCGGCTCTCCAGCGACGGCCTGTTCGAGCTGACGCTGACGGCGAGGTCGGTGCCCGACTATCGCCTGTTGCCGACATCGTGGAGCGGGCTGTCGTCCGAGGTGGACGATCCCTACCGCTACGGCAGCGTGCTCACCGATTTCGACCTGCACCTGTTCGGCGAGGGCACGCATCATCGCGCCTTCGAGATCCTGGGCGCGCACCGGCGGCAGATCGGCACGACCACCGGCGTGCACTTCGCCGTCTGGGCGCCAAGCGCCCAGCGGGTGAGCGTGGTCGGCGACTTCAACGCGTGGGACGGCCGCCTGCACCCGATGCGGCACTTCACGCTCTCGGGCGTGTGGGAACTGTTCATCCCTGATCTGCAGGACGGCGAGAAGTACAAATTCGAGATCCGGACCTCTGCCGGCCACCTGCTGAAGAAGAGCGACCCCTACGGCTTCGCCTTCGAGCTGCCGCCGCAGACCGCCTCAATCGTTCGCGATATCTCCGGTTACACGTGGCAGGACAGCCACTGGATGTCGACGCGCCAGGAACACGGCGGCTGGATGAAGCGGCCGATGTCCACCTATGAGGTGCACCTCGGATCGTGGGCGCGAGTGCCGGAAGACGGCGACCGCGTGCTGACCTACCGCGAGCTTGCGGCGCGTCTGGTGCCCTATGTGGTGGAGATGGGCTTCACGCACATCGAGCTGCTGCCGGTGATGGAGCATCCGTTCACCGGCTCATGGGGCTACCAGGTGATCGGCTTCTTTGCGCCGACCAGCCGCTACGGCTCGCCTGAGGATTTCAAGTTCTTCGTCGACGCGTGCCACCAGGCCGGCATCGGCGTCATTCTCGACTGGGTGCCGGGACATTTCCCGAAGGACGCGCACGGTCTCGCGCGCTTCGACGGGACGGCGCTCTACGAGCATGCCGACCCGCGTCAGGGTGAACAACCCGATTGGGGCACGCTCGTCTTCAACTACGGCCGGAACGAAGTCCGCAACTTCCTGCTGTCGAATGCGCTGTTCTGGCTCGAGGAGTACCACCTCGATGGTCTGCGCGTCGACGCGGTTGCCTCGATGTTGTATCTCGACTACTCACGCAACCCCGGCGAGTGGGTGCCGAACAAGTTCGGTGGCCGCGAGAACCTCGATGCGATCGACTTCCTGCAGCGCCTGAACGCCCTCACGCACGGCGAGCATCCGGGCACGATCACCGCGGCGGAGGAATCGACGTCGTTCCTCGGCGTCTGCCGCCCCGTGCACCTCGGCGGTCTCGGTTTCACCTACAAGTGGAACATGGGCTGGATGCACGACCTGATCGAGTACACGCACAGCGATCCGGTCCATCGGCGGTGGCGGCACAACCTGCTCACGTTCTCCATGATCTACAACTACTCGGAGAACTACATCCTGCCGTTCTCGCACGATGAAGTCGTGCACGGCAAGGGGCCGATGCTCGACAAGATGGCGGGTGACGTGTGGCAGAAGCACGCGACGCTGCGCGCCCTCTACGGCTTCAAGCTCGGGCACCCGGGCAAGAAGCTGACGTTCATGGGGAACGAGTTCGCCCAGCCGCGCGAATGGCATCACGACCGGAGCCTCGACTGGCACCTGCTCGACAGCCCTCACCACGCCGGCATGAAGCGCTACGTGCAGGAGCTGAACCGGCTGCTCCATACCGAGCCGGCGCTGTACGAAACCGACTTCCAAGGCGGCGGGTTCCGCTGGATCGACTGCAGCGACAACGAGCACAGCGTCGTGTCGATCATGCGCACGGCGCACGATCGGCGCGACTTCGTGGTCATGGTGTTCAACTTCACGCCCCTGCCGCGGTATGACTACCGCGTCGGCGTGCCCGCGGGCGGCTTCTACCAGGAACTGCTGAACAGCGACGCGTCGCTGTTCGGTGGCGGTGACGCCGGCAACGGGGGCGGCGTGGACAGCGAGTCCACCGGCGCGCACGGCTACGCCGACTCGGTGCGGCTCACGCTGCCGCCGCTCAGTTGCCTGATGCTGAAGCGCCGCTGACCCGGCCTGTGGTGTCGTCGCTCCGCCACTCACGCACCACGGCCGTCGTCCTCGTCACCGCCACCGCGGTGGTCGATATTCTCGCCTTCTCGATGGCGGTGCCGGTGCTGCCTGATCTGAGCCGCCGGCTCGGGGCGTCGCCAACCACCATCGGGTTGCTCTTCGGCATCTTCGGGGTGTCGGTCCTGATGACCTCGGTGCCAATGGGCGGCCGGTCGGACCGCACCGGCCGTCGCGGGCTGCTGCTCGCTGGCGCGCTCGGCCTCGCTGTTTCCAGCGCCGCCTTTGCGATCTCCACCACGCTGCCGTTCCTGTTTCTCGCCCGGTTCCTGCAGGGCGCCGCCGACGCCGTCACCTGGGTGGTGGGGCTGGCGCTCGTGGCCGACCTCTACGCCGAGGACGAGCGCGGTCGCATCATGGGGCTGGTCATGGCCGGCACCAACATCGGCTTCCTCGCCGGGCCGTCTCTCGGTGGCTGGCTCTACGAGGTTGGAGGACCGCGCGTGCCGTATCTGGTGGTGGCTGGCTTGGCGCTGCTCTGCGCCGCCGGCTTCTGGTGGATTCGTCCGCCAGTCCATCGTGCGGTGACCGAGGCCGTGCCGTTCGCACGGCTGATGCGCGACCGCCAGGTGCGGGTCTGTGCCCTCACTCTCGTGCTCGGCGGTGGCGCCCTGGCGCTGGTCGAGCCCACGCTGTCGCTCCACCTGGCCGATGTGGCCGGACTCGGCCCTGCACGCATCGGCATGGTGATGGGCGGCGCGGCGGTGATGTCGGCGATGCTCCATCCCGGCATGGGGCGGCTGGCAGACCGGATCGACCTTCGGCGGCTCATGCTGGCGGGCCTTGGCGGCATCGGCCTGACGTTGCCACTGCTATCGCTCGCGGACACGTTCGTGAGTGCGGCGGTGGTCTACGCTGTCTTCATGGTGCCGGTGGCGGCAATGGTGACGCCGTCGCTGGCGTACATGGCCTCGGCGACCACCGCGTCGGGCGTCCGCTCGTTCGGTGTCGCCTACGGCATCTACAACTGCGCGTGGGCCACGGGACTACTGCTCGGTCCGGCTATCGGCGGCGCGGCGTACGAACACATTGGCTTCAGGGCGCTGATGTTGACGACGGCGCCGGCCCTGCTGGTGGCGACGCTCGCGCTTACCCGCGTACGCGTCTCTCGTGCCCCAGCGCCGGGGGTGTAGAATCCGAACTCGGAGGCTATATCCATGAGTCATTCGCGCATCGCTCTTGCGCTCGCCGCCTGTCTCGCCGTGGCTTCGACGCAGGCGTTGAGAGCCGACGTTCGGTCCGATCAGAAAACCAAGTTCCAGCTTGCCGGCCCGCTCGGCAAGGTCGTGAATTTCTTCGGTGGCAAGGCCGCCCGCGATGGGGTGACCTCGACGGTGGCCCTGAAGGGCAACCGGATGATGACCACCACCGGCGATTCGGGCGGTCAGATCATCGATCTGACCGAAGAGAAGGTCTACAACCTCGACCTGAAGAAGAAGTCGTACACGGTGGTCACCTTCGCCCAACTGCGCCAGCAGATGGAAGACGCGCGGAAGCGGGCGCAGGAAGAGGCCGCCAAGAATCCGGAGGCGGACAAGCCCGCCCAGCGCGACCCGAACGCGAAAGAGGTCGAGGTCGACTTCGACGTCAAGAACACCGGCGAGAAGAAGGACATCAACGGCTTCGCCACCACGCAGTCGATCATGACCATCACCGTGCGTGAGAAGGGCAAGACGCTGCAGCAGGCCGGCGGCATGGTCCTCACCAGCGACATCTGGCTGACGCCGTCCATTCCCGCGATGAAGGAAGTCGCCGACTTCCACATGAAGTACGCCCAGAAGCTCTATGGGCCGATGATCGAAGGCGCGTCGCCACAGGACATGGCGTCGGCGATGGCGATGTATCCGCAGATGAAGCCGGCCCTCGAACGCATGGCCGCCGAAGGGCGCAAGCTGCAGGGCACGGCCATCCTCACCACGACCACGATCGACGCCGTGCAGTCGGCAGAGCAGATGGCCGCGTCGCAGAGTTCGGCCGGTGACGCGAAGTCCTCTGGCGGTTCGGCGCCGACCAGCGTGGGAGGCCTCATCGGCGGCTTCGGTCGCCGCATGGCGAAGAAGAAGGAAGACGAGCCGGCGGTTGCCGCCGGTCCGAAGGACCGCGCGACGGTGCTCACCACCACCAACGAAACGCTGAAGCTGTCGACGACGGTGGCCGACGCAGAGGTGGCCGTTCCTGCCGGCTTCAAGGAAAGCAAGTAGACCGGGTCGTTCCGGCGCGGCCTCCCCGGTCGCGCCGGAGTTCTCGCAGTTCCGCCTCACCGACCCTCACTTCGCCGGCCCCTCCAATCGCTTCTGGACGCTACTCTTCGATGCGGACCTCATCCCGGAGCGCATTGGCGTCCTCGACGACGACCGTCTGCCTCGTGGCGCTGCGGCGGAAGGTGCGGCGCTGGAAGCCGTCGGTGGTGGCGTTGGTCGGCGTCACGCTGTATCGCTTCATCTTCGACGTGCGTGGCGCTGCGGTGTCGCTCGGCCCTCAGTCGGAGCAATTCGAAGGCGCTCGCGTCGCTGCGGGGGCACTTCCGGACGCCGCTCCCAGGCGTGCCGTAGCCACGCACCTTCAGGTGCGCCACGTCCTGCGACCGGCCCGGCTGATCTTCGTGCCCTTCGGGTCGTTCGTGAGATTGGCCCCCTGCTGATACGTGAAGGTTCGCGGCGACGCCACACCGACATGGAAAACGCTCTAGCCGAAGCAGGTTGATGCCAGAATGCCGGGGTGAGCAGCGCGTGGTGCGTCCGGCCGGCGAGCCTGTATCGGCTCGTGCTCGTTGTGCGCATCGCCCTGTGCGTTCTGGCCGTGTCCGCGCGCCCCGTGCACGCGCAGCCACAGGGCGTGGCCTCACTCGTCTTCGACCTGCAGACGAAGGTGACGCTGGCCGCCGAGCGACCCGACGTCATCGACCGTCCGCTACTGCCGGGCTCGGTCATGAAGATTGCGGCGGTGGCGGCCGCGCTCGAGTCGGGCCTCATCACGCCCCGCACCTCCATCGTCTGCACCCGCACCATCGTGGTGGATGGCCACCAGCTCACCTGCACCCATCCCGACCTCCATCGTCCGCTCAACGCTGAGGAAGCGCTCGCCCACTCCTGTAATGTGTTCGTCGGCACCGTTGCGGCGCGCCTGTCGCGAGCGGCATTGGACAGCAGCCTCAGCAGCCTGGGTCTGCCGCCGAGCGATCCTGCGGCGTCCGTGCGCGCCTCGGCGCTTGGTCTCGAAGGAACGAGACTGACGCCGCGCGCGCTGATTGCGGCCGTCGCCCGCGTAGCGGGAACACCCACCGCGCCCGCGTGGCGGTCGTCGACGCTCGATACCCTGCGCGCCGGACTGCGCGGTGCCGCTCGTGCCGGTACCGCGTCCGCGCTGGGAGCCGCCGGCATCGACGCGCTGGCCAAGACCGGCACGGTCGGCGTCGGCGGCGTGTCACAGGGACTAGTGGTGGGGGTCACGCCGTCGACGGCGCCCACGATCGGGTTCGCACTGCTGGTCTCCGGCGGCGCGGGCATGGACGCCGCCGCG
>CALQBJ020000064.1 GCA_943328785.2 Bifidobacterium breve
CGACGCCGTGGCCACGGACCGCCCCCGCAGGTGGATCACTTCGGTGTCCGGCGCGAACAGCACCTGACGGCCGAGCGCCCGGATTGCGGCACAAAAGTCGACGTCCTCGGTGTACATGAAGAAGCGCTCGTCGAGCAGGCCGACGGCGTCGGCGTCGGCCCGCCGCACCAGCAGGCAGGCGCCGCTCACCCAGTCGACCCGCTGTTCGCGCCGCGTCATGGCCTCGACGCGCGTCACCACCTCGCGGTCGTTCTCAGCCAGCCCCTTCACCAGCCCGCCCTGCCGCCATTCAGTGAACGGCGAGATCATCGGCCCGAACGACAGTTCGGCCTGGCCGGAACCATTGACCAGCCTCGGTCCGATCACGGCGACCTCGGGCGAGCGCTGCAGTCGCGTGACCAGACGATCGATCGCCCCTGGCGGCGCAATGGTGTCGCTGTTCAGCAGCAGCACCAGTTCGCCCTGGCTGGACCGGATGCCGATGTTGTTGGCCACCGAGAACCCGGCATTCCGATCGTGACGGATGACGCGGACTCCGGCGAAGCGCTCCGCCATCTCGGCGCTGCCGTCGCTGGATGCGTTGTCGACGACCACCACGTCGTGCGCCAGCAATGGTGGATGCTGCCGCAGCGACTCGAGGCAGCGCTCAAGGTCGACACGCGTGTTGTAGCTGACGATGACGATGGAGAGGAGGGTCATCGTGCGGCTTCCAGCAGGGCAAGCGTGTCGCGCGCCGCGGTGGCCCAGTCGTAGCGGGCCAGTGTTGCAGGGGCGGCGGCGGCAAGAGTGCGCCGGGCGCTGTCGTCATAGAGCAGGCGCTCGATCGCGGTCGCGATGGCGCTAATCGAGCCCAGCGGCACGTAGCACGCCGCATCGCCGCAACTCTCGCGCGCCACGGCCGTGTCGAGGAGCAGCGACGGGATGCCGGCCGACAGCGCTTCGAGCGGCGTCAGTCCCAGCCCTTCGTATTCGGACAGGAACACGAAGCCGCGGGCCTGCCGATAGAGGGCGCGCAGCGCTTCGTCGGGCGCGTATTGGTGCCACACGATGCGCCGCGCCACCGGGCTCGCCTCGATGCGTGCGGTCACGTCCTCGAACGGATGGGTGCGGTTGTCACCGACCAGGTGCAGCCAGGCGTCCTCGTGCCGCGCCGCGACCTGCGTGAAGGCGGCGATGAGGTCCGGAATATGGCGGCGATTGAAGATCGAACCGACATAGAGCAGGTGTTCGCCCTTCTGCAGCCGTAGATGCGGCGGGTCGGCTTCTCCGGCAGCGGGAATCGGGCTGTCGATGCCAGGCGGGATGACCGCAATCTTCGCCGGGTCGATACCGAACCGCGAGACGATTTCTCCCTTCGAGAACTGCGAGATGGTCAGCACGCGTCTCGACACCGCGGCGGAACGCCGGGCCAGCACCCGGCGCCGCAGGCCTTCCCGCCAACTGAACCACTCGGGGCGCGCCGCGAACGAAATATCGTGCAGTGCCACAACTCGAGGGACGGCCGTGAAGAGCGGAGTCGAGTAGGCCGGCGAGAAGAGCACGTCGACCGCATCGGCGGCGAGGGCGGCCGGCAGCGTCCGTTGTTCCCAAAACGTTCCGCCCGTGCCGGGCAGTGTGCGCACGCTGCCGCTAGCGGAGTTCTCGACCGAGCGATGGCTGTAGAGCAGGAACACGTGGCCGTGACGCTGCTCGGGGCGCGTCCACTCGCGCAGCAGGCCCGTCATGTAGCGGCCCACGCCGGTCGGCCTGCCGCTCAGTTCGCGCGCGTCGATGGCGATGCGCATCAGGCCTCACCCCGGGTGGCGGTGTGCCTGACGATGGCCCTGTCATAGGCGTCGAGTGTTGCCTGAGCGGTATGGGCCCAGTTGAAGGCCGCGGCACGCGTGAGGCCCTTCGCGACACAGGCGTCCACGAGTTCGTCATCGTCGAGCAGGCGCTCGATGGCCGATGCGAACGAGGCCGGGTCGGTCGGTTGCGCCAGCAGCACGGCGTCGCCGCCCACTTCGGGCAGTGCTCCCGCGTTGGCCGCCACCACCGGCACGCCGGCAGTCATGGCCTCGAGGACAGGGAGGCCGAACCCCTCTTCGAACGACGGTTGAACCAGCAGCCGAGCGCCGGCATAGAGCGACTGTCGTTCAGCCGGCGCGATGTAGCCCAGGTGCGTCACGAGGCCTTTCAGTGGAGCGCGGTCAATTCGTTCGAGCCACGGAGCCGACTGCTCGGTGGCCTTGCCGGCCAATACCAGGCGCGGCAGGTTCGGACGGCGACCGGCGAGCATCGCCCAGGCATCCAGCAGGGCGCCGACGTTCTTGCGCGGTTCGAGGGTGCCAAAGAAGAGCACGTAGCCGTCTTTCGGCTGGACCGGCCGCGGCGTCCATGCGGGGCCACCCGGCGAACAGATACTGATGCGGTCGGCGGGCACGTCAAGCAGGCGCTGGACCTCGCTGGCGGTGAATTGCGACACCACGATGACCCGGTCGGCGCGGTGCGCATGCGCGCGCGCCAGCGCAGGGTAGTCGCGGCGCACTTCGGCTCGGGTCCGCTCGGGATGCCGCAGGAAGTTCAGGTCGTGGATGGTCACCACCTGCGCGGCGGTGCGGGTCGGCAGCAGCAGTGGGTGCAGCGAGTGCGCGACGTCGAACGGGCCGCCAGCCACCATCTCGGCCGGTGGCCACCCCAGGCGGTGCCATGCCAGATTGAGCAACCGGACGGGAATCTGACGGTCGACCAGATGGGCTCCGGCAAGGTCTGGGTCCGCGAGGATACGGTCCCTGGCTGAGCTCGAAAAGACGGTCAGGTCGAGCGTGCGTCCGCCTGAGCCCGAAGGACCCGTGAGCAGTGCCCGGACCAGTTGATGTGTGTATTCGCCGACGCCGGTTCGCTCGCGAAGCGCCGCGCGATAATCGATAAGGACGCGCACTTGTTTAAGTCTTTCCGTCTCAGTATCTTATTGTGAAATGAAAATCGCCGTCGTTGGTAGCGGTTACGTTGGACTTGTCGCGGGCGCCTGCCTCGCCGAGAACGGCAACGAAGTCATCTGCGTTGACAAGGACCAGGCCAAGATTGCCACGCTCGAAGCGGGCAAAATGCCCATCTACGAGCCCGGTCTCGAAGAGATGGTCCGGCGGAACACCGCCGAGGCTCGCCTGACCTTCACCACCGATCTGCCGAGCGCCGTCCGGGCGTCCGAGATCGTGTTCATTGCCGTCGGCACCCCGCAAGGGGAAGACGGCGCCGCCGACCTGCAGCACGTGCTTGGTGTTGCGCACGAAATCGGCAAAGCCATCAACAAGTTCACCGTCATCGTCGACAAAAGCACGGTTCCGGTTGGGACGGCGAAGAAGGTGCACGCGGCCGTCGCCGCCGAGACGAGCGTGCCGTTCAGCGTCGTCAGCAACCCGGAGTTCCTGAAGCAGGGCGCGGCGATCGAAGACTTCATGAAGCCCGACCGTGTCGTCATCGGCTGCGACGACCCGAAGGCCGGCGAGATCATGCGCGCCGTGTACGCCCCGTTCACTAGGACCGGCGCACCGATCATGGTGATGGACACGCCGAGCGCCGAGCTCTGCAAATACGCCGCGAACGCCATGCTGGCGACGCGCATCTCGTTCATGAACGAGATCGCCAATGTCTGCGAGCGGGTGGGGGCCGACGCCGAAGCCGTGCGCAAGGCGGTCGGTTCGGACCGGCGCATCGGTCCGTCGTTCCTGTTTCCTGGCATCGGCTACGGTGGTAGCTGCTTCCCGAAGGACGTCAAGGCGATGCTGAAGTCGGCAGCCGACGAGGGCTACGACTTCCAGATCCTCCATGCGGTCGAGGCGGTGAACCAACTGCAGAAGTCGCGGCTGGTCGAGAAGATGGAGGCGCACTTCGGCGACATGCGCGGACGCACCATCGCGCTGTGGGGCCTGGCCTTCAAGCCGCGCACCGATGACATGCGCGAGGCGCCGGCCATCACCATCATCGAGAAACTGCTGGCGATGGGCGTCACCGTGCGCGCCTACGACCCGGAAGCCACCGAGACGGCCCGCCGCGTGTTCGGCGACCGCATCACCTACTGCGAGCACAGCTACGATGCGCTGGCCGGAGCGGACGGGCTGGCGGTCGTCACCGAGTGGAACGAGTTCAGGGAACCGGACTTCAAGAAGATGAAGCAGTTCATGAAGTCGCCCGTCGTGTTTGACGGACGGAACATCTACTCGCCCGACCAGATGCGCGGGCTCGGGTTCCAGTATTTCTCCATTGGCCGCTGAACCCACATCCGTTCTGGTGACCGGCGGGGCGGGCTACATCGGGAGCCACGCGTCGAAGGCGCTGCATCTCGCCGGCTACCGGGTTGTGGTGTTCGATAACCTCGTGGCCGGACACCGCGACGCCGTGCAGTTCGGCGAGTTCGTGCTCGGCGATATCACCGACCTGGCGGCTGTGCGTCGCGCGCTGCGCGACCACGACATTCGGGCGGTGATGCACTTTGCCGCCTACCTCGACGTCGGGGAGTCGGTTCGCGAACCGGCGAAGTACTACCGCAACAACGTCACCGGTGCGCTCACCGTCCTCGAGGCGATGGCGCTCGAGGGCGTGCGGCACTTCGTGTTCTCGTCGACCTGCGCCACCTACGGCGAACCAATCGAGACGCCAATCACCGAGACGCATCCGCAACAGCCGATCAACAGCTACGGCGAGTCAAAGCTTGCCGTCGAGCGGGCACTGCCGCACTTCGAGCGGGCGCACGGCATCTGCTCGGCCGCTCTGCGGTACTTCAACGCCTCCGGCGCCGACCCGGATGGCCAGCTTGGTGAAGACCATTCGCCCGAGATCCACCTCATCCCGCGCGCCATCGAGGCGGCCACCGGCGGACGCGGCCTGCTGGTGTTCGGCGACGACTACCCGACGCCGGACGGCACCTGCCTGCGCGATTACATCCACGTCAGCGATCTGGCCGACGCGCATGTGCGGGCGCTCGAGGCGATCGTCGAGACCGGCACCTCGCGCATCTACAACCTCGGCACCGGCCATCCGCACTCGGTGCGCGAAGTCATCGACACGGTCGCGCGGGTGACCGGCAGGCCTGTCCCGTGGACGCTGGCACCGCGCCGCGACGGCGACCCGGCCGTCCTCTATGCCGCCGCGCACAAGGCACAGTCGGAACTGCGCTGGAGCCCGCGCTTCGCCGATCTCGAGATCATCGTGCGCACCGCCTGGAACTGGCATCAGCGCCGGCCGCACGGCTACAAGACCGAGCCCTCGTGAGCAGGTCGTCCCCGCTCGCCCGGTTGTTCGCCTATGCCCACCCCTACAAAGCGCGGCTGGGCTGGGCCGTCTTGGCGATGGCGTTCTACGCTGTCGGCTCTGCGGGGCTCGCGGCGCTCATCAAGACCATCTTCGACAACGTGCTGCAGGACCGGTCGCAGCTCGGACGCGTGGCGTGGCTCATCATCAGCCTGAACCTACTCAAGGGGATCGGCTCCTACGGCTCGTCCTACCTGATGGCCTGGGTGGGACAGCGCGTCGTGATGGACCTGCGGAACGCGCTCTACTCCCATATTCTCGGGCAGTCGGCGTCGTTCTTCGGCGAGCGTTCCACTGGCGAGTTGATGTCGCGCATCAACAACGACGTCGGCCAGGTGCAGCAGGCCGTTTCGGAAACCGCCGGCGACCTCGCGCGCGAGACGCTGTCGCTGGTCGGCTTCGCCATCCTGCTGTTCTATTACGACGCCTGGCTGGCGGTCTTCTGCATCATCACGGCGCCGCTCATCGTCTACCCAATGGTTCGGCTCGGCCAACGCGTCCGCAAGACGACGCGGCGCAGCCAGGAGGCGCTGCAGGTGCTGTCGCACATCAGCGCCGAGGGGTTCACTGGCCAGCGCATCGTGAAGGCGTTTGGCGCGGAGAAGCGCGAGTCGGAGCGATTCGCGCGTGCCGGTCATCAGTTGTTCCGCACGAACATGAAGGTCACCGCCGCGCTCTCGAGCCTGCCGCCGCTCATGGAGGTGCTCGGCGGCTTCGCGATGGCCGGCGCCCTGTGGTACGGCAGCCGCGAGATCGCGAGCGGCCACCTCACGCTTGGCGGCCTGACCTCCTTCATCGCCACGCTGTTCCTCATGTATGGGCCGGCGAAGAAGCTGAGCCGCGTGAACGCCAACCTGCAGCAGGCCATCGCGGCGTCCGAACGTATCTTCGAGATGATGGACACGCACACCGAGGTGGTGGAGAGGCCGAACGCGCCGGCGCTTGCGCCGTTCGCGCGTTCGATCGAGTTCCGCGATGTCACGTTCGCCTACGACGAAAATCGCCGCATCCTGCGCGGCGTGAACTTCACCGTGCATGCCGGCCAGATGATCGCCATCGTCGGCCGTAGCGGCGCGGGGAAGACGACGCTGGTGAATCTGCTGCCGCGTTTCTATGACGTCAGCGGCGGCGCGATCCTCGTTGACGGCATCGATGTCCGCGACGTCATGCTGCCCTCGCTGCGGAGCCAGATCGGCATCGTGACCCAGGAGACCGTACTCTTCGACGACTCGGTGGCGAGCAATATCGCGTATGGCCGGCCGTCGGCGTCGCAGGCGGAGGTCGAGGCCGCGGCCAGGGCCGCCAACGCGCACGAGTTCGTCCTCGGCCTCGAGCAGGGGTACAACACCATCATTGGCGAGCGTGGTCAGCGGCTGTCCGGCGGGCAGCGTCAGCGCCTGGCGATCGCCCGCGCCCTGCTGCGTAATGCGCCGGTCCTCGTGCTCGACGAGGCGACGTCAGCGCTCGACGTCGAGTCCGAGTTGCTGGTGCAGGAAGCGCTCGCGAACCTGATGATGAACCGCACGTCGTTCGTCATCGCCCACCGCCTCTCCACCATCCGCCGCGCCGACGCCATCATCGTGCTCGAACGCGGCCGTATCGTCGAAATCGGCAGGCACGACGACCTGCTGGCCCGTCCGGCCGGCACGTATGCCTCGCTCTATCAGATGCAGTTGCTCGAGGGGCGCAAGCCCGAGCGCCGCATGGTGCCTTCATGATCACATCGATGACCGGCTTCGCGGCGGTGACGCGGGAAGAGGAGAAGGCGACCGTCACCGTCTCCATCCGCGCCCTCAATCACCGTCATCTCGATCTGCAACTGCGGATGCCGCAGAGCCTTGGCGCGCTCGAAGCCGACATCCGCTCGTTCGTATCGAAGAGCATTGTCCGCGGCCGCGTCGAGGTCAACGTGTCGGTGCAGTCGCGGCTGGCGGCCGAACTCGACGTCGAGTTCAACGAGCCGTTTGCGCGGGCGCTCGAATGCGCCCTCGACAAGGCGCGCGCGCGGAACCTCATCGCCGGCACGCTGACGCCAGGCGACCTGCTCCGGTTGCCGCAGGCGATCAGCATTCGCGAACGTTCGGCCGACGATGAGACGGTCACGGCGTTGATTGCGGCACAGGCGAAGAGCACCATCGAGGCCGCGGTGCTTGACCTGCAGACGATGCGGGCGACGGAAGGCGTGCACCTGCGAGCCGACCTGGACCAGCGGCGGACACTCGTGGCCGAGATGGTCGAGCGGGTGGCGGTGGCGGCCGACGAGGGGCGCGCGGCGCTCGAACAGCGGCTGACTGACCGCGTCATGCAGCTCCGGATCGACCTGCAGGCCGATGAAACCACCGTGGCGCAGGAGATCGTCAAGTGGGCCGCCCGGTCGGACATCAGTGAGGAGGTCGTCCGCTTCCGCGGCCACGTGTCGCACTGGCAGACGCTGTCCGATAGCGCGGAGCCGTGCGGACGCAAGCTCGACTTCCTGCTCCAGGAGATGAACCGCGAAGTGAACACCATGGGCTCGAAGGCCGATGGCCTGCGGGTGTCCGAGATCATCATCGCGGCCAAGGCAGAGCTCGAGAAGATGCGCGAGCAGGTCCAGAATGTCGAGTGAGCGACCGGGCGCTCACGGGCAGCTCTTCATCGTGTCGGCGCCGTCCGGCGCGGGCAAGACGACGCTGATCGAGCGGCTGGTCGAGCAGATGCCCCAGCTCCGCATGTCGCGCTCCTACACCTCACGCACCGCGCGCTCAGGTGAGACCGACGGCGTGGACTATAATTTCGTCTCCCGCGCGCGCTTCGAGGAGATGATCGCCGCTGGCGATTTCCTGGAGTGGGCCGACGTCTTCGGCAACCTCTACGGCACCTGCGCGTCAGATATAGAGGCGCTGCTGGCCGACGGCAGCGATGTGGTGTTGGTCATCGACGTCCAGGGCGCGCGTCAGGTTCGCCACCTGCGGCCAGGCGCGACCACCGTATTCGTCATGCCGCCATCCTACGAGGTGCTTGAGCAGCGGCTGCGCGGGCGCAGTAAGGACAGCGAAGCCGCCATTGCCAAGCGCCTGCAGGTGGCGCGAGATGAAGTGGCCTCGTTCACCGAGTACGACTTCATCGTCGTCAACGACGAGTTGACCGCCGCCGTGGACCGGCTTCGCAGCATCGTACAGGCGGACCGGTGCCGGCTGAGTTGCATGCGGGCCGATGCCGAACGGATCGTCCGCACGTTCTGACGAGCTCGATATTCATCGTTCACCTATCCATACACAGACTGGCAGACAGTTCGCAATCGGCACGCTGCGACTGCATCGATCGAGGTTCTCTGATGATTGACCGCTCCAAGCTCCCCAATACCTTCGCGTTCGTTGTGGCCGCCGGCGCGCGAGCACGCCAGTTGCTGGCCGGCTCGACGCCGCGCGTCGACGTGGGCGACCACAAGACGACGACCGTCGCCGCGCGTGAAGTACTGGTTGGCGCGGTCGAGGCGCTGCCGTATGTGGCGCCGCCGCCCGACGAACAGATCGTTCCCACGCCAGCTGAATAGGTCCCGGATCGTCGGGACGGAGAACCTGCGATGCTCGTAGCGCTCGGTGTAACCGGCGGAATCGGCGCCTACAAGGCGGTCGAGGTGGCGCGCGGCCTGCAGAAGCGCGGGCACGAGGTCGTGGCGGTCATGACGCACGCCGCCACGAAGTTCGTCGGCGCCGTCACGTTCGAGGCGATCACGCGCCGCCCGGTCATCACCGACCAGTGGGACCCTGGCGCGAACGCCGACATCGAGCACATCTCGCTCGCCTCGTCGATCGACCTGCTGCTCATTGCCCCGGCAACGGCCAACGTCATCGGCAAGTTGGCCAACGGCATCGCGGACGACTTCCTCACCACGCTCTACACCGCGACGCGCGCACCGGTGCTGGTGGCGCCAGCCATGAACAGCCAGATGTTTTCGCACGAGGCGGTGCGCCGGAATCTCGATCGCCTCGCGGCTGACGGCGTGCGCTTCGTCGAACCTGGCGAGGGCTACCTGGCGTGCGGCTGGGTCGGCAAGGGGCGCCTCGCTGAACCCGACGAGATCTGCGCGGCAGCGGAGGCGCTGCTGCGGCCGGGCACGACGCTGGCCGGCATTCGGGTGCTGGTGACGGCAGGCCCGACCCTCGAGGACCTCGACCCGGTGCGGTTCATCGGGAATCGCTCGAGCGGCCGGATGGGCTTTGCGGTTGCGGACGAGGCGACACGGCGTGGTGCGTTGGTCACGCTCGTGGCCGGGCCGACGAGCGCACCTGCGCCGGCGGTGCACGAACTGGTGCGTGTGCGCGGCGCCGAGGCCATGCACGCCGCGGTCATGCAGCACGCCGCGACGGCCGACATCGTCGTGATGGCGGCGGCCGTGGCCGACTACACGCCGACAGTGGTGGCCGGGCAGAAGGTGGCGAAGGCGGACGGCGACCTCACGCTGGTGCTGAAGCGGACGCCCGACATCCTGAAGGCGCTCGGCCAACGTCGCGCCGCATCCGGCGGCCCCGCGGTGCTCGTGGGATTCGCCGCCGAGACCGAGGACGTCGTCGCCAGTGCGCGACGGAAGCTCGAACGGAAGCAGGTCGATCTCATCGTCGCGAACGATGTGTCGCGCGCCGATGCCGGCTTCGACGTCGACACCAACGCCGTGACGCTGGTCAGCCAGGGCGGCGCGGAGGACGTCCCGCTGCAGTCGAAAGCCCGCATCGCGGCCGTGATTCTCGACCGTGCGGAGCAGTTGCTCCTTGTGCGGCGTGCCGCACCTCCAACGCCTGACCCTCTGAAAGTCTGAACTGCCCCATGGACCGCGATCAACTCGTCGAGCATCTCACTTTCGCCCGCGAACTCGGCGTCACCGGCAGCAGTCGCGACCCGCGCTGGCGTGAACGGCGCATCAAGGCTGCCCCGCCTGCCGCTGTCGCCGACTCGACGCCGGAGGCCGAGGCCGCTGAGTCTGCCATGGCGGCAGGGGCCCTCGCTCCCGCGGCCGGCGAGCCGATGGTGCTGCGGCGCAGCGCCGCCGAGGGGCTCGAGATGCTGCGCACGGAGATCGGCCCGGCCTGCACACGCTGCAAATTGCACACGCTCGGCCGCAGCCAGGTGGTGTTCGGTATCGGCAACCCGAATGCGCAACTGATGTTCGTGGGCGAAGCCCCAGGTGCGGACGAGGATGAACAGGGTGTGCCGTTCGTCGGCCGCGCGGGGCAGTTACTGACCAAGATCATCGAAGCGATCGAACTGAAGCGCGACGATGTGTATATTGCCAACGTGATCAAGTGCCGGCCACCGCAGAACCGGAACCCCGAGCCGGACGAAGTGGAGCAGTGCGAACCGTTCCTGTTCCAGCAGATCGACGCCATCAAGCCGCGCGTCATCGTGGCGCTCGGCAAGTTTGGCGCCCAGACGCTGCTGCGCACGCAGGAGCCCATTTCACGGCTGCGGGGTCGCGTGTTCGAGTACCGCGGCTCCAAGCTGGTGCCGACCTTCCACCCGGCGTATCTCCTGCGCAACCCGCCCGCGAAGCGGGATGTGTGGGAGGACATGAAACTGGTCCGGCAGTTGCTGGCCGGCGAGTAGTTGGCTCGTCAGGCACCGACCGACGGCCGGCTCCCATCGATGGGCGGTCCCACGAACGTTGGCCCCACGACGAGTGACGAACGACGAACGACGAACGACTATCACGTGTTTGTCCGCGTCGCCGTCCCCGTCCCAGGACTCGACCTGCTGACGTACGCCGTTCCTGAGGGCATGATCGCGCCGGCGCTCGGTGCCAGGGTCGTCGTGCCGCTCGGCTCGCGCTCGCTCACCGGCATCGTCATCGAGGTCGCGCAGGCGTCGTCCGTGCCGGACGGCAAGGGGATCAAGCCGCTGAAAAGCGTGCTCGACACGGATCCGTTCATCCCGTCTGACGTCGTCGAACTTGCACGCTGGACGGCGGAGTACTACGCCGCAGGCCCAGGCGAAGCGATCACCGCGGTGCTGCCGCCGAAGACGCGCGACGAGCGGGCCGACGCGCACAAGACGAGCCGCGTGGTGTCGCTCACCGCCGCCGGCACCGACCCTGACGTGAAGGTGACAACGCGCCAGCGGGAGGCGCTGGATGTTCTCGCCGGCGCCGCCGAGGGCGTGAGCAGCGTGGAACTCGCCCGGCGTGGCGTGAGTGCCGACATCGTGTCGCGCCTGCAGAGGGCTGGACTGGTGGTGGTGCGCGAGGCGCGCGTCGATCGCGATCCCTTCGCCGCCGCGTCGCTCGAAGCCACGCCAGTCGACCCGCTGCGTGCCCTCACCCCAGAGCAGGACGCCGGCCTCGAGCGACTGCTCGAACTCTCTCGCGCCGGCACGTTCAAGGCGGCGCTGCTGCACGGCGTCACCGGCAGCGGCAAGACCGAGTTGTACCTGCGGCTCTCGGCGGCGGTGCGCGACGCTGGTCGCCGCGTCCTGATGCTGGTGCCGGAAATCGCGCTCACCCCGCAGGTGGCGGCGCTCTTCCGCCAGACGTTCCACGAGCGGGTGGCCATCCAGCACAGCGGCCTGTCGGACGGCGAACGGCACGACCAGTGGCAGCGCATCCGGCGCGGCGAGGTCGACGTGGTCGTCGGCACACGGTCGGCGGTCTTCTCGCCGCTGCGCGATGTCGGCCTCATCATCGTCGACGAAGAGCACGACAACTCTTACAAGCAGGACGAGAGCCCGCGCTACAACGGCCGCGACGTGGCGCTGGTGCGTGCCCAGAAGGCGGGCGCACTTGCCGTACTCGGTTCCGCCACGCCGTCGATGGAGACCTACTTCAACGCGATGAACGGCAAGTACGACCGCATCGTGCTGGAGCGGCGTGTCATGGACCGGCCGCTCGCGTCGGTGACCGTCGTCGACATGCGCGAGGAGTACGCGGCCGAAGGGCCGGACGTCATCCTGAGCCGCGCCCTGCGTGACGGCATTGCCGCCCGCGTCGAGCGCGGGGAACAGTCAATCGTGCTGCTGAACCGGCGTGGCTTTGCGACCGCCGTGTTCTGCCGCCAGTGCTCGGGCACCATCGACTGCTCGAACTGCGACGTCTCGCTGGTCGTGCACGGTGAAGGCGCGGCGCGATGGGCGCGCTGCCATTACTGCAACTACTCAACGCGTGTACCGAACGTCTGCCCGACGTGCAAGGCGCCGTATCTCGAGCAGATGGGCTTCGGCACCGAGCGGGTCGAGGCGCAGGTGAAGAAGCAGTGCCCCGATGCACGCGTGGCGAGGCTGGACCGCGACTCCACACGTCGCAAGGGGTCGCTGGTGGCGCTGCTGGCGAAGTTCCGGGCTGGCGAAATCGATGTGCTGGTCGGCACGCAGATGATCGCCAAGGGGCACGACTTCCCGCGGGTCACCCTGGTCGGCGTCGTCTCGGCCGACGTCGGCCTCGGCATGGCCGACTTCCGCGCGTCCGAACGCACGTTCCAATTACTGACGCAGGTGGCCGGCCGTGCCGGGCGTGGTGAAACGCCTGGCGAGGCGGTCGTACAGACCATTTACCCGACGCACTACAGCATCCTGCTCGCGTGCCATCAGGACTACGCGGCGTTCTACGAGCGCGAGATGCTGTTCCGCAAGGCGATGCGCTACCCGCCGCTCGTCTCGTTGATCAACACCGTGGTGCGCGCAAAGACGCTTGCCGCGGCGATGGACGATGCCTCTCAGATCGTGGCGCAGATGCGGCAGCAGGATCCAGCCATGACGCACTACCGCGTGCTTGGCCCGGCGCCGGCGCCGCTCGGCAAACTGCGCGGCGAATATCGGGTGCAGTTGCTCGTGAAGGGGACGAACCGCAGGAAGATGCGCGAGACGCTGGTCGCCATCGTGAACGGGCGCCCGGAACTGGCGCGCCGCACGCTCATCGACGTCGATCCGCTGTCCGTGCTGTAACGATGTGTGACCGCCGACCCGTCAGTATGTAATTAATGACCCTTCGGTCGGCCGGATCGGCGAGCCTGACGGTTCGCGGTTACGACGGGTCGACGTGAAAGTCGCGCTAGTGGAGGATGTGGATCGTCTGAATCGGCGCGGGCATGAAGCAGAGGACGAAGATGACCAGCGCTACGAGCGCGAGCCAGGTCCGTGTGGCATCGAGCGGTAGGTCCCCGTCGAACGTTGGTGGATGGTGCCGTCCGAACCGCCACAGCATGACCGTGAGCAGGAGTGCCCAGATCAGGATACCGGGCGAGAACACGGCGATGCCGAACGCGCAGGCCAGCGCAATCAGAGTCACCTTCGAGGAGTGGCGCCCGAGGACCGCATAGGAAATGTGTCCGCCGTCGAGTTGCGCGATCGGGAACAGGTTCATGAAGGTGGCGAGCAGGCCGAACCAGGCGCCGAAGGCGACCGGATGCAGATTCACCGTGAAGCCTTCGCCCACACTCCCCAGAACGAGTCGCGTGGCCAACTTGAAGAGCAACGGTTCGCCAAGGTTCCATCCGTCCACCGGCACGTCGCCAGAGAAACTGGCGAGGAAGCCGACGACCTCGTAGCGCGGGAACGGCTCCACCGTCGACATCGCCAGGCCCAGGAAGAGCACCGGGACCGCCACGGCGAAGCCGGCGATCGGCCCAGCGATGCCAATATCGAACAGCATTCGCTTGGTCGGAATCGGTTCGCGGATGCGGATGAAGGCGCCGAGCGTGCCGATCAAACTGATCAGGGGAAGAGGTAGAAAGTACGGGAGGGACGCGTCGACGTCATAATAGCGACACGCGAGGTAGTGTCCGAGTTCATGGAAGCCAAGAATGGCGAGGACGCTGCCGCTGTACCATAAGCCGCGGATGATCAAATCGTCGAGGCCGAGGTCGCGGACCGGAAGATGCGCGGACTCGGCGAAGGCGGCCCAGTGACTGATGCCGACAAACGTCGTGCTGGCAATGGTCAGGATGAACAGGAGCAGGTGTAGCCACCGCCGGTCCTGGAACTTGCGGCGGGGAAGCCAGACGTACTCGGCCGGCATCGCCAGCGATTCTTGCTGAAGAGGGTCCACTCGGTGGCTTACCCGATATTCTGGAGGTCTTTACCGGGTTTGAAGCGGATGGTGCGGCCGGGCGGGATCCGCACTTCCTTACCCGTCCTGGGGTTGCGGCCGATGCCGCGTTTCCGAGGTTTCACCTGAAACACGCCAAAACCGCGCAGTTCAATGCGCTCGCCCCTCTGCATGGAGGTTCGCATCGCGTCGAATACAGCATCGACCGCCACCTCGGCTTTTACCTTGGTGATGTCGGCGATTTTCGACACTTCGTTGACGATGTCGACTTTGATCATGCTTAGAGGCTCCTCGAAACTGATAAATAGCATAGATTGTGATACTTACGCTGTCAAGGCTGTGGCTAAGTGATCCTGGACCGAATGCGCTGAATGCCCCGGAAACTTCCGTCTGTCGTCCTCGTCGGCCGTCCCAACGTTGGGAAATCGACGCTCTTCAACAAGATGATCGGCTCGCGGCGTGCCATCGTGGCGCCCATTGCCGGCACCACCCGTGACGCCCTCGCGTTCCCCGTGTCGTGGCAGGGGTCGTCCTTCCAGTTATCCGATACGGGCGGACTCTACGGCGCCAGCAAGGACCCGCTGCACGACCTCGTGGTCGTCGCCGGTCAGCGCGCCATCGCCGCCGCGGATCTCCTGGTCTTCCTGACGGATGGACAGGAAGGGCTCGCGAGCGGCGACGAGGAAATTGCGCGCGAGGTGCGTACGACCGGTCTGCCCATCATCTTCGTGGTGAACAAGACCGACGACAAGCGCGCGCAGCGTGCGGTGCCGGAGTTCTACCAGCTCGGGTTCGAGCCGGTGTTTGAGACCTCGGCCGAGCACGGCAACGGCGTCGGCGACCTGCTCGACGAAATCGTGCGAATTCTGGGTACACAGGCGAAGGATGCGCCGGAGCCTGAGGCGAGCGTCGACGGCGAACCCGACGGTCCGCTTGTCCCTGCCGAACGCGAGATCGCCATCGCGATTATCGGGCGGCCGAACGTCGGCAAGTCGTCGCTGCTGAACCGCATCCTCAAGGAGGAGCGGGTGGTGGTCAGCGACATGCCGGGGACGACCCGCGACGCCATCGACGCGACGATGATCTGGCACCGCCGGCAGTTCCGCATCGTCGACACCGCCGGGATGCGGCGGCCGGGCCGCGTGCGCGACGGCGGTATCGTTGAACTCGTCTCCGTGGCAGGGGCGAAGAAGGCGATCTTCGACGCCGACGTCGTCGCCCTGCTGATCGACTCGAAGGAGGGGGCCACCGACCAGGACGCCTCGATCGGCGGCGAGGCCGACCGCGCCGGCCGCGCGATCGTCATCGTGGCGAACAAGTGGGATCTGGTGAAGAGCCAGGACCAGGACTTCGTGAAGAAGTTCGACGACGAACTGCGCCGGAAGATGCGATTCCTCGACTACGCACCGATCCTGCATATCTCGGCGCTGACCGGTGAGCGGGCGCCGAAGGTGCTCGAAGCGCTCGACAAGGCCGCGACGAACCGCCGCAAGCGTGTGCCAACGCCGGCGTTGAACAAGTTCATCGAGACGATCGTCGCGGCGAACCCGCCGGTCAGTCCAGAGCGGCGCAACGTGAAGATTATGTACGTCGCGCAGATCGGCATCGCGCCGCCGACCTTCGTCTTTTTCACGAACATCGCCACGACCTTCCACTTCTCGTACGAGCGCTTTCTCGTCAACAAGCTCCGCGAACAGTTCGGCTTCGAGGGGACGCCCATCCGCATCCAGGTGCGTCGCCGCGCACGGTCGAAGCCGGGTGCGCGCACGAAGAAGAAGGCTGACGCCTGACGCGGTGGGCTACGTCAAGGTAGAGCGTCGTGCCGTGCCGACCTGAAGGTCGGCAGCGATGTCGAGGTGAGAATCGAGCTGGCCGCCGGCGCGGGACGCCGGTGGCATAATCGCCACGTTCGCCACAGCTGGCCATGGCCTTTCGCATCCTGCACATCGCTCCTTACGGACCCGAAGCGTGGGCCTACGGCGGCATCCCCCGTGTCGTCGGTGCGATGGTGCACGGCCTGCGCGCCCGCGGCCATCACGTGACGCTCTGCACGACCGACGCCCTCGACGCACAGACGAGGCTTCCTCGCGCGGCCGCAGGCAGTGCTCCGGACCGTCGGGTGTTTCGCAACCTGTCCAATCGTGCTGCCTATCACCTCCAGGCGTTTGCTCCGGTCGGGCTGCGGCGCTTCCTCGACACCAACAGCGCCGCCTTCGACCTGGCGCATATCCACGCCTGCCATCACGTGCTCGGCATCATGGCGTCACGGGCGCTGGCGCGCGCCGGCGTGCCGTACGTCCTGTCGCCTAACGGCACGGCGCCGGTGTTCGAACGGCGTCTCGTTGCCAAGCGTGTGCTGCAGCAACTGGGTGGTGCCGAGGTGATGGCCCGCGCCTCGCGCGTGGTGGCCGTCTCTGCGGCTGAGGCGCGGCAGTTTCCCGCGCTGGGCATCGCGCCAGACGCGGTCGCACAGGTACCGAACCCGGTTGACCTGCGTGAGTTCGACGGGCGTCCGGACGGCTCCCGCTTCAGGCGCAAGTACAGGCTCGACGGGCGCCCGCTCGTGCTGTTCCTCGGGAAGATCACGCCGCGCAAACACGTGCGAATACTGGTCGAGGCCTTCGCACAACTCAAGCCGGGGTGCGCGCAGTTGGTGATTGCCGGCAACGACCTCGGTGGGCTGTCGGAGGCGCTCGTTCGTGCCGGCGAGCTCGGCCTTCGCGACCGCGTGGTCGTCCCAGGGCTGTTACCAGGTGCCGAGCGGCTCGATGCGCTGGCTGCCGCCGACGTCGTCGTCTATCCGTCCAGTGACGAGGTGTTCGGGTTGGTCGCCTGCGAAGCGCTCCTCGCAGGCACCCCCGTCATCGTCGGCAACGACTCCGGCGCGGCGGAGGTGGTGGCGTCAACCGGCGGCGGGCTCGCCGTCACCCCTGGCGATGCCGCCGGGTTGGCGCGCGCCATCGCCACTGTGCTCGACGATGGTGAGCGCTGGCGCCGCGAGGTGGCTGACGCCGGCGTTCGTGTCCGGGCACTGTACGGCGCCGACACGGTGGTGTCCGCGCTCGAGGCGGTGTACGACCGCGTGGTCGGCCGTGCACTGCAGGCGTCCGCATGATCGCCGTCAGCGTCGTCATTCCCGTGCACAACGCGGGTCCGGCACTCGTGGACACGGTTCGAGCGGTGCTGGCGCAGACCGCGCCTGACGTGCAGTTCGAGGTCGTCCTCGTCGACGACCGCTCCGGCGATGCGGCGGTGGAACTGGTGCGCCGGGCATTGCCGTGTCCACCGCTCGTGGTGATCGAAGGGGAGGGCCGTGGCGCGGCTGCTGCCCTCAACCGCGGCGTGGCTGCGGCGCGGTACCCGCTCATTGCACAGGTCGACCAGGATGTGGTGGTCGGCCCGGAGTGGCTGGAGCAGGTTCTCCCCGCGATGGCCGATGCG
>CALQBJ020000065.1 GCA_943328785.2 Bifidobacterium breve
CCTCGGTTTCGGGATGTCGGTCGTGGTCTGGAGCCGGCGCTCTGCGAACGGCGAGGCGCAGCCCGATCTGCCCGTCGCCGTCGTGTCCCGTCCTGAGGCGGTGGCCGAAGCGGCTGACATCGTGTCGGTGCATGTCGCCCTGAGCAAGGACACGCGCGGGATGCTCGGCGACGACTTCTTCGGCCGGATGAAGCCTGGCGCGATGTTCATCAACACGGCGCGTGGCGAAGTGGTCGACTACGCGGCGCTCGAGAAGGCGGTGAACGAGCGGGGGATCCGTGCGGGTCTCGACGTGTTCCCTAGCGAACCGGCAGGCGGCACGGCCGACTTCGTGACGCCGCTGGCCTCGCTGCCCGGTGTGTACGGGACGCATCACATCGGCGGCTCGACCGACCAGGCGCAGGAAGCGATCGCGACCGAGACCGTGCGGGTGATCAGCGCCTACATGACCACCGGCACGGTGCCCAACGTGGTGAACCTGGCGAAGGTCAGTCCGGCGTCGCACAGGCTGGTGGTCCGGCACCGCGACCGTCCCGGTGTGCTGGCGCATGTGTTCGACCAGCTCAGGCAGGGTGGCATCAACGTGCAGGAGACCGAGAACATCATCTTCGAGGGGGCTGAGGCCGCGGTGGCGCGGATCAATCTCGATGGCGAGCCCGCCGCCAGTGTCGTGGCCGCCATGCGCGACGGAAACAGCGACATCCTCGACGTCCGCGTCGTACCGTTCTGAAGCTCCGTTACAATCGGATGTTCGCCCGTGCGTAGTGTCTGGTTGCTGCCGGACCCTCCAGCCTGAGCTGGATTTTTGCGGAGATTTTCATGACCACCGTGCATCGCGTACTCAACTTCTCGGCGGGCCCCGCGGTCCTCCCCGTGTCCGTCCTCGAACAGATCCAGGCCGACCTCGTTGCCCTGCCGGGCGTCGGGATGTCGATTCTCGAAGTCAGCCACCGCTCGAAGGCGTTCGAAGCGATTCTCGCCAAGGCCGAAGCGGATATCCGCGCGCTGGCGAACATCCCCTCGAACTACAAAGTGCTGTTCCTTCAGGGCGGCGCGAGCCTGCAGTTCTCGATGGTGCCGATGAACCTGCTCGGTGCCGGCCAGACGGCCGACTACATCGACTGCGGCTCGTGGGCCGACAAGGCCGTGAAGGAAGCCAAGAAGCTCGGCACGGTGAACGTCGCCGCTTCGACGAAGGGCGAGAACTACTCGCGTCTGCCGCTGCAGTCCGAGCTGACGCTCACGCCGGGCGCTTCGTACGTCCACATGACCTCGAACAACACCATCGAGGGCACCGAGTACTCCACGCTGCCCGACGTCGGAGACGTGCCGCTCGTCAGCGACAACTCGTCGGACATCTTCAGCGGTCCCATCGACGTCGCGAAGCACGGCCTCATCTACGCTGGCGCGCAGAAGAACATCGGCCCTGCCGGTGTCACGCTCGTCATCATCCGCGAGGATCTCGTCGCGCGTTCGGCCGGCAACAAGGCGCTGCCGACGATGCTGAACTACGGCGTGCACGTGGAGAACAGCTCGCTGTACAACACGCCACCGGCGTTCGGTATCTACGCGGTCGGCCTGGTCATCAAGTGGCTGCTCGACCTGGGCGGCCTGCCGGCGATTGCCGCGATCAACCAGCGCAAGGCGGGCAAGCTCTACGCCGAAATCGACCGCACCGGCTACTACCGCGGCACGGCGAAGAAGGAAGACCGTTCACTCATGAACGTCACGTTCCGGCTGCCCAGCGAAGCACTCGAGAACACGTTCGTGAAGGAGAGCACCGCGGCCGGATTCGACGGTCTCAAGGGCCATCGTTCGGTGGGCGGGATGCGCGCGTCCATCTACAACGCGTTCCCGGAAGCGGGCATCGACGCGCTCGTCTCGTTCATGCAGGAATTCGAGAAGAAGAACGGGTAGTTAGTCGCAAGTCGCAAGTCGCAAGTCGACAGTCATAAGTCGGCTGCACGATCGAGGGGCAGGAGGAGTGATCCTTCTGCCCCTTTTACTCTTGGGAAGACGTGTGTCGCTGCCGACCTTCCGGCCGGCCTGACCTAAGCCGTCTGTGGCCGGAACGGACGACGGCGACGGCGACGGCGACGCTTCGCCGGACCGTCTTCGTCCTCGGTGCCGTGGCCCACCGGCTCATCGGCGCCACGCTCGGCCAGGACACTGATCCAGTGTTCGACCGTTTCCTGCGTACCGCCGTGGATTTCCAGCCAGGTGAGTGCCTCGCGGAAGATGCTGCGGTGCGTCAGCGCCTGCTGCGCTCGCATGGTTGCGGTCAGCTCGCGCAGTCGTCGCTGCAGGCCGAGGATCTGGCGAAGCCGTTCGAGGTCTCGACGGGCGAGCGGCAGGGTCCCCAGCTTGGCCAGCGACTCGCGCGACCGCTTGTCGTCGTCGCGCCTGGGCGAGCGTCCCGACTGCGGCGCAAGGCCGAGTGGTGTCAGCAGGCTGCCGAGCAGGATGGCGTTGGTGAGCGTGTCCGGGGTCGAGCCGAATTTCGCGCGGTACGCATCGACGTTGCGCAGCGACTGCCACAGCATGGCGCCCGCGCCGTCGTGCAGTTCCTGCGACACCGGCTCGAGCAGGCCCGCCGCCGAGAGTCCCTGGAACGTCTTCTCTGATGAACCGGCGCGGAGGATCTTGTAGTACTCCTCGAGCAGGCGCGGCGCGGAGCTGTTGGCGATCTCGTGACGCAACTGGCCGATGGCGTCGTAGATCGGGTCTTCGATTATGAAGTCGAGCCGGGCCGCGAGCGCAATCGCACGCAGCATGCGGACCGGATCTTCCTTGAACCGGACCTCGGGGTCGCCGATGCAGCGAATGACCCCCTCGCGCAGGTCGTCGAGTCCGCCGACGTAGTCGATGATCGAGAAGCTCGCGATGTCGTAGAACAGGGCGTTGACGGTGAAGTCGCGGCGGAAGGCGTCCTCTTCGGGTGTGCCGAAGGTGTTGTCACGATGAATGAGCTGTGCGTCTTCCCGTGCGCGCATCGCTCCCTCGTCGCCCGCAGCATCAAGCGCCTGGCCGTGGGGATGGCGATGGTCGGGGGCGGGCACGCCGTCCTGCACGATCTCCTCGCCAGGCTGCACCTGCCGCCGGAACGTCGCGACCTCGATCACCTTGGTGCCGAACTTCACGTGAGCGAGACGGAAGCGCCGGCCGATGATCCAGCAGTTCCGGAAGAGTTTCTTGACCTGATAGGGATGCGCCGACGTCCCGATGTCGAAGTCCTTCGGTCGGCGGCCCAGCAACAGGTCGCGTACGCTGCCGCCCACGAGGTAGGCGACGTACTCCCCCTGCCGCAGACGGTTGAGCACCTTGAGTGCATCAGGGTCCATGTCTGCCCTGGAGAGCGAGTGCTCGGCGCGGGGAATTACCCGAGGTTCAGCCATCGGTCGGCATTGTACCAAACGGGCAGGGGTCGGCGAGTAACTTGCCTCTCATCAGCGTCTTAGCCAGAACTATCCGCCGTGCTACCATCGACCCCTATGGTCCGTCTGGCCGTATTGTTCGCCTTTCTTGCCGGCGTCGGCGTCCAGGTGGCTGCCGCCGATGACCGTACCACCGCCGATGTGGCGCGTGCCCGCCAGCTCTACAACATGCGCGATTTTGCCGGGGCCGTCACCGCGGCGGAGGCGGCGAGCAAGGCCCCCGAACGCGCTGATAGCGCCAACCTGATTGCGGCCAGAGCCCTGCTCGAGCGTTTCCGGGAGAGCGCGTCTCCGGACGACCTGACGTCGGCCCGCGAGCGCCTGCGGAGTCTGTCCCCCGAGCGACTGGCGGACCGCGAACGCCTCGAGTACGTCGTCGGCCTCGGCGAGACGCTCTATTTCGAGGATGCGCCAGGTGCGGCCGCGCAGGTGTTCGAGTCGGTGCTGGACACGCCGCCGGCCTCGCTGGTCGACGGACGTGACCGTGTGCTCGACTGGTGGGCGAGCGCCGTGGAAAGCCAGGCCCGCTCACGCCCCGAGGTCGAACGGCAGGCGCTCTATCGAGGCGTGCGGACGCGGATGCGCGAAGAGCTCGCCACACGCCCCGCCAGTACCACGGCGGCCTACTGGGTGGTTGCCGCCGCGCGTGGACAGGGCGACCTGCAGGGGGCCTGGGACGCGGCGTGTGCCGCCTGGGCCCGTGCCACGCTGGCGCCGGACCACGGCGCCGAGCTGCGCGGCGATCTCGACCGTCTCGTCATGCGCGCCGTCATTCCCGAACGCGCGCGGACGACGAATCAGGCGCCAGAGACGCTGCTGCAGGAGTGGGCGGCGTTCAAGGAACGCTGGAACCGGTAGGGAATCGCGAATCTGCAATCTTCAATCGCTGAACTCCCGAAGGGAGGCGAGAGTTCCGGCCTCTTCACTTCAGCGATTGACGATTGGACTTCGAAGATTTCCCTAGCTCTTCGCGTCTGCCCAGTTCGGGCCGATTCCCACGTCCACAATCAGCGGCACGCTCAGGTGTGCGGCGTTCTGCATCGACTCGCGGACGAGGGCGGCCGTGTCGTCGGCGTGCTCTGCCGCCACTTCGAACAGCAGTTCGTCGTGCACCGTGAGGATCATTCGTGCCGTGGGAATGCGGCCGAGGGCGGCGTGCGTGTCGACCATCGCCAGCTTGAGGATGTCCGCCGCGGTTCCCTGGATGGGCATGTTCACCGCCTCGCGCTCGGCCGCCTGACGGATCTGCTGGTTGCGGCTGTTCAGCTCCGGCACCAGGCGGCGCCGGCCGTACAGCGTCTTCACGACCCCTGACGTGCGGGCCGCCTCGAGCGTGCCGTCGATGAAGGCGCGCACCCGCGGGAACCCGGCGAAGTAGGCGTCGATGAATTCCTGCGCCACCTGCGGCGTCACGCCGATGTCCTTGGCCAGCGTGAAGGCTGTCTTCCCGTAGAGCAGCGCGTAGTTCACCATCTTCGCCGTGCTGCGCAGATCGTGCGGGTCGCGGCCGCTGTCGGTGCCGAAGATCTTCAGCGCCGTCCGCTCGTGGAAGTCGGCCCCGTCCCGGAACGCGTCCACCAGTACCGGATCGTCGGCGAGGTGCGCCAGCACGCGGAACTCGATCTGCGAGTAGTCGGCCGAGATGAGGACGCAGCCGGGTTCGGCAATGATCGCGCGCCTGATCTCGCGCCCCAGTTCGGTGCGCACCGGGATGTTCTGCAGGTTCGGGTCGCTGCTGCTCAACCGGCCGGTGGCGGCCACCGCCTGGTTGAAGCAGGTGTGCAGTCGTCCTGTTTCCGGATTGACCAGCAGCGGCAGCGCATCGATGTACGTGCCCTTCAGCTTCGTCAGCTCACGCCACTGCAGGACGAGGCGCGGCAGGTCGTGCGAGGCGGCGAGCTCTTCGAGCACGTCGGCGGCGGTGGAGGCGGTCTTCGTCTTGGCGTTGCGCCGCAGGGCCGGCAGCTGCAGCTTGTCGAACAGGATGCGCGACAACTGCTGCGGCGAGGCGATGTTGAACGGCTCTCCCGCGAGCTCGAAGATCCGCGCGTTGTAGATGGCGAGGTCCTTCTCGAGCCGCTGCGACTGCGCGGCCAGCGCCACGGAGTCGATCTTCACGCCGGCCCGTTCGATGTCGACCAGTACCGGCACGAGCGGCCGTTCGAGCGTCGCGTAGACGCCGTCCAGCTCCGCCTCCTTCAGCGTCGGCGCGAGTGCGTCGGCCAGCTGCAGGGCCAGGTCGGCCCGCTCGCCAGCGAAGTTCAGCGTCGCATCGGGCGGCAGATCAACGAGCGGGGTGGCCTTCGCGCCGCGGCCGCACAGCTCGTCCTCGGTCAGCGCCTTGTAGCCCAGATGCTCGAGGGCCGTTCCCTCGAGCGGATGACCGGACCGCGTCGCATCGAGCAGGTAGCTCGCGAGCATGGTGTCGAGTCCGAGCCCGCGCAGGGTGACGCCGTGGCGTGCCAGTACGATCGAGTCGAACTTGAGATCGTGCCCGACCTTCTCGATCAGTGCATCTTCCAGCACCGGCGCCAGCTTCGCCAGCGCGTCGGCCACGGTCAACTGCGGACCTGTGTGCATCCCCGAGTGGCGCATCGGGATGTAGCGCGCCGCGCGCGCATGCGTCGCCACGGCGATGCCGACGATGCCTGACCGGATGGCGGCGTCCTGGTCCGACAGCACACGAATCGCCACGCGCCCCGCCTCGCGAATCTCAGCGACGAGCGCATCGAGCGCGCTGGCGTCGGTGACCAGCGCATAGTCCTTCGTCACCGTCTCCGCGGTCGGCGCGAACTCCATCGTCAGCGAGCGGAAGCCGAGCCCGGTGAAGAGCGTGTAGCACGCGTCGCGGTCGGGGCCGCGGTAGCGGAACTGGTCGATGTCGAACGCCACGGGCACGCTGGTATGGATGCGCACCATCTCACGGCTATGGATGGCTTCGGCGGCGTGCGCCAGCAGCGCCTCGCGATACTTCTTCTGCGGCACCTCCGAGGCGTGCTCGAGCAGCGCGTCGAGCGAGCCCCAGGTGGTGATGAGATCGCGCGCGCCCTTCTCACCGATACCAGGCACACCCTTCACGTTGTCGACGGCGTCGCCCATCAGGGCCAGCACGTCCACCACCTGCTCGGGCGGCACGCCGAACTTCTCCTTCACGCCAGCCGGGTCGTACCAGGCGCCGTCATCGCGCGGGTTGAAGATCCGGAGGTGCTCCTGCACCAACTGGTAGAAGTCCTTGTCGCTCGTGATGATCACTACGTCGTAGCCGTTGGTCACGCCGCGCATGGCCATGGTGCCGACCACGTCGTCGGCTTCATAACCCTCGTACGTGATGATCGGCACGCCCAGCGCCTCGCAGGCTTGATGCACGAGCGGGATCTGGCTCGCGAGGTCGTCCGGCATCGGCGCGCGGTTCGCCTTGTAGTCGGCAGCCAGGTCGTCGCGGAACGTGCGGCCGGGGAGATCGAACGAGGCGGCGATGTACGCCGGTGCCTGCTCCTTGATCAACTTCCGGAGCATGTTCACGAAGATGTAGACCGCATTCGTGGGGATGCCGCCGGCGTTGCGGAGCAAGGTGCCCTCGCCGGTCCGGATCTGCGCGTGATACGCGCGGTACATCTGCGAGTTGCCGTCGATCAGGTAGAGGGAGGGCTTTGAGGTCATCAGGGAGATCGAATTTGACTATATCATTGAGAATAATGAGGATCCGGTCGGCGGTGGCCTTGCTCGTGGTGATGATGCTCTCCGCGTGCAGCAGCGTGGGTGGCCTGTTCAAGGCGTACGAGTACGAAGAGGAGCTGTACTTGTCGCTCGACGGTACAGCCACCCTCTACGTGAACAGTTCGGTGCCGGCGCTCAATGCGCTGCGCGGGTCGCACTTCGACACCGACCCCCGCAAGCAGCCCGACCGCGACGCGGTCCGCGCGTTCTTCGACAGCCCTCAGGCGAAGGTGACTCGCGTCACGCTGTCACGCCGCAGCAATCGCCGCTACGTCCACGTGCAGCTCGATGTGTCCAGTGTCGAGGCGCTGGGCTCCGCCGCGCCGTTCGCCTGGTCGACCTACAGCTTCAAGCGCGATGGTGACCTGTTCTACTACAAGCAGAACGTTGGCGCGGTCACGGGCGCGCCGGTCGGCAATGCCGGGTGGGACGGCGACGAGATCATCGGGTTCCGCATGCACCTGCCCAGCAAGATCGCGTACCACAATGCCGGCGCCGGCAACCCGGGACGCGGCAACATCCTGACGTGGGAGCAGTCGCTGACCGAGCGTCTCAGCGGCGCACCGCTGACACTCGATGCGCGGATGGAAACGCAGTCGATCCTTTACCGCACCATCGCGCTGTTCGGGATCACGGTTCTGGTCGTGGCGACGCTGTTCGTGCTGCTGCTCTGGTGGGTGGTGCGGCGGGCGGTCAAGGCGAAGAAGGCGGCCCGCGTCTAGCGGCCCGCCTTCCCCGCCTGCAGGTCGTGGTCAGGGCTTCGGGGTACGGCGGCTGAAGAGGTCGCGCGCGAGAATCAGCTTGAACGTCAACCCGTCGGTCGCGTCAGTCAGGCCGACACCGACGCCCGCCTGGAGTTCGAGCCCGTTCTTCAGCGCGTAGTCGACGACGCCGAACAACTGGTGCCCCTGGTTGCCGCCCGAGTAGAACCCGTTCAGCGGGCCGAAGTCGGCATATTCCTCAAGGCCCAGTCCCAGCTGCGCCGACTTCTTGTAGACAACCCGCGTCGACGGCGCGAAGTCGAGCTGTGTCAGGCCGTCGTAGGCGGTGTCGAGAATCGGGTTGAACACGATGTCCCACGAGGGCAGGTGCCAGCCGACGATGGGGCGCAGCTCCGATGTGTAACGCTTGGTGTCCCAACGGCTGTTGTTGACGCTGAACTCGAAGTTCAAGCCGTAGACGAAGGTGCGCGAGTCGGCGTCGGGCACGGCCACCAGCACGCGCGGCTTGAAGCCGTCGATGCCCCATCCCATCTTGTCGTCGCGGCTGTACACGGGAAGGTAAAGGCCCAGTTCCAGCCAGCGGGTGACACCGATGGCCCACTCGGGCACGCCGTTCAGCGAGCGATGCGCCGTCACGGCACCAGAAAATGCAGGTTCGTTCAGGCCTGATGCGATGAAGTTGGTGTGCAGGGTCAGGTTGAACGTGCCCGGCTCGGCGAGGCCACCGTCGTAGACCTGGATCTCGTCGGTCTGGGCCGCAACGGGTGCGGCGTATGCGGTGAAGGCGAGCAGGGCGAAGACGGTACCGAGGGCACGACGCATCGAGGGACTCCTAGGAAAAGCGCGAACGGGTCGCCAGAGTCTAACCCAGACGGATCGCGCGTCGTCGACCGCGTCCTTCAGGCAGGTCGGGCACTCGGCGTGGAGCTGTGCTGTAGGGAGCCCCTTCAGGTGGGTGTCGCGGCCATGTCAGCGAACCTGCTTTCCCTTGTCGTCGATCGGCGCGATGTCTTCGTCCACTGCCACCTTGAACTCGCGGAAGTTCGAGTAGGAGGCAGAGCCTTCGACTCGCGTGCCGTTCAACTTGTTCTCGTAGCGCTCGAACATCTCGACCGGCACCGGCAGGTTGATGCCGTCCACCGTCCCGTAGGCCACGAAGATCTGTGCGCGCAGCCAGAGGTCGTCGATGCCGATCTCGGTCATGTAGATCTGCGACGTGCCCCGATCGAGCCAGAAGTGGCCGCTCGACGGCAGGTTCTTGCCCTGTGGCGATGCCACCATCGTGCGCGACTGCGTCTCGGTGAACGACACGACCACCGCGTTGTCAGGCGGCACGAAGGCGGGCCGTTTCGGCAGGGCCGGCTTGTCGTCACCCTTCGGGTAGCTGAACTCGAAGCCCTGCTGCATCCGGCGATCGAGCACCGCAAGCGCGAGGACCGGCAGGTTGATATTCCGTTCGATGTCGCCGATGTTGTAACGCGCGCTCTCCGTCATGAGCTTGCGTGACTGGGTCGCGGTGGAGGTCGACGGTTCGAGGAACAGCTTGGCCAGCCGGTCGTTGCGGTCCTTCAGCTTCTTGCCGTCGACGTCGGTGACATCGCGGAACTGCATCCAGCCGTCCGAGCCGACCGGACGCACCAGCAGGAGGTCGGCCTTCAATTCGCGGTGAAGCGGGCCGCTGTACGGCCGCTGGCCGCCGGGTCGAGACCCGAAGCGGTTCATCGGTAGGAAGACGTCCTGCACGTACGCCTCCGCCGTCACGAAGCCGGACACGCGATCGGCGAACCGTTCCACGTAGGTGGCGGCGCGCGAGAGGACCGGAGACAGGGCCGGGAGCACCGGCTCGACCTGGGCGGCCGGACGCGAGAGCGGGAGCACCGCTGCCGCTGCCAGCACCGCGATCGCGCACGTCGCCTGACGAATCATCAAACGGACTCTACGGGCTGCGGTGGAGGTTTGCAAGGCGGCTCAGCGTGAGCCGGGCTGCCGGGCGGGTCGTGGCGAGAACAGCATCGAGATGGTCCACCCCAGGGCGGCGGTCAGCAATCCGGCCGGTGCCGGGCCGAGCAGGCCGATGCCGACACCGCCCGTCGTGCCCTGTACGACGAGCATGCCGCCGACGCCGCCGAGGATCGCCGCGATAGCCGCGTCCGCATGGCTCCGGCGCACGTAGAGTCCGGCCATGATCGGCACGAAGAGGCTGACCCCGAGCAGCGCGTAGAAGATCTTGAGGGTCTGGACCAGATCGCCGAAGTAAAGCGCCAGCCACACGCCAAGCGCGCCGCTCACCACCGTGGCCAGCCGTGCCACCAGCAGGACCCGGGTGTCATCAGCGGCGGGGTTGATGAACCGCTTGTACAGGTCCTGCGAGAACGACGTCGTGAGCATGAAGAGCACCGCGTCGGCGGCGCTCACTTCGGCGGAGAACACCGCGGCGAGGGCGATGGCGCCGGCAAGCGGCGGCAATCCCTGCATGAAGATCATCGGCAGGGCCATGTTCGACGTCGCCGCGATCTCCGGGAACTTCGACCGCGCCATGATGCCGAGGAGCGTCGGCACCCCGGCGAACAGCAGCAGGCCGAGCGCGTTGAAGCCGACACCGACGCGCACCGCCCGATCGTTCTCGGCGCCGAAGATCTTCTGGAGCAGGCCCGGCGAGACGATGAACGCCGGCGCGAAGAGCGCGATGTACTTCACCGCATCAGGCCCGGCGAACGTCCAGTAACGCGGCATGTCCGCGTTGACGGCACGCACGGCCTCCCAGCCGCCGAACCAGCGCAGCGCAATCGGCAGCGCAATGGCGAAGCCGACCAGTTTCACCGTGAGCTGCACGACGTTGACCCGGGCCGACGTCAGCAACCCGCCCGCAGCGAAGTAGACGGTGATGACGAGCCCGCCGATGATGCAGCCGATCGGCGTGGGGATGCCGGCTACGACTTCGAGAATCCAGCCGAGCCCGATCAACTGCGACGCCAAAATGAAGAGCGAGCCGACCCAGAGCAGCGCCGCGATGATGGCGCGCACCCGCTCGTCGTAGCGGAACTCCAGGTAGTCGCCCACGGTTCGCAGGTTCTGTTCGGCGGCGACCCGGCGCATCGACGGCCCGACCCACATGGCCAGTACGAAGCAGCCGAGCGCCGCGGAACCGACCCACCACCACGCGGTCACGCCGTTCGTGTAGGCGTCCGACGTGGCCCCGACGGTCGAGCCGGCACCGATGTTGGCCGCCAGCATGGTCGAGAAGATTAGCCCGGGGCCGAGGCGACGGCTCGCCACGAAGAAGTCGGCCGCTCGGGTGTTGCGGCCGATCCACAGCCCGAGGCCCATCAGCCCAAGCGAGTAGGACGCCAGGATGACGAGGTGGAAGTTCAATTACCTGAGATCGCGCAAGGCGGGAAAGCCCGCGACTGACGTGGCCTGCTGGGCCGCGCGGACGATGGCCTGAGCCATCACGTCGGCGGCGAGCGCCCCGACCTGACCGGCTGTTACGGACCGGGCGTATGCGCCGGTGGCGAGCACGAAGACGGTGTCGCCGTCGACCGGCGTGTGCACCGGTGCGATGGCCCGCGCGTAGCCGTCGTGCGTCATCTGCGCCACGCGCTTGGCGTCGGTTTTCGACAGGCGCGCGTTCGTGGCAATGACCCCGAGCGTCGTGTTCTGCGCGCTGCCGCCGAAGGTGATGGTGCCCGCTCGGAGGCCCACCCGCGCATCGGCCATCGAGCGTCCGTCGGCCGTGCGCACGCCAGCGACGACCGCGCCGGTTGCCGGGTCGATGACGTCGCCGAACGCGTTTACCGCCACCAGCGCGGAGACGATGAGGCCGTTCGGGAGTTCGATGGAGGCGCTGCCGATGCCGCCCTTCATGGCGTGCGTCGAGCCGTTGGACTTGCCGATGGTGGCGCCGGCGCCCGCGCCGACACTGCCTTCGAGGACCGGCGCCGTGCTCGCCGCCCCCGCCGCCGCGTAACCGCAGTCGGCTGTGGGCCTGATGAGGCCATTGCCCACGCCCAGATCGAAGAGCGCGGCCGCAGGGACAATCGGCACACGCGCGGGGCCGAACTCGAAGCCGATCTTCTTCTCTTCGAGGAACCGCATCACCCCAGACGCGGCGTCGAGTCCGAAGGCGCTGCCGCCCGCAAGCACGATGGCGTGCGCCACCTGTACCGAGTTGACCGGGTCGAGCAGATCGGTCTCGCGGGTCGCGGGTGCCGCGCCGCGGACGTCGACCGCAGCCGTCACGCCTGCCTCGGCCAGCACCACGGTGCAGCCGGTCGGACGCTCGCGCAGCGTGTGATGGCCGACCGTGATCCCGGGCACGGCGGTCAGCGTCGCATTAGTCGAACGCGACTGTGCGGCAAGCGTGGTCGCCGTAATCACGGCGAGGGCAGCGGCAACCGGGAAACGCCTGACTCTCATTGGTTGGCAATATTGTAGAACGCCCGCAGAATAGACGGATGCACAAGACGGCTCTTGTTCTCGCGTCCGTGCTGCTGTACACGGCCGCGTGTTCGACACGCGATGAGCGACCCGCTGCCGATCAGGCACCCGGTCCGACGCCCACGGTCCAGCGCACCCCGATCGGCGACCTGCCCGAACCGGACATCGACGCCGTGCTGGCCCACACGAAGACCCTCTCCTCCGACGAGTTCCAGGGCCGCAGCCCTGGGACGAAGGGCGAGGAATTAACGGTCGCCTACATCACCGACCAGTTCCGCAAGCTCGGCCTCAAGCCCGGCAATGCCGACGGGACGTTCGTGCAGAAGGTGCCGCTCGTCGGCATCACGCCGGCGCCGGCCCCGTTGATTTTCCGCAAGGGCGCGCAGGAGCAGCGTCTCGCCTGGAAGGACGACGTGGTGGCGTGGACGAAGCATGTGGCTCCCAGCGCCGCCATCGACAACTCGGACGTGGTGTTCGTTGGCTACGGCGTGGTCGCGCCCGAATACGACTGGGACGACTACAAGGGGCTCGACGTCACCGGCAAGACGCTCGTCATGCTGGTGAACGATCCGCCGGTGCAGGACCCCGACAATCCCGGCGCACTCGACCCGAAGGTCTTCGGCGGCCGTGCCATGACCTACTACGGCCGGTGGACCTACAAGTTCGAGATGGCCGCGTCGAAGGGCGCCGCCGGTGTGCTGCTCGTGCACGAAACCGAGTCGGCCGGCTACCCGTTCAGTGTCGTGCAGGCCAAGGTGTTCGAGCAGTTCGATCTCGTGACACCCGACAAGAACATGAAACGCGCGGCCATCGAAGCGTGGATCACCGTCGACAAGGCGCGCGATCTGCTGCGGCTCGGGGGTCAGGACTTCGGCACGCTGAAGTCGCAGGCCTCGACACGGGAATTCCGGCCGGTGCCGCTCGGCGTGAAGGCGTCGATGACGATCACGAACACGCTGCGCACGATCGACTCGAAGAACGTGGTGGCGAGGCTCGACGGCCGCGATCCGAAGTTGAAGAGCGAGTACGTGCTCTACAGCGCGCACTGGGATCACATGGGCGTCGGCGCTGCCGTCAACGGCGACACCATCTACAACGGGGCAAAGGACAACGCCGTGGGCGTGGCCGGCATTCTCGACATCGCGCGGGCGTTTACGAAGCTGCCGGCACCGCCCAAGCGGTCCGTCGTCTTCCTTGCTGTGACGGCCGAAGAGCAGGGGTTGCTCGGCTCGGCCTACTACACGGTCGCACCGATCTATCCGCTGGCGCGCACGGCCGCCAACATCAATATCGACGGACTCAATGTGGCGGGGCGCACGCGCGACCTCACGCTGGTCGGCTCCGGCGCGTCGGACCTCGACGACTATGCTCGCGATGCCGCTGGCGAACAGGGGCGCATCGTCCGGCCCGACCCCGAACCGGAGCAGGGTTTCTACTACCGGTCGGACCACTTCAACTTCGCCAAGCAGGGGGTGCCGGCCCTCGATCCGGACGAGGGGGTCGAATACCTGGGGAAGCCGAAGGAGTTTGGTGAGCGAGTGCGTCGCGAGTGGAACGAGCGCGACTACCACCAGCCGAGCGATATCGTTCGGCCCGACTGGGACCTCACCGGTGCGCGCGAAGATCTGAAGGTCTACTTCGCCGTCGGCTACCGTGTGGCTGAAGCGGAAGCGATGCCCGAGTGGAAGCCTGGCAGCGAGTTCAAGGCCAAGCGCGAGGCGATGCTGAAGGACCGGAAGTAGCCGAGTCGTCAGCGGTCGATCGCGGCCACCTGTTTCGAGCGGGACAGGTAGAGCAGCCAGCCGCCGTAGTAGGCAAGCGTCGCCGCGACGTATAGCGGGGTATCGCCGGGCATGCGGTTGCTCGGGAAGTACGGCGTCAGATAGACACACACGTGGAGAGCGCCGGAGAGCCCGAGCGCCACTTGTCCCAGGACCGGTCCCGAGGGGCGCCGATCGAGCAGGGCTCGTCCGGCCGCGAAGCACAGCGCGGCCGCAACCGTGCGCGCGAGCAGCACGAGGACGACGGGCGCGCCGCGCACGCTGACGGCGTTGAAGGCACCGGCGGCGACCATCGCGAAGGCGATCGGTTCCCACCACATCAGCAGCCCGCAGAGCAGCCGCAGCCATCCGGATACGCCGTCGGCGGTGGCGTCGCGGTGGTGGAGTGGGCCGGTCGTCATATGGTCGGTGTCGTCGGGCGCCAGTCTGCTAGCATGCCATGCTTGCGCGTGTACCTGGTGCATCACGGTGAGGCCGTCGGACCCGACGTCGACCTCCGGCGTCCGCTGTCAGCGGCGGGGCGCCTTACGTCCGAGCGCACCGCTGCTGCCGCCGCGGCGCGCGGCGCGCGTCCGGCAGTGGTCTGGCACAGCGGCAAATTGCGTGCGAAGCAGACGGCCGAGATCTACTGGCGTGCGTGTAACGCGCTGGCCGACTTCGCCGCGTCGCGCGATCTGCAACCCGACGACAGGCCCATGTTCATGCGCGACCGGCTGCGCCATGAGGCGCGCGACATCCTCATGGCCGGACACTTTCCGTACCTGCCACGGCTGTTGGCACTGCTGACAGGTGACGCGGACGGCGCTCACGCCGAGTTCTCCCTGAACGGCATCGTGGCACTGCGAACCGCCGACGACGGCGAGACGTGGACTGAAGAATGGCGCATCGCTGCGCTGACGGAGTGAGGACGATGCCCAACGCCACTACCAGCCGAACGCTGTGTCTTGCCCTGGCCGCATCGACGCTGCTCGGAACCGTGATGCAGGCGCAAGGCGGAAGTGGGCAGCAGGACACGCCCTATGTCGCGACCCGGTTGATCTGGCGCTGGCGCGGCATCATGAACACCATCCTCGAGGACTCCCGTGCGTTCGCCCCTGAGGGAGTCACGGACGACATGGAGGTGTTCGTGTCGCCTGGGGCCGTCCGTGCGGTGCAGGACAAGCTGAACCAAACCGACCTGAAGAAGGCCGACGCCGTCGTCGAGCGGTTTGCCTATGCGGTGGTGGCCAACGCCAGTCGGCAGGATGATGGCAGCCGCATTGTCAGCGAGGATGCGGTGCAGGCCGCCGCGAAGACGACCTGTCCCGTCTACCCGTTCTGCGACTGAGCGCTAGCGGAGCACGACGCCGACGGGGGCTCGCCAGAAGTCGAAGCTGCCGAGGTCGAAGTTCACGTCGCCGCGCAACCCGACGTGGTCGTTGAAGAACCCCATCGCGCCTCCGCCGAGATTGGAACCGAAGTCCTTTTTGTTGGCGTCATCGATGCCGTTCACGCCAGAGCGGATCATGGTCTGGATAAGACCGAGCCCGCCGCTCACCGATGACACCCGCTCCCATCCATCCGGCATTGACACCATAGACCGGCTTCCGGTGCGTCGAGTGGGATTGGCGTGTGAGCGCTTTCCATTTCGGTGTGGTGTCGCCGCGAACCTTCAGGTTCGCGGAACCGGGCCGACCTGACGGTCGGCAGCTTCACCCATCCGGACAACGCGCTAGCGGTCGACGGTGACGGTGATGGGCGAGAGGATGCGTGCCGTGATCTGCTGGCCCGACTGGAACACCGCTTCGCTGCGTTCACCGGCCATGACCGCCGCGCTGCCGCCCGCGGCACCGGTGGTGGCGCCGATGGCCGCGCCCTTGCCGCCGCCGATGATCGCGCCGAGGATGGCACCGGCCACTGCGCCGCCGCCGATCTTCTTCGCGCTGTTGTCGCCTGGCGCGTCACCGAAGCGATAGATCGTTTCCGTGGTGATGGGCACCCGCGATCCGTCACTGAGGGCCAGGGTATGGAAGCGGATGCCGAGGCGTGCACGATCGCTCATCTTGCCGCCGCGCTCCACGATGACGACCGACCCGAGTACGCGGCTGCCAGCCGGAATCGCGACGCGTCCGCCGGCACGGACGTCGCGTACGACGCGTGCCTCGACGCGGTCTTCGACGCGCGCCCGCTCACTGCTCAGCGTCGTCTCGGTCTGCAGGCCAATCACCGAGTCGGCTGCAACGGTGAGTTCCTCGAACGTCGGGGCTGGTGGCTCGACCTCGCGCACCGGTTCCGCCGGCCGCTCATCGACGCGGGCCACGGCGGGCGGTTCGACGACAGGGGTGCGTTCGGTGGTGGACGTGGTTTCGGTGCGAGCGGTCCCCACCGGCGTGGGCGGGGTCGCGGGGCGTGCCGACTGACGCGGCAGCGGCGCCTGGCGCGCAGTCGGGGCGGTTCTGGCGGCACCGGCCGGTGCGGATGCCGTCGACGCGCTGTTCACAGCCGCGGCCTCGCTGGTCACAGCCGGCGCCTCCGCGGCGGCCGCTGCCGGAACCGCACGCTGGGCCACATTGTGTCGTGTCGCCAGATAGCTGCCGCCAGCGGCGGCGGTGACGCAGGCGAGGCAGAGGGCGGCAAAGGCGAGTCGATGTGAAACCATTTGGAGCTGTCTCCTTGAAGCCGAACAGGGCTCTCGCAAGGTGCATGCCCGGCCCCCGCCAGGGCCAAGTCCGCTAACGTGCTCTAGACACGTCGCTTACCAAAATGGTTTGGTTGGGGGAGCCTGTCACCTGAAGCGGACCGTGTCACCCGATGACGGCAACGTCAACGGGCCAGGATGACTGAGAGAGTGCCCCGCGAGCGTGTCTGCCCGCGGGGCGACGACCTTAGTAGCGGTAGCGTTCCGGCTTGTACGGGCCGGTGACCGGCACGCCGATGTAGTCGGCCTGTTCCTGCGAGAGGACCGTGAGCTTCACGCCGAGCTTGTCGAGGTGCAGGCGCGCCACCTTTTCATCGAGGTGCTTGGGCAGCGTGTAGACCTTCTTCTCGAGGTTCTGCGCGTTGGTGTGCAGTTCGAGTTGCGCCACCACCTGGTTGGTGAACGAGCAGCTCATCACGAAGCTCGGATGACCGGTCGCGCAGCCGAGGTTCAGCAGGCGGCCTTCGGCAAGAATCATCACCGAGTGACCGTCCGGGAAGGCGAACTCGTCGTACTGCGGCTTGATGTTGATGCGCTCGATGCCGCGCTTCTTCAGGCCGGCCATGTCGATCTCGTTGTCGAAGTGGCCGATGTTGCCGACGATGGCCTTGTCCTTCATCTTCGCCATGTGGTCGACGGTGATGATGTTCTTGTTGCCGGTCGCCGTGATGAAGATGTCGGCGGTGGCGACCACGTCGTCGAGCGTGGTGACCTGGTAGCCTTCCATCGCCGCCTGCAGCGCGCAGATCGGGTCGACTTCAGTGATGATGACGCGGGCGCCCTGGCCGCGCA
>CALQBJ020000066.1 GCA_943328785.2 Bifidobacterium breve
CTGCGGCACGACCAGGTTGAGGCCGTTGGCGGCGATGGTGAGGCCGACGATCGTCGCGACGGTGCCGCGGTAGGGCCGCAGCAGCGGGAGCAAGCTTGGCGCGGAGGGGCGCGACGGACGCCCGCCTCCGGCGGGAGCGCCTGCAGCTCCGGGAGCGCCCGGCGCACCGGGCGTGCGAGCAGGAGAGTGTTCAGCCACAGTGTTCTAGTGTCCCACAGTACGGCTTGGTAGTTAGTACTCCGAACGGTAGGGCGCCGCGGCGGAGCGAAGCTCGGCTGGCCTCATCGCGACAGGCTTGAAAGCTCCCGTCTGGAGGAGTAGCCTCGGGGCTCGCGCAGCGGTCGGTTCTCGTCTCTCGCCGTTCACTCGTTCTGAGGTGTGACATGAAGACGATCCGCGACGTCATGCGTCCGTCCTTCCTCTTCCGGCTCGTGCCGGCCGCGTCCGTCTCCGAAGCCGTCCGTCTGATGACGGACAACAATGTTGGGATCGTCGCCATCGTCGAGGGCGATGCGCTGGTGGGGGTCCTGTCCGAGCGAGATGTCGTGCAGCGCGTGGTGGCGCGCGGGCTCGACCCGCGGGCGACGGCTGTCGCCGACGTGATGACGAGCGAGGTGGTGCTCGGCGACGAAAACGAGGATTGCCGCCTGGCGATGGTGAAGATGGACCACGCCAACATCCGGCACCTGCCGGTCATGCGTGACGGACGCGTAGTGTCGATGCTGTCGGTGCGGGATTTGATGCGAGCGGAACTGGTCGAGGCGGGAGTGGAGCTCGAATTCCTGAAGCAGTACCTGTATCAGGGATAGGGACATGCTGATTGCAGATGACTGAGTGGATCAATTCAGCAATTCGCCATCCGCAATCAGCATGTCGATCAGTCGCGCGGAGCCGCGGCCGGAGCCGGGGCGGCCGGGGCGGCGCCACGGCCGACGCCAGGCGTCGGCACCTCGGGCGGCACCGTGCGTAGCAGTGACGGGTAGACCCAGCCTGCCGGCAGGACGCGGTCCGGATCCGGGCGGTAGCTCAGGTACTCGATGTGGTCGGTCACACCGCTCCAGCCGTGCGCCACCTTGTTCGGGATGATGATGATGTCGCCGGGGCCGACCTTGCGGCTGTAGGCACCGGGACCAGCGATGCCGCTGCCGCTCGGGCCGTTCATCGTGTTCGGCACGCCGGTGCCCACGCGCTGGTTCAGGATGACGCCGCCCGTGGTGAGCACGCCCGAACCCGAGGTGATGTAGTAGATCTCGGGCGTGTAGTCATGCCAGAGGACCGATACCGGATCGCCCGGCTTCTCGTTGGTCGGCCCGCGGTGGATGATACCGACCCCGAGGTTGTACTTGCCCATGTCCACCACCCGGAGCTGCCGGTCAGGCGGATTCGCGGGCGCGGTCTTCAGCACGTAGTCGATTTCCGCCTTCGTGATGTCGAACGCGTAGGCCGGCGCGTCGCCAGCCTGAATCGGCACCGCCGGCGGCGGGTAGACCGGCCGTGCCGGCTGCGCCGGCGCCTGTGCTCCCGTCACCACACCATACGTCACCACGGCGGCCAGCGCCGTGACCGCACCAATCATTCCCTGCTTCATTGGACCTCCTTGGTCATTTCGGAAAAGTGCCGCACTGTTATACACCTGCGGCGGGTGTCTCCGGGCTTCGGGCTTCGGGCTTCAGGCCGACCAACGACCAACGACCACCCCAGTGCTACGATGCCGCCGATGTTCCTGAGCGGCCTGTCCGTGCTCCTGCTGGCGGCGGTGGTCGGGGCAGGTGTGTTCGGCCTCCGTTCGTTACGTGCCTTCGTTCGCAACCTGTGGCCGCATTAGGCTGATGTCGTTCGAGCCCACCTGGCTGTTTCTCTCGCTGTTTCCCGGCAGCATCGGCTTCGTCCTGCTGGTCTACGGAAAGAAGCAGCACCGCTGGCCGCACATCGTTGCCGGACTGCTCTTCATGGCCTATCCCTATGTGGCGACGACCGTACCAGCGCTGGTCGGCGGCGGCGTCCTGTTGTCGCTGGCGCTCTGGTATGCGGTCCGCGAGGGCTGGTAGCTGTCTACTTCCTGATGTCCATCTTTCCCTCGTCGCTCACCAACGCCATCGCCAGGCAGTACGACCTCTTTCAGCAGTCGCTGGAGTCGATGGCGCGCGACCGCGCGTTCCTCAACTACGGCCTGGCCGACTTCTCGGCGCCGCATGACTCGCTCGAACACCGTCAGCAGCGTCTGTGCGAGGAGACGTTCCGTGCGGCCGAGATCGAACCGCATCATGTCGTCGTCGACGTCGGGTTCGGCAGCGGCGAACAGGACTTCCGGCTCGCGGCCTCCACGCCGTTCCGCCAGCTGATCGGATTCAATATTTCCCAGCGCCAGGTGCACGGGGCCGCCGCGCGTGCGGCGCGCGAAGGGCTGGAACACCGGCTGCTGTTCCGGCACGGTGAAGCCGAGGTGCTGCCCGGCGTCGAGCCGGGGACGGTCGATCGGCTCGTGGCCATCGAGTGTGCGTTCTACTTCGACCGTCCACGCTTCTACGCGCGGGCGGCCGAGGTGTTGCGCGCCGATGGCCTGCTCGTGCTCGCCGACATCCAGTTGCACGATCGCCTGGCGTTCCTCACGAGGCGTGAAGACCTCCGCCGTGTCGGCACCTGGTCGAGCAACGAGCGGCACTGGGAGCCGCACGTGCGCCTGCGCTCGCGGCGGAACATCAACCGCGAGACCCGTCCCGGCGTGCAGATGTGTGTCGGCGAGATCCTGCGCACGCAGCTCCGCGAGCGGCTCACGCCGTCCGAGCGGCTCGAGTGGATGAAGATGGCGTTCTACTCACAGCTCGTGGCGCTGGGGTTGTGGTCGGGACTCGTCAGCTACGATCTGCTCGTCTTCGAGACGCGTTCCGGACGGTAGGTGCCGAACACCCGGTCCCAGAGCGTCTGCGTGACGCCGAAGTTCGCCGTCTGATTCTGGTGGTGGCTGTCGTGATAGCGCTGGAGCCGGTCGAGCCCCAGTCGCGGCAACAACTGTTCGTGGTGATGCATGATGTGGTGCACCAGCGCGTAGTGGTTGTAGCCGGCGTAGGCCCCGCCGACGAACATCGACGCGGCACCGGCACCCGCCAACGCGGCCAGCGGCAGCCAGACCAGGACGGCCCCGCCGAGGATCATGAACGCCGGTGACGCGACGCGTGCCATCGCGTCGGCATGATGGGCGGCGTGGCCCCGCCGCGCCATCGACGGCCGGCCATGTCCCACCCAGCGGTGGATGATGTACTCCAGCAGTCCCCACGTCGCGAAGCCGGCTACCACGGCCAGCAACCGCAGGCCGAGCGGCAGCGGCTTCAGCAGGCCCGCCAGCAGGAAGCCGGCGGCACCGGCAACATCGACCAGCAGCGTCAGCGTGTAGTTGAGGGGACTGTAGACCAGCGACTCGATCCGGCGGAACGCCAGGGGGCGAGCGCCCGTGACGTTCACGCCGTCCACCGCACGTGCATGTCGGCGAAGAGCCGCTGCACGCGTATTTCCTTGCGGACCAGGCTGAAGAGCGGCCACGCCGTCGTCGTCAACAGCACCGGGTCGTGCTCCGCGAAGGCCCGCTCGAACAGCGCCACCGCTTCATCGACGCGGCCGAGCGCCAGCGGAATGGCGGCCAGCGTGATGGGCGAGATCCACGACAGGCTGGCCCGCGCGAGCAGTTCCTCCTGCAGACGTTCCGCGTCTGCAGGCCGGCCGTTGATGGCATACGCGGCGCCCAGTTCGCTGACGAACCACGTGTGCCGGCGGGATAACTCGGTGCCTCGCTCGAGAGCCGCGATCGCATCCGCCCCGCGTCCGACGCAGAGACAGGCAACGCCCAGCACGCGGTAGAGCAGGAACTGCGACGGGCTGGCGTCGAGCCGTTCCTCGCATCGGACAATCGCCGCCGCCGGCTGGCCGGCGTTCAGCAGCACCATCGCGAGCGCGTACACCGGCAGCATGCCCAGCGGATCGAGTGCCACCGCCCTGCTTGCGTCCTCGATGGCCTCGGTCATGTTCCCCTGCGACAACTGGTGGTAGAGCAGGCCCTTCCAGAATCGCGCCTCAACCAGATTCGGATTGAGCTCGAGGGCCTGGTCGAATTCGGCGCACGCCTTTGCCCAGTCCCAGTCGCGGAACACGGCGACCATCGCCATCGCGTTGTGCGCCTCGGCCAGGCGGGGGTCGAGTTGCAGCGCCTTCGCGGCGGCGGCGCCCGCCTCAGGGAGCACCGTCCCGTGCGGCGCCAGGGCGTAAATGGCCAGGACCGTCAGCGTTTCGGCTAGCCCCGCATACGCGACCGCGTACGTGGGGTCGACGGCGATCGCCTGCTTGAAGAACTCGAGCCCCTTCACGAGCCCGTCGCCGCGCTGTTCGACGAGGTAGCGCCCTTTCAGGTAGAGGTCGTAGGCGTCGATCGACGCGGCGGGGCGCGCGAGAGCGCTGGTGCGGAATGCCACCTCCAGCTTCCGCATGATGTTCGCCGCGATGTCTTCCTGGATCGCGAACACATCGTCGAGTTGCCGGTCGTACCGTTCGGCCCACGTGTGATACCCGGTGGCCACGTCGATCAACTGCGTGGTGATCCGCAGGCGCTGGCCCGAGCGGCGGACGCTCCCCTCAAGGACGGCCGTGACGTTGAGCGCGGCACCCACCTCCTGGATGCTGACGGTCCGGCCCTTGAAGCTGAACGACGAGGTGCGCGCCGCGACGTGCAGCCCCTTCACCTGGCCGATGGCGTTGATCACTTCCTCGGTGACGCCGTCGCTGAAGTACTCCATCTCGGCGTCGCCGCTCAGGTTGGTGAACGGCAGGACGGCGATGGACGGACGTGTCGAGGCGATCGGCGCCGCAGTGGCCGTGGACGCCGCAGCGACGGGCGGGGTGCTTCCCTCGAGGGCGGCCAGCGCGGTGGCCAGTTCACGCGCCGAGGCGAAGCGGTCGACGGCCCTCTTCGCGAGGCAGCGCTCCACGACCGACACGACGGCCGGCGGCACCGTCCCGTGCAGCCGCTCCAGCGGCGTCGGGTGCGTGAGGATGGCGTGCATCGTCTCGACCGGGCTGCCGCCGCGGAACGGGCGCGTGCCCGTCAGCAACTCGAACAGCATGAGTCCGACGGCGAACACGTCGGAGCGCAGGTCGGCGCTCTCGCCCCGCACCTGCTCGGGAGCCATGTATGCGTAGGTGCCGAGCACCACGCCAGGACCGGTCAGGACACTGGCGGTTGCGACATCGTCCTGGCCGCGGCTGGCGCCGTCGTTCCGCATCTGGGCGAGGCCGAAGTCGAGGACCTTCACGCGCCGGTCGGCCGTGATGAAGACGTTCTCGGGCTTGAGGTCGCGGTGGCAGATGCCGCGGTCGTGCGCCGCAGCCACCCCGGCGACGAGCTCCCTGGTCCAGGCCAGTGCGGCGTCGAGCCTGAGCGCGCCGCCCGCGAGATGCTGCCGAAGCGTCTGGCCGTCCAGCCACTCCATCACGACGTAGGGCGTGTCGCCGTCGAGCCCCATCTCGTGGATGGAGACGATGTTCGGGTGATTCAGCGCGGCGGTGGCGCGGGCTTCACGGTGGAAGCGGGCGACCTGAAGTTCGTCCGGCGCGGCGGCAAGGAGCAGTTTGATGGCGACCCGGCGTCCGAGCTTCGTATCCTCGGCCAGATACACGCGGCCCATGCCACCGGCGCCGATCTCTTTCAGCACCTTGTAGTGTGCAATACTTTGCCCGTTCATCAGGTTCAGCTTGCTCGAAGCATAGGCCCCGCGCAACGCAGGCGCAAGGGCAGCGGAGTATGGCATGTCTGCAGCCGGCGATCAGTTTCAGCGGAAAGTACTCCCCGCGGAATTCAAAGTCATCGAACGGCGGCGGGAAGCTGTCAGGCGGATGCGCCATGCCGACACGGCGGCCGTTACCGAGGCGGCGCCTGCGACAGACCGGCCGCAGCACGGAAGGCAGAAGAAGCGCGGGAAGCAGTTCCCCTCGGTCGGCCACGACCTGCGCGGCCTGGCGCTGTCGGGTGGGGGGATCCGGTCGGCCGCCTTCTCGCTCGGCGTCCTGCAGGGGCTCGCGTCGAACGGGCTCCTCACCGGGATCGACTATCTCTCGACCGTATCCGGCGGGGGGCTCGTCGGCGCCACCATCAGCTGCCTGCTGAATACGCCGGAGGTCTCGGCGGATGCGCACGACGCGGCAGGCAAGGCGCTCCCGGACGAGAGTCGCTTCCCGCTGTCGCGCGAAATCGGGAAGCCCGAGCCGCTCGCCGTCACCCACCTGCGTGGCCGTACGCGCTGGCTTGCACCGGGCGGCGGCCTGGAAGACCTCCGCCTGCCGGCGACCATTCTCCGGGGGGTTCTCAACAACGCCGCCATCGTGATTCCGCTGCTGATGGCCGCCGTTCTCGTCACGAAGTACCTCTTCATGCAGGCCACCCGCCTGGGCTTCGACGAGCAGTTGCTGTGGGTGCCCGTCGCCGGCGCCGGCCTGTTCGCCGTCATCGCGATTGTCCAGCCGATCGTGTTCAGGCTGGGCCGAGGGAAGTTCCTGGACTCGTGGCGCTCTCGCGACAAGCTCGAATGGTTCCTCGCGTTCGTGCTGATGTGCGAGCTCGCGATCCTGGTCGTCGTGCCGATGCTCCTGCTCGTGCAGCGCACGCTCCAGCTCCGCATCCCCGACGTCATGACGGCGTACCAGGATCACCGCCGCCTCGTGCTCGGCGTCGTCGTGGCGACGGTTGTCGGCCTGGTGGTTGCCGCACGGCTCGCCTTCTCCTCCTCGGAGCGGCTGTCGGGCAAGCTCGCGCTCGTGCTCATCGGCCTGCTGGGGCACGTGCTCGTGTTCGGCGCCTTCGTCGTGCTCACCCTGGAACAGGGACAGCTGGTGCTGCTGTCGAACAGCCAGGCGGCGACCGTCGCAGCCAGGGAGGAACGGCTGACGCATCTCGAGCTGTTCGAGCGGGTGGCGGGCACCCGCGTCGCGTCCGAGCTCCTCCGGACGGCCATGAAGGAGTCAACCCGCTACGACGTTGCGGTGGGGACGGACATCAGGGTGATCGGCCACGTTGCGGCCCACGACACGTCGAATGCGAACGGCCATCCGGTCGCCGAGGACGAGACCCTCATCAGCGAGCACCGCTGGCTCATTCGAACCACCGATTGCACGACCGTTCGCGAGCTCTCCGCCTGGATTCCCGGCCTCGGACCGCTGTTCGCCTGGGTCGGCAGGGCGCCAGCCTTCAACGGCATCCGCCGTTCGCTGGACGCGCCGATCTTCTGCACCGAACTGCTGCTCAAGCCGTACCCAAGGTCGAACCCCACGGACATCCAGCAGGTGACAACCGGCTGGAACTCCGCGGACTGGACGTTCTTCGGAATTGCCATCCTCGGGTTCGGCTACGCCGTGCTCTTCTCCAATCCGAACATCACCTCGTGGCACGGGTTCTTCCGCGACAAGATGAGCAGCGCGTTCCTGATCGCCATCGGGTGGCGGCCCGCCGCCGCACTGAAGAAGACGCCGCACCGCGATGAGCCCGCTGGGCTCGCAGGGGAGGAACGTGCCTCGTCGCTGGCGCCCGGGCCCGAGCTGCCGACGGACACGGTCGCCAAGGTCCCGACCGTCGAATCGCTGGACACGCTCAAGCTGTCACAGCTGAACGCCAAGGGCACGACGGCGCCGTACCACCTGATTAACGCCACGCTGAACCTGCAGGGCGCGCGTGAGGGCCGGGATGCCGATTTCTTCGTGCTGGCGAAACGCTATTGCGGCGGACCGACCACCGGCTACTGCCGGACCCGCGACCTCGAGAAACGGGACGGTCATCTCGACCTCGGAACGGCCATCGCCATCTCCGGGGCCGGCCTGTCGCCGAACTCCGGTACGACGACGGTGAAACCGCTGGTGTACGTGACGGCGCTGCTCAACCTGCGGCTCGACTACTGGATGCCCAATCCGCGGTACATCAACCTCAAGAGCGAGCTTTACACCACGAACGCGCTGGTGAACCTGTGGCACCGGGCACGCATCTTCGTCGCCGTCGGTCCCATCTACCTCCTCAAGGAAGCGCTCGGACTTCTCGACGCGAAGGGACCGTACGTCAATCTCTCGGACGGGGGGCACGTCGAGAACCTGGGGGTCTACGAACTGCTGCGGCGGCGCTGCCGCTGGATCGTCGCGGTGGACGCGAGCGAGGACCCCGATATGTCATGTCCGGCCCTGATGAAGCTGATTCGCTACGCGCGCATCGACCTCGGGGTGGCCATCGACATCAACACGAACCCGCTCCGTCTGAACAGCGCCACCCGGGCCTACTTCGTCACGGGCTCCATCGACTACGGCGAGGAAACGGAAGGCAAAGGCGTCCTGATCTACGTCAAGGCCACGATGATCGGACAGGAGCCGGACCCGATTCGACACTACCGGGAACGGAGTCCGGCCTTTCCCCAGGAGTCGAGCAATAACCAGTTCTTCACCGGCCCGCAGTTCGAGGCGTACCGGGCACTCGGGGAACACATCATCGAGACGGTAGTGGCGCAGACGGGCCCCGCCGATTCTTTCTGGGCAGCCAGCCAGATGGCCGCGTCCGTGCCGCAGCGACTGGAGACAAATCCGCCAGATGCGGCTGCCGCCGGCTGAGCGGTCCCGCGTGGCGGCGTGGTGCGGTGAGCCGGGCATCGGCGATAATCGACGGGTCCCGATGCCCACTCAGCCGCAGACCCGCGTCCTCCACATCGACATCACCGGTCACGACCATCCCGGCGTCACGCACTCGCTCACGGCCATCCTGGCGCGGGCGAACGTGCGCATCCTCGACATCGGCCAGGCGGTCATCCACGAGGCGTTGGCGCTCGGGTTGCTCGTCGAGTTGACCGACGAGATGAAGTCGTCGACGCTGCTCACCGACCTGCTGCTCGAGGCGCATCGGCTGGGTGTGCAGATCCGCTTCACGGCGGTGACCAACGACGAATACGACGCGTGGGTGCTCGCCCAGGGCAAGGGGCGGCACATCGTCTCGGTGCTGGGGCCGGCGCTGACGGCGGCGCATCTCGAGGCGGTGAGCGGCGTCATTGCCAGGGCCGGGCTGAACATCGACCGCATCGACCGCCTGTCCGGCCGCGTGCCGCTCGACTCGAACGGCCTCGGGCGCACCTGCGTCGAGTTCTCCACCTCGGGCGACAGCGGCAGCGACGACGACTTCCGCACGGCACTGATGGCGTTAACCCAGGACTTCGACCTCGACGTGGCGTTCCAGCACGACACGGTGTATCGCCGCAACCGTCGGCTGGTGGCATTCGACATGGACTCCACGCTGATCCAGACCGAGGTGATCGACGAACTGGCGCGCCTGGCCGGCGTGGGCGACGAGGTGTCGGCCATCACCGAAGCGGCGATGCGCGGTGAACTCGACTTCCAGGCCAGCTTCCGCCGCCGCGTCGGGCTGCTGAAGGGGCTGCCCGAGTCGGCGCTGCAGACGGTGGTCGACAACGTGCCGCTGATGGACGGCGCAGAACGTTTGATATCCACCCTTCGCCGGCTCGGTTACAAGACCGCCATTCTTTCGGGCGGTTTCACGTTCATGGGACGTGAACTGCAGCGGCGCCTCGGCATCGACTATCTCCACTCCAACGAACTCGACATCGTCGACGGCGTGGTGACCGGCGAGGTGACGGGGGAGATTGTGGACGGTGCGCGGAAGGCCTATTACCTGGCGCAGATTGCGACGGTCGAAGGGCTGAGTATGGAGCAGGTAATTGCGGTGGGCGACGGCGCGAACGACCTGCCGATGCTGCGCCTGGCTGGCCTGGGCATCGCGTTCCGCGCGAAGCCGGTGGTGCGACAGGGCGCACACCAGGCCATCTCCACTATGGGCCTCGACGGCATCCTCTACCTGCTCGGCGTCCGCGACCGCGAAGCGCTGTAGATCGCCTACTTCGCCCAGCCGATATCCTCGGACACCCAGTCGGCGAAGCCGAACGCCCCGAAGTTGGCCAGGTTCGACCGCGTGACGACGATCTCGGGCCGCTGGTAGAGCGTCAGCGAGTGCACGATCTCCCAGACCTTCGCGTCGAGCCGGTTGGCCATCTCCACCGCTTTCGTGCGGTCGAGTTCGGCGTTCGCCTCGTTGAAGAGCCGGTCGATCTCCGGGTCGCCGACGCGTGAGTAGTTCTGCTGGATGTCCATCTCGCCGTCGGCGCCCTTCGTCGGCGTGGCGTAGATCGACCGCGCGGAACTGATCGGGTACGACGTCCCAATCCACGAGAACACGGTCACGTCGAACTGGCCAGGACGGATGTACTTCTCGAAGAAGTCGGGGCTGGGTACGGTGCTGATGATCAGACGGATGCCGACCTGCGCCAGCATGTTCTGCATCAGCTCGGTTTCCTGCTTTGAGGTGTTGACCGCACTCGGGATGATCGCCACGATCTCGAGCGGCTTGCCGTCCTTCATCCGGACGTCGCCCTCCATCTTCCAGCCCGCCGCCTCGAGCAACTGCTTCGCGCCTTCGGGGTTGTAGGTGCCAACGCTGCCCGAGTTGTCGCGGTAGCCTTCCTGGTTCGACATGAAGATGTGGTTGCCGAGCGGTTCGGCCTTGATGCCGAGCGGCGCCAGCAGTGCACGCGCAATCGCCTGCCGGCTGATCGCCATCGACATCGCCTGGCGCACGCGCACGTCGCGCAGGTTCTCGCTGGTGCCGTTCACGGTGAGGTGCCGGAAGTTCGGGCCGCCGGCCATGCGGATATCGACGCCTTCGATGTCTTTCGCGCGGTTGTACTTGTTGACGTCTGGGCCGACGTCCATCGCGTCGATCTCGCCGTTGGCCACCGCATCGATCTGCGCGTCGGGGTCGATGGCGCGGTAGACGATGCGATCGAGCTTGGCGGGCTCACCCCACCAGCGCTCGTTGCGCACCAGCGTGACCGTCTTCGACGTGACGTCGATCGAGCCGAGCTTAAACGGGCCGCCGGTGGTGAGCGGACGATCCTTCCACCCCTCGTTGAAGATCGCCGGGTCCTTGTTGGTGGACGCCGGATAGATCGCGCTGAACACCCCGGGCCAGTCGGCGTAGTGCTTCTTGAACGTGACGACGACCTCGCGGTCGTCGGCGCCGCGCTCGACGCTCTCGACCGCTTCCCAGCCGCTGGCCGACGCAATCTGGTAGCGCTTGTCGGTGCCGTTGTTGGCGCGCCACTGCCAGTGGAAGTCTTCCCACGTCATCGGCGTGCCGTCGTACCACGCCGCCTTCGGGTTGATGCGGAAGGTGACCACCTGCGTCGGCTCGAGGACGATGGTCGGCTCCGACGCAAGGAGCGTGCGGCTCCAGACCGGGTTGCCGGCTGCGTCGACGGAGTAGGCGGACGGCGTGAGCACCTTGCTGACGTCGGACGCCGCCACCTCGGTGCCGTCGATCTGGTGGTAGTTGAAGTTCGGCGGCATGTTGTCGATCGGCCACGTGAACGTGCCGCCGTCACGCACCTGGTCGCGCGGCGTCAGCCGAATCTGGTTCTGCTTCGCACCCTGCGACTGCATCGGGCCGTTGTCGACGCTGGCACCGCACGCGGCGGACACGCAGGCCATCAGGCCGACGACGAAGATGCGGGCGCTTCTCCGGTTACTCATCCCTGCCACCATCCACTTCAACTTCGTACTGCAGTTCTGACGTCTGACGTCCTACGTCGTCAGAGTACCGTCTCGACCGTGGCCCAATGGCACGCGTCGAGATGATCCGCTGAACCCGTGCGCGGCGCGAGCGCCGGCGGCTCGTTGATGCAGGTCTGGCGCTGCGCCTCGGTAAGCGCCCCGAACGTCTGGCAGCGCGTCCGGAAGCGGCAGCCCGACGGCGGGTTGGCCGGGCTCGGCAGGTCGCCCTTCAGGACGATGCGCACCCGCTGCCGTTCCTTGCGCGGATCGGGCAGCGGAATGGCCGACAGCAGCGCCTGCGTGTACGGATGCGCTGGCGCGTCGAACACTTCGTCAACCGTCCCGGTCTCGATGATGCGGCCGAGATACATCACGGCGATGCGGTCGGCGATGTGGCGGACGACGGCGAGGTCGTGTGCAACGAAGAGGTAGGAGAGGCCGAGCTGCGCGCGCAGCCGCTCGAGCAGGTTGATGACGCCGGCTCGCACCGACACGTCGAGCGCCGACACCGGTTCGTCGAGCACCAGCACCTTCGGCTCGAGCGCCAGCGCTCGCGCAATACCGACGCGCTGCCGCTGTCCGCCCGAGAACGCCTGCGGATACCGGTTCACATGCTCCGGCTGCAGCCCCACAAGCTGAAGCAGTTCGCGAATACGGCGCGAGACCTGCGCGTCCGGCACGCCGTGCGCCCGCAGCGGCTCGGCCAGGATGTCGCCAATCGGCAGCCGCGGATCGAGCGACGCCATCGGGTCCTGGAAGACCACCTGTAGATCGCGCCGGATGGCAAAGCGGTCGGCGCGCGTCATCGACGCGGTGTCCTTGCCGAGCACCTGGATGCTGCCGGACAGCGGCTTCTCCAGGTTCAGGATCTCCATGATGGTGGTGGTCTTGCCGCAGCCAGACTCGCCGACCAGACCGAGCGTTTCACCCTCGCGGATGTCGAAGCTGACGCCGTCCACCGCACGCACTTCGCCGACCTTGCGCCGCAGCACCGCCCCCTTCATGAGCGGGTAGGCCTTCACCAGATCGCGCACGGCCAGCATGGTGGGGCGTGTCTCACGCGCCCCGAGTACTCGCGCCAACTCGGTCGGGGCCGGCGCCACGAAGATGTCGCGGCTGGTGAGCCCGCGCCGTTCGATGTCGTCGCGGAAATGGCACGACGCCCGATGGTCGTTGGTCGTTGGTCTTTGGTCGTTGGTCGCGCCCGCTTGTAGCTGCGGACCTTCAGGTCCGCCGGGCGGGTCCGGCTGAAGCCGGACACTACGCGCGTCGGGTCCGCCGTCGCCCTCGATCGGCAGCAACTCGGGCTCGCGCTCCGCACACACGTCCTGCCGCATCGGGCAGCGTGGCCGGAACGGGCAGCCCGAGGGGAGCGCCACCATCGACGGTGGCGTGCCTTCAATCGGCGTCAACGGCTGCCGCGCGCCGGCATCCGCACGCGGGATGGAGCCGAGCAGGCCGAGCGTGTACGGCATGCGCGGCGTGTAGAACAGCTCGTCGACGGTGCCGGTCTCGACGATCGTGCCGGCGTACATCACAGCCACGCGGTCGGCTACGCCGGCGATGACGCCGAGGTCGTGAGTAATCAGCACAATGGCGGCGCCGGTCACCTTGCGGGCCGTCTGCAGGACGTCCAGAATCTGCGCCTGAATGGTGACGTCGAGTGCCGTCGTCGGCTCGTCGGCGATGATCAGCGCCGGGGCGTTGGCGATCGCCATCGCGATCATCACGCGCTGGCGCATGCCGCCGGAGAACTCGTGCGGGAATGCCGATGCCCGCTGGGTCGCGTTCGGGATGCCGACCAGTTCCAGCAACTGCACCGCCCGGTCCTTCGCCGCGGCCTTGCTCACCTGCTCGTGCACCAGCACCGCTTCCGCAATCTGCTCGCCCACGGTGTAGACCGGCGTGAGTGCCGACAGCGGATCCTGGAACACCATCGCGATCTGCTTGCCGCGAATCGCCGACAGTTCCTCGTCGGACCGTCCGATCAGCTCCTGCCCATTCAGTCGCGCCGACCCGCTCACCTGCGCGTGGCCAGGCAGCAGGTTCATGATGGCCAGTGACGACACCGACTTGCCGGAACCCGATTCGCCGACGATGCCAAGCAGTTCGCCGGGGCGGACGTCGTAGCTCACGCCGCGCACCGCGCGGACCAGGCCCGACTCGCTGCGAAACGACACCGACAGGTTCGAGACGGAGAGCAGCGGTTCCTGCGGCATCAGGCGCGCCCCTGGGTGTTCGGGTCGAATGCGTCGCGCAAACCGTCGCCCACGAGGTTGATCGCCAGCACCAGCACCACCAGCAGACCCGCCGGGAAGTAGAACTCCCACGGGAAGGTCAGTGCGGCGCCGGCGTAATCGCCGATCAGCGTGCCGAGCGAGACGTCAGGCGGCTGCACGCCGAAGCCGAAGAACGACAGGCCGACCTCCGCGAGGATGAGCGAGCTGACGTTGATGGTGGCATCGATGATGAGCAGCGACGCCATGTTCGGCAGGATGTGCCGGAAGATGATGCGCCAGCCGGGCACGCCCATGAAGCGCGCAGCTTGCACGAACTCGCGCTCGCGCAGCGACAGCGTCATGCCGCGGACGATGCGTGCGGTGACCATCCACTGAAAGGCGGCGAGGAGCACGACGAAGATCAGCCAGGTGTGGCCGCGGAACGATGGAGACAGAATGGCGATGATGAGGAACGCCGGTAGGACCATCAGCAGGTCGATGACGGTGAGCAGCGCCGTGTTCACGACGCCGCCGAAGTAGCCCGCGAACGCGCCGATGGTGGCGGCCAGCGCGGTGGCCATCAGCGCACCGAGCAGGCCGATGACCAGCGACTTCTGCATCCCGCGCATCGTCAGCGCAAACACGTCGAAGCCGTTCTGCGTCGTCCCGAACCAGTGCGAGCCGCCGGGCGGTTCGAGGAAGGCGTTGAAGTCGAGCTGGGTGTACTGCCAGAGGCTGATGTACGGGCTCAGATATGCCACGGCAAACAGCAGCACGACGATAGCGAGGCCGAAGAGGGCGAGGCGCTGGCGGAGGAAGCGCCGCCATACCAGTTGCAGGCGCGAACTGGCTTCTTCTGGCCCGGCTGCGCCAGGGACGGTCGACGCCGTATTCGCCATCAGACGCGAACCCGTGGGTCGAGCGCCGCGTAGGCGAGGTCGGAGAGGAAGCCGGCGATGAGCACCAGCACGCCGACGAAGAGCGTGACGCCGGCCACCGAGTTCACGTCGTTCTTGGTGACCGAGTTCACGAAGTACTCGCCCATGCCGTGCCAGCCGAACAGCCGCTCGGTGAACGTCGCCCCCACGAAGAGCAGCGCGAACTCGTAGGCGAAGAACGTGGCCATCGGGATGAGTGCGGTGCGCAGCCCGTGCTTGATGAGGGCGCGCGTCCGGCTCAGTCCCTTGGCCCGCGCGGTGCGCAGGAAGTCGGACCCGAGCACGTCGAGCATGGCGTTGCGCTGGTACCGTCCGTAGAACGCCACGGCAATCACGATGAGGACCAGCGACGGCAGCACCAGGTGCGCCGTGCGGTTCAGCAGCCCGGTCACGGTCCACGGGTCGAGCCCGGGCGTCATTTCACCGGTGGTGTAGAGCAGCCGGAAGCCGAGCAGGTTGTTGATGCCGATGCCGGCGTTCTTGAACAGGACGCCGAGTACCACCGCGGGAATGGAGAGCGTGACGAACGAGAAGACGGTGAGCAGGCGATCGGAGAGCTGATACTGCGTCACCGCACCGTAAGCGCCGGCGGCGACCCCGAGGAACGTGCCGACCAGCGCGCCGATGAGCACCAGCCGCAGGCTGACCCACATGCGCCGGCCGATCTCGTCGTTCACCGGTTGGTTGTCGATGGTGCGTCCGAGGTTGCCGCGCAGCAGGTCGCCGGCCCAGCGCTGGTAGCGCGTCAGCACCGGCACCTTGTCGTTCATGTTCAGCTGATCGAGCGTGGCATCCACCACGGCGGATGGCGGCGGCGGATTGCGCCCTTCGTAGCGGGCGCGCGGGTTCAGCTGCGTCGCGGCGAGAAAGTACGAGGCCGATGTCGCAATGACGACGAGGCAGACGAGGTACAGCAATCGGCGAAGGAGGAAACCGGCCATGGGCTGAATCTCAAAGTATCACGCCGCAGGGGCAACCCGGGGGGCACCGTCGCGTCGCGTATCATGCCGACGGGCATGAGTGAACCTCTGGTGCAGTTCGACCACGTCGGCTTCTCGCACACCGCGGGCGTGCCGATCCTGCGCGACGTCACCCTTGCGTGCCTGCACGGCCAGACGACGGCCATCGTCGGACGCAGCGGCGCTGGCAAGAGCACACTGCTGAAGATGATCAACCGCCTGCTGCGGCCCACGTCTGGCGTGGTACGGGTGCAGGGGCGCGACACCCGCGAGTGGGACCCGATCCGTCTGCGCCGCAGTGCCGGCTACGTGATGCAGGATGCCGGACTCTTTCCCCACATGACGGTGGCAGAGAACGTCGGCGTGGTGCCGCGTCTCGAGGGCTGGGATGAACCTCGCGTGCAGGCCCGATCGCGCGAACTGCTCGAGCTGGTCGGCCTGCCGGCCGCACAGTACGGCACGCGGCGGCCAGCGGAACTGTCGGGCGGCCAGCGGCAGCGCGTCGGGCTGGCGCGGGCGCTGGCGGTCGACCCGCCCTTATTGTTGATGGATGAGCCGTTCGGGGCGCTCGACCCGATCACGCGGCGCGAGATGCGCGTCGAGTTCTCGCGGCTGCGCCAGCAACTCGGGACGACCGCGCTGCTGGTGACGCACGACATCGCCGAAGCGCTGGCGCTGGGCGACCAGATCGGCGTCATGGACGCCGGCGAGCTGATCGCGCTGGGTTCTCCGGAGCAACTCGCGCAGCACGCCGACCCACGTGTGCGGTCGCTGCTCGCCACAGGGCGTCCGCCGCGGAGCGGACCATCGTGACAACGCTGTTCTCCTTCTGGGCGGCGCATGCCGGCGAGCTGGCTCTGCTCACGCGCCAGCACCTGCTGCTGGTGTTCGTCTCCACGCTCGCAGCCGTGGTGATTGGCGTGCCGGCCGGCATTCTCGCGGCACGCCGGCCTGGGGTTGGACGCGCGGTACTGCTCACCGCCAATGCCCTGCAGACGGTGCCGAGCCTCGCCCTGCTCGGCTTCCTGCTGCCGCTGCCGGTCGTCGGCGGTCTCGGCCCGCGAACCGCGCTGATCACGCTGTCGATCTACGCGCTGCTGCCCGTCATCCGCATGACCGTGACCGGCATCCGCACGGTCGACCCTGCGGTGGTCGAAGCCGGCGTTGCCATGGGCATGACCGACGGACAGTTGCTGCGGCTCGTGCAACTGCCGCTGGCGCTGCCCGCCATCGTCTCGGGCATCCGCGTGGCGACGGTGATTGGTGTGGGCACCACCACCATCGCGGCGGCGGTCGGCGCGGGCGGCCTCGGCGAGTACATCTTCCGCGGCCTGTCGATGGTCGATACCACCACCATCCTCGCCGGCGCCGTCCCGGCGGCCGGACTGGCGCTGGCCGCCGACGGCCTGCTGGCCCTGCTCGAGGCGCGACTGCGCCGTGCACCGGTGACGTCGCGCGCCGCCGGACGCAGCGCGCTGGGCGTGGCGGCCGTGGTGGTCCTGGCGACGGCGGTGAGCCTGTTCGCGCGGCCGGCCGGAGACGTCGTGGTGGTCGGCTCGAAGAACTTCACCGAGCAGGTCATCCTCGGCGAACTCGTCGCGCAGGCGATCGAGGCCGAAGGCGGCGTGCGCGTCGAGCGGAAGCTGAACC
>CALQBJ020000067.1 GCA_943328785.2 Bifidobacterium breve
CATTCCATCCTGACGGAAAGTATCACCGTGCGCTTCGACACCCACGTGCGGCTTCCAATCCGCTATCGCAATCTTCATGTGGACGCCGCGTATCGGCTCGATCTCATCGTCGAGGACGCGGTCGTCCTCGAACGCACGGCGGTCGAACAGGTGCGCCCTGTGCATCGGGCGCAGTGACTGCCCTCCGCGGTGGCGCCCCTACGCTTCTTCGACGAACTCGAAGCCGAGACGGCCCATGCTGCGGAACTTGTTATAGCGCTGATCCAGGCGGGTCTGCGTGTCGAGCGCGGAGACCTCCGAGAGCACGCGTTGCAGCGCCTCGTCGACGGCGCGAGCGGCGCCGTCTGGGTCTGTGTGGGCGCCACCAACCGGCTCCTTGATGATCTCGTCGATGATGTGGAAGCCGAGCAGATCTGGCGCGGTCAGCTTGAGGGCCTCGGCCGCTTCTGCCTTCTTGCCCGAGTCGCGCCAGACCAGTGCGGCGCAACCCTCCGGCGGAATGACGCTGTAGATCGAGAACTCCTGCATCAGTACCCGGTCGCCGATGGCGATGCCGAGCGCGCCGCCGCTGCCACCTTCGCCGCTCACGATGACGATGACCGGCGTCTCGAGCAGCATCATGTCGCGCAGGTTGACGGCAATCGCCTCGGCGACGCCGCGTTCCTCGGACTCGATGCCAGGGTAGGCCGCCGGCGTATCGACGAACACGATGATCGGTCGGCGGAATTTCTCCGCCGTCTTCATCACGCGCATCGCCTTGCGGTAGCCCTCGGGCCTGGCGTAGCCGAAGTTGCGGAAGATCTTCTCCTTCGTGTCACGCCCCTTGACGTGACCGACGAGCAGCACGTGCTGTCCGCGGTACTCGGCGAAGCCGGTCATGATGGCGTGATCGTCGGCGAAGCGGCGGTCGCCGTGGATCTCGATGAAGCCCGGGAACAGGCGCTGGATGTAGTCCTCCAGACCCGGCCGGCTCGGATGACGCGCGACCAGCACGCGCTGCCACGGCGTCAGGTGCTGATAGAGCTCGCTGCGAATCGACTCGATCCGGCGCTTCAGCGAGTCGATCTCGCTCTGGCGCGCGTCGGTGCGCGGCAGCATCGAGAGCGCCTCGATCTCTTTCATGAGGACGCCGACCGGTTCTTCGAAATCGAGAGTATCAGGAGGCATGCTTCACCGGAGCGATACCGACCCCTGACCCACCACCTGCTCGATTTCGGCAATGAGGGTGGATGAGGGGCGGACGCGAATCGTGGCCGAAACGTCGGCGCGCACGCGGAGGCGTGTGGGCGACGAAGGCAGTTCGATGTCGAACGTGACGCGGCGATCGCCGCGATGGCGCGCAAAGATCTCGCCGAGCGCCTCGAACACGTGGCGATCGGCCGGACCCTTCACACAAATGGCGACCTCGCGGGCAATGCGCTCGAGAACCGTCTCGATCGGGGCGATCTCGGTGGCGAGGATGCGCGCGTTCTCGTCATCCTTCTCGAGCTTGCCGCGGACCAGCACCATGGCGCCGGTCTCGATGAACGAACCGCACTTCTGGAACGTGTCCGGGAAGCAGAGCACCTCGATACCGCCGTGCGCGTCCTCGAGCGTGAACACGGCCATGCGGTCGCCCTTCTTCGTCTTCAGCGGGCGCATCGTCGCGACGACGCCGCCCACCGAGGTGTCGGCCGCCATCGCCTTGCGGCCGCCAGCGCCCCACTCGTCCGACTTGGCGCGGACCTCCTGGGTGGCGAGTTCGGCGGTCGTGCGCGCGCCGAACTCCTTCAGTTCGGCGGCATACTGATCGGTTGGGTGGCCACTCCAGTAGAGCCCCAGCGTTTCCTTCTCGAACCCGAGCTGTTCCTGCTCCGTCCACGGCGTCGCGGGCGGCAGCGGCACCTGCGTCGTCGCGCCCTGCGCATCGTCGCCGCCGAAGCCGCCGAACAACTGCGCCTGCCCCTCGTTCTTGTCGCGCTGATGGCGCTGGCCGTGCTCGCAGGCGGCATCGATCGCGGCGATGAGCCGCGGGCGTTGCGCCAGCGTCGGCAGCGAGGCGACGGCCGGGTCTTCCTTCGCCAGCGAGTCGAACGCGCCGGCCTTGACCAGGCTCTCGAAGACGCGCTTGTTGGCGAGGCGGAGGTCGAGTTCTTCGCAGAGCGCGTGGAGCGACGTAATACGGCCCTGCTTCTTGCGCACGGCGAGCAGCGATTCGATGGCCCCCTCGCCGACGTTCTTGATGGCGGTCAGGCCGAAGCGGACCCCCTTCTCCGGCTCCACCGTGAAGCGGAGTTCGCTGGCGTTCACGTCGGGCGGCAGCACCGGAATGCCGAGTTCGCGCGCTTCACCGAGGTAGAGCGCCAGCTTCTCGGTGTTCTGGGACTCGATGGTGAGCAGCGCCGACGCGAAGTGCCACGGGTAGTTGGCCTTCAGGTAGGCGGTCTGGTACGCGAGGTAGGCATAGGCCGTCGAGTGCGACTTGTTGAAGCCGTAGCCGGCGAAGTGCTCCATCAGCTCGAAGATGTGCACGGCCTTCTTCTCGGGATGCCCCTTCGCCACCGCGCCTGTGACGAACTTGCCGCGCATCTTCGCCATGACCTCGGGGTTCTTCTTGCCCATGGCCTTGCGGAGCAGGTCCGCTTCGCCGAGCGAGAAGCCCGCGAGCACGTTGGAGATGCGCATCACCTGTTCCTGGTAGGCGATGACACCGTAGGTGTCCTGCAGGACCGGTTCGAGCTCGGCGAACTCGTAGACGACCTCGGTCTTCCCCTGCTTGCGCGCGATGTAGTCATCGACCATGCCGCTGCGCAGCGGGCCGGGACGATAGAGCGCGTTCAACGCGATGAGGTCCTCGAGACGCTGCGGCTTGGCCTTGCGCAGAATGTCGCGCATGCCGCTGCTCTCGAACTGGAAGATGCCGTAGGTCTGCCCGTCCTGGAACACCTGGTACGACTTCGGATCGTCGAGCGGAATGGTGTCGATGTCGAGCACGACACCGAGCGTCCGCTTGATCTCGGCCAGGCAGTCGTAGATGAGCGTCAGCGTGCTCAGGCCGAGGAAGTCCATCTTGAGGAGACCGACACGTTCGATCTCCTTCATGGACCACTGCGTCACGATTTCGTCGCGGGCCCCCTTGTAGAGCGGCGCGTATTCGGTGATCGCCCTGGGCGCGATGACGACGCCGGCGGCGTGCACCGAGGCATGCCGCGTCATCCCTTCGAGGCGCCGCGCCACGGCAAAGAGTTCCTTCACCCGCGGGTCGGTCGCCTCCATCTCCTTCAGCACCGGATTTTCCTCGAGCGCCTTGTCGAGGGTCATGTCCAGTGCCGGCGGGATCTGCTTGGCGACCTTGTCGACTTCGGCGAAGGTCCACTCGAGCGCGCGCCCGACGTCCTTGATGACGGCCTTCGCCTTCATCGTCCCGAAGGTGATGATCTGCGCCACGTTCTCGCGGCCGTACTTGCGCGTGACGTACTCGATGACTTCACCGCGGCGCCGCTCGCAGAAGTCGATGTCGATATCGGGCAGCGACACGCGTTCCGGGTTCAGGAAGCGCTCGAAGATGAGGTCGTAGTCGATCGGGTCGACGTCGGTGATACGCAGGCAGTAGGCCACGAGGCTGCCGGCGGCCGAACCGCGGCCAGGCCCGACCGGAATACCCTGCTCGCGCGCATAGCGGATGAAGTCCCAGGTGATCAGGAAGTACCCGGGGTACTTCATCTGCTTGATCATGTCGAGTTCGTACGCGAGGCGGCGCTCGTACTCGTCGATCGTGTGGCGCAGCAGACCCTGTTCCTTCAGCTGCTGCAAGCGCGGCAGTCGCGCCTGGAAGCCTTCGCGCGTCACATGGTCGAAGTAGCTGTCGACCGTGAAGCCGATCGGCACGTCGAAGTCGGGCAGGAAGTTCTCGCCGCTCGGGAGCTGGACGTTGCAGCGCTCCGCGATGCGCACCGTGTTCGCGACGGCATCGGGAAAGTCCTTGAAGGTCTCCGCCATCTGCTCGGCGGTCTTCAGGAAGAACTGCTTGGCGTCGTAGCGCAGTCGCTTTGGGTCGTTGAACCCCTTGCCGGTGCCGATGCACAGCAGCACGTCGTGCGCGTGCGCATCGGTGTCGCGCAGGTAGTGCACGTCGTTGGTGCAGACAAGCGGCAGGTTGAGGTCGCGCGCGATGGCCGGCAGGCCGCTGTTCACCGTGCGCTGCGCCTCGATGCCGTGCCACTGCATCTCGAGGAAGAAGTGTTCCGGGCCGAGGATGTCGCGGTAGGCCGCCGCCGCCTCGATGGCCTTCTTCTCCTGGTGGTGCGACAGCCCTTCGGCCACTTCACCCTTCAGGCAACTGCTCAGGCCGATGAGCCCCTTGGAGTGCTGCGCCAGCAGTTCCTTGTCGATGCGCGGCTTGTAGTAGAACCCCTCGGTGTAGCCCGACGACACAAGCTTGATAAGGTTGTGATACCCCTCGTTCGTCTCGGCCAGGAGCACCAGGTGGTTCTGGGTTTCACCAGGCACGCCGCTCTTGGTGCGGCGGTCGCCCGGCGCGACGTACACCTCGCACCCCAGGATCGGATTCAGCCCACGTGCCCGTGCATGGTCGTGGAACACCACCGACGAGAACATGTTCCCGTGCTCGGTGACCGCGATGCCCGGCATCTTGAGCCGCACCGCCTCATCGAGAACCTCGTCGATACGGCAGGCGCCGTCGAGCAGCGAGTATTCGGTGTGCAGGTGGAGGTGGACGAACTCAGGCATGGTCCGAGGCGTGCCCCCCGATATTCGCCGACAGGAAGGGGCGGTGCATGCCCTCAATCATCGCATCAATTCCACGCGTCGCATCCCCCGGACACGATGGCTCCCTCAGGCGTCCAACGCGCTCGTCGCCGGTCGCCCCTGTCGCGTCCGAACCGTGCTCAGTCGTGGACCGTACGGCCCCGACGGGGCTGCCGTCCTCAGTTCGCGCGGGCATTGACCGTCTCGTCGATGAACACGGCGTGCTTTCGGACGTAGGTCGGCCTGAGATGTGCGCCGTCCTTGTAGATCGGTGTGCCTGTTTCGTCCACACCAGGACAGCGCAAGGCGTCGCAGACGTAGTCGAACGGATCGATGACGCGCGCGCCGGCCGCTTCAGCCGTACGTGTCAGGTCCGCCTGAATGCCCCCGAATGCCGCCTCGAGCGAAGCCCGTTCGAGCCCGCCCGGCCGGATCGACAGGACGCGGGGAAACGTGGCGAGTGAGCGACGGGCCATGAATCTGGGGTCCAGTTCCGCCCCGGTCGGGATGTTCAGCACGACGTACACGTGCATGCCGGCCCGGCGCAACGTGCCAATGGACTCCGCCAGTCCGTGAAGAGCCGCGGTGTAGTCCCTGCTCCCACGGGAGAACGTCCCCCGTAGCCCGAAGCCCTTCGACAGATACTGATTCCAGTGCGCCGCGATCACCACTGTCCTGAGCCTCGGCTCGGAGCGGGCGAACTGCAGCCCGTTCTCCATCAGCCCCTCGCACCCGCGGTGCACCTCGTCGTGGAGCAATGCGGGAACCGGGAGACATCCGCCAGAGGTGCTGAACACGACGCCGTGGGTGTGCGCCGGATCCGTGGCGATCAGTTCGTCGGTGCGGACGTAGTACTGCTCCACGTTCGAGTCGCCGATGAACAGCGTGAGGTGTGGAGTTCCCGAATCCTGACGGAGCAGCCTGCGCCCCTCGAACATGAACGGTGTGAGCCTGCCGGGGTACTGCCATTCGTCAGCGGCCTGAGAGAGGACCTCGAATTTCCTCACCCGGAACGGCAGCCCCCCGTTCAAGAAGGTGAAGTAGCCCACCATACCTATCGTGAGCATCCCGGCGCACAGGGCAGCAACGGGCGCGCCGTCGCGAGCGCCGAAGCGGATCGGGCGTTCGATGCCAGCATAGGTGAGCCACGCAAGCGCGAACGACGCGAGCACCGCGGCCAGTCGCGCGCCGCCCGTGGGGACGGTCCCCTCGACGATCGTCAGAAACGACAGCAGCGGCCAGTGCCAGAGATAGAGTGGGAAGCTGATCAGGCCAACCCACACGAGGACGTCTGCGGAGAGGACCACCCGGTTGAACCACGCCTCGTTCCCGGCGGCGATCAGGCAGACCGCTCCGATGACAGGGATCGCGGCCCACGCGCCAGGAAATGCCGCGTCCCGCGAGATGCGGAGGGCGCCGTACGTCAGGAGGCAGGCGCCGACGGCGGACAGGACGTTCGACGGCGTCGCGCCCGGCCTGGCGCCGAACCGCGTCAGCCACGCGAACAGACTGCCAGCCAGCAACTCCCAGCATCTCGTCAGGGGCGAGTAGAACGCCGCCGTCGCGTCGGTCGCAACGGTATGCACGCTGAGGCCGAAGGAGGCGGCTCCAGCGCCGGCTATGAGCAGCACCGGCCCCACGCGCCAGCGCGCGGAGAGCCACAATAGGAGTGGCCAGGTCAGGTAGAACTGCTCTTCTATCGCCAGGCTCCAGAGGTGGAGCAACGGTTTCGTCTCCGCCGCGCGGTCGAAATATCCGGACTCGTTCCACAGTACAAAGTTGGACACGAAGACGCCGCTTCCGGCCAGGTGCCGGCCAAGCTGCTTGAATTCGTCCGCGAGCAGCACGAACCAGCCCAGCGCGAAGACGGCCGCCAGTACGAGCAGTAGCGCCGGGAAGATGCGACGAATCCGGCGCGCATAGAACGCGCCGAAGCTGAAGGTGCCACGCGCCAGGCTCTCGAAAACGATCGCCGAGATCAGGTAGCCGGAAATCACGAAGAAGACATCGACGCCGATGAACCCGCCTCGCACCACCGTCGGGAACGCGTGGTACGCCACGACCGACAGCACTGCGATTGCACGCAGGCCATCGATGTCTGGGCGGTAGGTGTGGGACGACAGGCTGGCGTGGGAAGCGGTCATGCGCGGCGCGACGACCGTGCGGGCGCTGCTCCTCCCACTCGATGGTCGACGGTGGCTTCGAGCTGATGTCGTAGACGACGCGGTTGATGCCGCGCACCTCGTTCACGATGCGCGACGAGATGCGCGCGAGCAGGTCGTGCGGCAGGCGGGCCCAGTCGGCAGTCATGCCGTCGCGGCTTTCGACGGCGCGGATCGCCACGGTGAACTCGTAGGTGCGCTCGTCGCCCATCACGCCAACGCTCTGCACGGGCAGCAGCACGGCGAAGCTCTGCCAGAGCCGCTCGTACCAGCCTTCGCGCCGCACTTCCTGCGACACGATCGCATCGGCCTTGCGCAGTAACTCGAGGCGCGGACGGCTCACTTCGCCGAGGATGCGGACCGCGAGGCCCGGTCCAGGGAACGGCTGGCGGACGACGAACTCCTCGTCGAGGCCAAGTTCCCGACCGACCGCGCGAACCTCGTCCTTGAACAGTTCGCGCAGCGGCTCAACCAGCTTCATCCGCATCCGTTCGGGCAGGCCGCCGACGTTGTGATGGCTCTTGATCACCGACGACTGGCCAACCACCGGCACCGACTCGATGACATCGGGATAGAGCGTGCCCTGGCCGAGGAAGTCGACCTGGCCGAGCTTGTGCGCCTCGACCTCGAACACGTCGATGAAGGCGTTGCCGATGATCTTGCGCTTGGTTTCAGGATCGATGACGCCGGCCAGCCGATCGAGAAACAGGTCGGACGCATCGGCGAAGACCAGTGGCAGGTGCAGCCGCTCGAACCGCTTGCGGATCTGGGTGGCTTCGTCGAGGCGCAGCACGCCGTTGTCGACGAAGATGCAGGTGAGGCGGTCGCCGATCGCCTTGGAAATCAGCAGCGCCGCCACGGTCGAGTCGACGCCGCCGCTCAGGCCGCACACGACGCGGCCGTCGCCGACCTGTTCGCGGATGCGGGCGACAGACTCTTCCACGAATTTGCGCATGGTCCAGTCGCCCGTGCAGCCGCACACCGTGAACGCAAAGTTACGGATGATCTCGAGGCCGCTGTCGGTGTGGACCACCTCGGGGTGGAACAGCAGGGCGTAGAGACGCCGTTCGGGGTTGGCCATGGCGGCCACCGGGGCGTTCGGGCTCGTCGCCGAGATGCTGAAGCCTGGCGGCGGCGCCGCGACGAAGTCGCCGTGGCTCGCCCAGACCCGCAGTTCCGTCGGCACGTCGGCAAACAGGACAGTGGCAGGGCCCTCCGCCGCCACCGTGACCGTGGCCGTGCCGAACTCGCGGTGCGAGGCCGGAGCGACGGTGCCGCCGAGGCGGTGCGCCATCAACTGCATGCCGTAGCAAATGCCAAGCACCGGCACGCCGAGGTCGAACACTGCCGGATCGCATACCGGGGCGCCGGGATCGGACACGCTCTTCGGACCGCCCGACAAGATGATGCCGGCCGGCTTCCGGTTGCGAATCGTCTCGATCGGCGTGGTCGGCGGCCAGATTTCCGAATAGACCGACAACTCGCGCAAGCGACGTGCGATGAGCTGCGTGTACTGCGATCCGAAGTCGAGAACGATGATGGTTTGATGGCTCACGAAGGGCCTGCTGTCTGGCGAAGTCGCGGACCCGCTCGAGCCCGTCAGGATTCAGAAAAGGGAACGACGCTATTATAAGCGGTGCATCGTGCGCTGGGTCACAACATCTTGTAGTGCAATTGCCCTGTCAGGGCTCCTAACGGCCTCTCTCCACGCGCAGCCCGCGAGGCCCGCAGAGTTGCGCCTGTTTCCGGTCGTTCCTGCCTGGAACAACCCGCTCGACGCGGTCATGCTGGCGCCGCCGGCCGCTTCTGGTACCCGCGCGTTCGTCCCCATCGACGGCGACCGCCTGATGGCGTTCGACCTCCTGGCTGGAGGCGAGGTCTGGACGTCGCCGGCTCACCCGCTGTTCGTCCCGGCCACGGGCGACGGCCTGGTCTTTCTGATCGAGCCTGAGGCCATCACGGCTCGCCGGCAGGATACGGGCGCGGTGGCCTGGCGCGTGCCATTTGCTGCGGAACTGGCCGTGCCGCTGGTCTGGGACAACGGTTGGCTCATTGCGGCCGACGCCGCCGGGAACGTGTTGGCCTTCCGCGCCGTCGACGGCGTGCTCATCTGGCGCCAGAATCTGGACCGACGGGTGCACGCGGTCCCGGCGCTGGCCGCCGATCGGCTCTACGTCGCCCTCGAGGACGGCCACGTCGTGGCACTCGATGTCGCCAAGGGGACGCGCCTCTGGTCGCGACGGCTGGGCGGTCCGCCGAACGACATGCTCGCCACCGACGACCGCATCTACGTCGGGTCCGACGATAACTACCTCTACTGCCTCACGGCATCGACCGGCGAGGTCGACTGGCGCTGGCGCACGGGCGCCGACGTGATCGGCGCGCCGATCACGGACGGCTCGCGCGTCTACTTCGTGTCACGCGACAACGTGCTGCGAGCACTCGACCGGACGTCGGGTGGTCAGCGGTGGAAACGGGCCCTGCCTGGACGGCCGACACGGGGCGTGGTGCGCGCTGGCGACCTGCTGCTGGTGAGCGGCCTGGCGCCGAAGGTCTCGGCGTTCGCGATGAAGGACGGCTCCCCCGCTGGCGATATCACCTCGCTTGGCGAACTGGCCGCGGCCCCGTTCGTCACGTCGGTGCGCGGGGTGCCGCAGGTGGTGTTGGTCTCCCGCGACATTGCAAAGGGCACGCGCATGCTGGCGGTGCGCCGGCTCATCGACCCGCCGATGAACACCCAGCTTCCGGTACTCCCAGGCGCCGTCACGACGACTCCTGCCGTGCGCGGTGCGCTGCCGCCGGCCGCGCCGCAGGGAGGCCAGGCGCCTTCACTGGGTGGTACGCCCCCGCCAGGCGCGCCCGCGCCGCGCTGACTCGCAACTCGGTGACAGGACGCTCGGCGCGACCCCGGTGCGTCGTTCAGTGTGCGGGACGGAGCGCCGAGGCGTCGACCGGGGCGCGGGCGGCGGTCCGCTCGACGTCGGCTTCGATGTAGCGCCGGTAGAGCGACACGTAGGCGCCCATGGCCGTCAGGCCGATGTACTCGAAGACGAGCCCGCGCAGCAGGAGCGCCGCGAGTTGCAGCGGGAAGACCGCGAGGCCGACGAGCGGCACGAACGCGATTAGCCCGACCCCAGACCACGCCAGGAACGACGCCAACCACGCGGCCAGTAGTATCGCGAACACGATGAAGAAGATGCCGCTCAGTTCGCGCAGTTCCGCGCGGACGAAGCGCGCCACCTCGCGCCCTGCATCGCCGAGTGTCTCGTGCCCCGCCGCCATCGCGATCTGCAGCAGCAGGTAGACGAGGTTGATGGCGGTAATCCAGAGCGTCAGTCCCACCGTGGCAATCGCCGCGTGGAAGGTCCAGCCGATGAACAGCACGCCGTTTCCGGCCGCCTGGTATCCGTAGACGATGAAGGCGAGATACGCGGCGCCGGTGATGGCGTAGGCGAGCATCAGGCCGATGCCGAGGTGGAGGTAGGGGCGGAACAGACGGCCGCAGCCAGAGATGTAGCCGCGAATCGAAAACGCCGCGGCTTCCGAGACGTTGGTCAGCGTGATCGGCCGCCGCTCGATGTCGCCGGTCTGATCGTTTGCCTCGAGCATCACGGCCACCGTGCCGCCCTTGACGAGAAACATCAGCACCGACCCACCGAACAACGCGACAAAGAAGGCGACGAGGAAGGCGCCGAGCGCGACGGGATGCGCCATGAGCGCGTCGGTGATGGTGGTGAAGATCTCGCGCATGCTCCCTTGCAGCAGGTTCGCGAGATCACCTCCGAGGAGAACGGCGACGAGGATGGCCGCGCCGATGATCGGCACCGCAAGCAGCACCTGGAAGGTGGTCTGCGCTGCGAACTGGATCGCGACCACCGGCCAGTTGGCCGCAGCGAGCAATCCGCCTCGTTTGAGCAGGGGCTTCAGGTCCAATTCGATGTCACTATAACACCCGTGTATCCTGTGGTTGGCCGCCTCCTGTGAGCGTTCTTCCGACACTATTCCGGTCCATCGTCCGCATCGTCATCGGTGGCCTGATCGCCGCGCTGATCGTCGGTGCGAGCGGATGGCTCATCGAGCGCTCGCGACTCGGCACCACGGATGAGGCGGCCGTTGGCCGCATCCAGCAGGAACTCGGCCGCCGCTTCACCGACGCCGCTGATGCGCTCACCGCGCGGGCCGCGCGTGTTCGCGCCAATCCGGCCGCCATCGCCGGCGCGTCACGCGACACCGCTGCGTCGCGCGCGCTCTTCCAGGCCCTGGCCTCCGAGCTGAATCGCGATCTGACTGGCAGCGCCGGCCTCACGGTATTCAGCACGCGCGGCACGCCGCTGGCCTGGGCTGGTCGCGTCTCCGATCTGCCGCGTGATCGCCTCGAGGGACCGGGCAGCCTCTTCGTGTCGCTCGACCCCATGGGTCCGCGTCTGGTCCGTGTCGAGCCAGTGCCCGATCCGGCGCGGCCAACCGGACCACCGCTGGCGGTCGTGGTCGCCGAACAACTGGTGGTCGAACGGACCGATGTCGCGTCGCCAGCCTCGGATACGTTCCGCCTGCCGACCACCGTCGTCGACGTCGATCTGCGGGCGACGCCAGGGCTGGCCCCGCCCACGCCGCCCTACTCATTCGCCATCACGTCGACCAGCGGCGCCGTGCTCGCCGAAGCCGACGTCTCCCCCGCCGATCTCGCGGCCGTGCGTGCGCGGTGGCGCGCGTCGATCCGGGCGGCGGTCGTCAGCGTGTTGGCGCTGGCGCTGCTGCTGTGCGCCGCTCCCGTGCTGGAGGTGCGCCGCCATACCGCCAGACCCGGCGCCTTCGGTGCGGCGACGCTCGGCCTGGCGGCCATCCTCAGTGCCGGCCGCATGCTACTCGGGGCGGCGCTCGATCCGCTGGCCGACCCATCCGTCGCAGGGCCGGTGACCCTGCTCCCCGACGCGCTGCTGCTGGCCGCGCTGGTGTGGACGGCGCTCGACACCATGGAGCAGCGCCGGGTCTCGCGGCCGCGCGTGCGGCTCATCACCAACGAGCGGGTCGCGACACTCGTCACGGTGTCGAGCTTCGCCGTGGCGGGCGCGGTCACCGCCGCCGTGCTCTGGCGTTACGAGCGGATCCTGGCCGCCATCGCGGCCGAGTCCTCGCAGGACCTGCTCCGCTTCTCCCTGCATCCGTTCGACCTCGCGCGGCTCGGCGGGGTTGCCGGATTGCTGCTGCTGCACGCCGCGGTGGTCTGGGGCGGCTCGGGCATCCTGCGGTTGCCGGCCATCGTCTGGCGGACGACGCAACGGCCGCTGCGCCGCGCCCTGATCGTGGTGGCTGTGGCGTCAGGCGCACTTGCCGTGCTGGGGCTGATCAACAGCGGCGACGCCGCGGCGGTGCCGCCCGGCCCGCTGGCGCTGGTGGTTGGCGCCGCGGGTCTGGGGGCCGTGCTGCTCTCGCGTCCGCGAGGCGCCGCGCGACGGGCCTCGCAGGCGGCACGCCTCGGCCTCTTCTTTCTCGGGTTGGTGCTGCCGGCCCTCGCGTTGTATCCGTCGCTTGATGCCTACTCGGTGGCGTCGAAGGAGCGGGTCGTGGCGTCGCAGTTCGCGCCGCAGGTGGCGAGCCAGCGCGAGGATCTGCAACGGCGGCGGCTGCCACAGGCGCTCGAGGCGATCGATGCGACAGCCTCCCTCGCCGAGTTCGTCACCAGTTCGTCGGAGGACGCCGCCCCGACCACCGACCGTGCGTTCATCGTCTGGTCGCAGACCGAACTGGCTCGCACCCGCACGACGTCGGCGGTGGAACTGTACGGTCCGAACGGACGTCTGGTCAGCCGCTTCGCGCTCGATCTGCCCGAGTACGGCGCCGCCGAATATCGCGGCGGCTCGTGCACCGACTGGGAGTTGTTCGAGGAGGTGTCGCCCTTTGGTGCGGCCCTGAGAAATGTGCTGCGTGCGAGCCGGGCGATCTGCGTCGACCGCGAGCGCGTCGGCGGCATCGTCGTGCGTGCACGGCTCGACTACCGGGCGCTGCCATTCGGATCGACGCCCAACCCGTACCTCGAGTCGCTGATGCCGCGCGGACCCGACGAGCCAGAGCCGTCGGTTGGCAGCGACGTGGAACTGGTGTTCTACGGCTGGAGCCGCGCGCCGCTCTACGCGTCTGGCGCGAAGGTGTGGCCGCTCGGCGATGAGGTGTTCGGCCGCATGACCGCCTCGCGCGATGCGCTGTGGCAACGGGTCGTTCGCGACGGCGAGGCGTTCCGCGTCTACTTCTTCAACGACCGCGGCGGCATCTACGCGCTCGGCTACCCCATCGTCACCTGGTTCGGCCACCTCATCAACCTGGGTGAACTGGTGTTCTTTTGCGGTGTGCTCTACGCCCTGCTTGTCGCCGGCGCCACCCTGTTCAACACGCTGACCTCGCAGATGCCGGCCAGCGGCCGCGCCCTGTTGCGCGAGATCCGCTCGAGCTTCTACCGCAAGCTGTTCATCGCGTTCGTCGCCGCAGCGGTGGTCCCGGTCGTCGTGCTGGCGCTGGCCATCAGTACCTACTTCGCGACGCAGTTCCGCGCGGGCGTCGAGGAGTCGGCGGTGAAGACCGCCATGGTGGCGCAGCGTCTCATTGAAGACTACGTGGCGCTGCAGCAACGGGGCGCCGGCTCGCTCGACCGCATCGACGACGAGTTCATGCTGCTCGTGCGGCGGGCGATCGACGAGGACGTCAACCTGTTCGACGGTCCGCGGTTGCGTGCCACCAGCGTCCGCCCGCTGTTCGCCTCACGCCTGCTTCCCGGACGCACGCCGGCCGACGTCTATCGTGCGATTGTTCTCGACCGACTGCCGACCACCGTGGTCGTGGAGGCACTCGGCGGCTCGTCGGGATACCTCGTGGCCGCGGCGCCGGTGCGTGCCGGTGCGCGCGAAGGGATCGTGACCGTGCCGCAGACGCTGCGGCAGCGCGAAATCGAGCAGCAGATTGACGAGATCGACCGGCGCGTGCTGTCGGCCGCCGTGCTCTTCGTGCTGCTCGGCTCGGCCCTCGGCTACTGGATGGCTGAACGTATTGCCGACCCGGTGAACCGTCTCACCCGCGCCACCCGGCGCATCGCGCGCGGCGACCTCGACGCGCGTATCGCTGCCACCTCGTCGGATGAACTGCGCCGCCTGGTGGAAGACTTCAACCGGATGGCCGACGACCTGAAGACGCAGCGCGCCAACCTCGAGCGGACGCAGCGCGTCGAGGCGTGGGCCGAGATGGCGCGGCAGGTGGCGCACGACATCAAGAACCCGCTCACGCCGATCCAGTTGTCTGCCGAGCACGCCCAGCGCGTGAACATCGATCGCGGCCGGCCGCTATCGCCGGTGCTCGACGAGTGCGTCGCCTCCATCCTGTCGCAGGTGAAGTTGCTGCGGCAGATTTCGAGCGAGTTCTCGAACTTTGCGTCGTCGCCCACGGCGCGGCCGGAGCCGACCGATCTCGCGGCACTGCTCGATGAGGTCGTGGCGCCCTACCGGACCGGCGCCCGTGTGGCCTTCCACGTCGAGGCGGCGCCGAGCCTGCCGCCGGCCTTCATCGACCGCACGCTGTTCGCGCGCGCGCTGACCAACATCATGGAGAACGCGCTGCATGCCATGCCTGGTGGCGGCTCGTTGACGCTGCGGGTCTTCGCCGACGACGCGGCCGACGCGTCGCGCCGATTGACGGTGGACGTCACGGATACCGGTATCGGCATGGATGCCGACGCGCTGGCGCGCATCTTCGAACCGTACTTCTCGACGAAAGCAACGGGTACCGGCCTCGGCCTGACCATTGCTCGCCGCAACGTGGAGTTGCTGGGCGGTGCCATCGAGGTGCAGAGCCAGCGCGGGACAGGCACGACCGTGACGATGAGGCTGCCGGCGGTGGTGTGAGGCCGGCTGGAATGCACGTGAGGGCCCGCTGGCGGCAGGACGGCCAGCACCGATTGGAGTGAGGGGGACCGATGAAGTACAGGCAGTTGGCGGATACGGGCGTGTTCGTGTCGGAGTTGTGTCTCGGGGCCATGACGTTCGGCGGCCGCGGCGGCATGTGGGAAGTCATCGCCGGCCTCGACCAGGCAGGTGTCGACGCGATCGTGCATCGCTCGCTCGATGCGGGCATCAACTTCATCGACACCGCGAACGTCTACGCGGCAGGCGAGTCGGAGACGCTGCTCGGCTCGTCGCTCGCTGGCCGGCGGCAGCAGGTGGTGCTGGCCACGAAGGTGCGCGGCCGCATGGGCTCTGGCGCCAACGATGTCGGCCTGTCGCGCCTGCACATCATGCAGGCGGTCGATGCGAGCCTGCAGCGGCTCGGCACCGACTACATCGACCTCTACCAGGTGCACCGCTTCGATGCGCTGACCAATCTTGAAGACACGCTGCGGGCGCTCGACGACCTGGTGCGCGCCGGCAAAGTGCGCTACATCGGCTGCTCCAACTACGCCGCATGGCAGATCATGAAGGCGCTCGCCATCTCGAAGGAGCAGCATCTCGAGCGCTTCCGCTGCACGCAGTCCTACTATTCACTCGCAGGGCGCGACCTCGAGCGCGAGATCGTCCCGCTCATCAAGGACCAGAACCTCGGCCTGCTGGTCTGGAGTCCGCTGGCTGGCGGCTTCCTGTCCGGCAAGTTCACGCGCACGGGTGGCGACGAGGCGGCTCGGCGGGCGACGTTCGACTTCCCCCCGGTGAACAAGGAGAAGGCGTTCGACATCATCGACGTGCTCAAGGGGATTGCCGAGGCGCGCGGCGCCAGCGCGGCGCAGGTGGCGATCGCGTGGCTGCTGGCGCAACCGGTCACGACCAGCGTCATCATCGGCGCCCGCCGGCTCGACCAGCTCGAGGACAACCTGAAGGCGGTGGAACTGACGCTCACCGCCGAGGAGCTGAAGGCGCTGGATGAGGTGAGCAAGATGGCGCCGGAGTACCCGGCGTGGATGGGCGCGGCCGCCAGTGACGATCGCCTGCCAGGGCAGGAGCGTCGCTTCGCGACGACGAAGCCGGCGCAGGGCAAGTAGCCGACGCTGACAGCGCGCGGGCGCGGCCTACGGTTGGGCCGCGTCCGGCGCCGGGGCGGACACGGCTACGGTTGCCGCTGGCGGTTGCCCGCGATGCCGGAAGCGGGCCAGCCCCATCCCGATGAAGGCCGACGCCACGTAGGTGTAAGCCATCGCGACCAGGACGATGCGTGGATGCGTCGCGACGGCCATCAGACCCGCGGCGACCAGGAACAGCACCGTGTACGGGCGCCGCATCTGCAGGTCGAGCGTCTTGAAGCTGCGGAAGCGGATCGTGCTCACCATCAGCAGCGCCGGCGTCAGCACCATCGCCAACGCAGCGAGCGCCGCGCGGTAGTCGGTCAGGCCGTCCGAGAACAGATAGACCGTCGCCGCGAGCACGCCAGCTGCGGCCGGACTTGGCATCCCGACGAAGTAGCGCTTGTCTCCGCCGCCGGCGCTCTGCACGTTGAAGCGTGCCAGGCGCAGCACCGCTCCGCTCACGAAGAGAAATCCGGAGAACATACCCAGCCGTCCGAGCGGCGCGAGCCCCCAGGCGTAGGCCAGGATCGCCGGCGCGACACCGAACGAGATCGCGTCGGCCAGCGAGTCGAGTTGCACGCCGAATTCACTCGAGGTACCCGTGAGCCGCGCGATGCGGCCGTCGAGCATGTCGAGCACGATCGAGACACCGATGTACGGCGCAGCGCTCTCGAAGTCGCCGCGCAGCGAGTAGATGATGCACGAGTAGCCGCAGAACATGTTGCCCATCGTGAAGAGACTGGGCAGCAGGGCGACGCCGCGCCGCAAGCGCGGGCGCTTGTCGTGCGATCGGCGCAGGAGGCGTGTGCCGGTGTCGATCGGCGCAGGGTGCGGGGTGCTCATCGGGGCTGAAGGCTCAGTGTAGCACCGCGATTACGGATTCAGCCGCGCGCACGACGGCCCCGACCTCGACCACGATCTCCGCCGTGGGCGGCAGGAAGATGTCCATGCGCGAACCGAATTTCATCACACCGTAGCGGTCACCCGCCTGCACCGTCGCGCCTTCGGTCAGGCGGCAGACGACGCGACGGGCGAGCAGCCCGACGATCTGGCGGGCCACGATCGTCTGGCCACCATGGTCGATCCAGATTTCACTGCGCTCGTTCGCCGTCGCCGCATCGTGCGCGTAGGCGGGCAGGTACTTGCCGGGGGTGTACGACACGCTGGTGACGCGCCCCGACACCGGCACCCGGTTCACATGCACGTTCATGGGCGACAGGAAGATGCTGATCTGCTGCCACTCCCCTGCCGGTGCCGCGCCGGGCACGGCCGGTCCGGCAACAAGCACGCGTCCATCCGCGGGTGACAGCACGGCGTCGGCGCCC
>CALQBJ020000068.1 GCA_943328785.2 Bifidobacterium breve
AAGTCGCCCGACATGATGACGTCCGCCTTCACGAACTTCACCATCGTGTCACCGTCCGTGTGCGCGCTCCGCACCCGAATCAGCTGCACATCGTCGCCGTTGATGTGCACCGTGACCGGGCCGTCGTAGGTGATGGTGGCCAGCGCCACCGGCGGCGCCGGGCGCGCCCCCGAGCCGAGCCTCGTGCGCAACTGGTCGCTCGAGAGGAGCGTGACGCCGAGCTTCGCGAAGTTCTCGTTGCCGCCCGTGTGGTCCGGGTGGACGTGCGTGTTCACCATGAAGCGGATGGGACCGTTCGACACCTGCTTGATGGCGGCGACGATTTTCTCCGTCAACTGCGCGTACTGCGTGTCCACCATGAACACGCCATCCGGACCGACCAGGATGCCGATCGTGCCGCCCGATCCTTCGAGCGTGTAGTAGCTGTCGGTCAGCTTCGTCGTCTTGATCTCGACCTTGCTGAAATCCTGCTGCGGCGGCGCGGCCGGAGCCGCCGGCGCCTGCCCGAAGGCCGACGTCGCCACACTCAATACGGCGCCGAGCACCCACTTCGTCTTCGTCATAGCTGCCTCACGGAGAAACGTGCGCGTTGGTCCGGCTAAAGCCGGACACTACAAGGACTAGCGACTTGTGACCAGCGACTTGTGACTATTTCGGCTGCGGCGTGATGCGCAGGTACGGCTTCTTCGTTACGTAGCCCGGGAACTTCTGCTGCGCGTCGGCATCCGATACGCTCAGCGCGATGATGACGTCCTCGCCCTGCTTCCAGTCGGCCGGCGTCGCCACCGAGTGCTTCGACGTCAACTGCAGCGAGTCGATCACCCGCAGCAGTTCGAGGAAGTTGCGCCCGGTGCTCGCCGGATAGGTGAGCGTCAGCTTCAGCTTGTTGTCCGGACCGATGACGAACACCGAGCGGACCGTTGCCGTGTCGCTGGCGTTGGGGTGGATCATGTCGTAGAGGTTCGCGACCGTCTTGTCCGGGTCGGCGATGAGCGGATAGTTCAGGGCGTTGCCGGTGACGTCGGCGATGTCGCCCACCCACCGGGTGTGCGAGTCGAGCGGGTCGACGCTGACGCCGATCACCTTGACGTTGCGCTTGTCGAATTCCGGCTTGAGGCCGGCCACCGTGCCGAGTTCGGTCGTGCACACCGGCGTGAAGTCCTTCGGGTGCGAGAACAGGACCGCCCATGCGCCGTCCTTCCACGCGTGGAACGAATCGATCCGGCCGTCGGTCGTATCAGCTGCGAAATCGGGGACCACGTCCCCCAGTCGAAGTGCCATTGCTCGTCTCCTTGTATCGGAACAGGTCGATTCTAAGTCAGTGCGTGGCGGGCGACTTCTCGGCCAGCAGCCGTTCGATCTCCGCCTTCATGTCCTTCTTGCTCTCCTCGTGCACCGTGCCGGTTGCGACACTGGCAAAGCCGGCGTGCACCGTGCGCACCCGGCCGTCCTTGCCGAGGACGAACGTGGTCGGGAACGCGTTGAGGTTCTCGGCCTGCGTGATCTTCGCCGGCGCCTCCTCGGGTTCACCGACCAGCAGGAAGGGATAGGTGATGCCGAACTGCTTCACGAAGGCGCGCGGCCGCACGGGGTTCTTCAGCTGGTCCGGCTCCTCGAAGCCGAGCGCCACGATCTCGAGCCCGCGCGGGTGATAGAGCTGGTAGAGCTCGGTGAGGAGCGGCGCCTCGTCGTGGCAGTTCGGGCACCAACTGCCGGTGACGCTGATGAGGACCACCTTGCCCTTGAAGCGGGCGTCGGTGTTCGACACCAGCTTGCCGTCGAGGTCCGGATAGCTGAAGCGGAACGGCTCGGCCGGGTTCTTCATGCGGGTGAACTGCGTCGGCGCGGTCGGGGTGGCGTCCTTGGCTCTGGCGTCGGTCAGCTTGTAGGCAGCCAGCGTCTGCTGTCCGTTCTGCACCAGCGCGAGACTGCCATCGGGGTTCACCGTGATCTCGTACTTCACCGGACGTGCGCCGGAGAAGTGGCTGATCAGGAACTTGCCGTTGGCGTAGCGGCCGCTGAGCGCGCCGGTGTCGCCGTCGATGCGGAGGATCGACGCCGAGACGTTGGCGCCGGTCTGGCGGACGATGAAGCGCCAGCCGGCTTCGCCGCGCGCGTTCTTTGTCGGGATGCGCCACTCACCGCTGATGTCCGGCACCTTGCCGGCGACGGGTGCCGCCGCCGCACGCGTCGCGCGGAACGGGTAGGCTGCACCGCGCGTGCCGCGGTCATACTTCCCGTCCAGCTTGTCGCCGGCGAGCGTGGCCACCACCTTCGCGCCGTACTGGTCGAAGCGCAGCTCCAGGTGACCGTTGCTGAACGCGCCGGGTTGCGACGGCACCTTCACGTCGCCATCGAAGAAGTAGCCGCGATAGCTGCCGTTGGCGGCGACGACCTCGAACCTGAACGGGATCTCGATGGTGTTGTTGGAGACGGAGACGACGCCGTCCCAGACCCCGACCGGCGAGGCCGCCCCCTGGGCGAACGCCGTAGCCGCGAGGGCCAGCAGCGCGAACACGGGGACGAACAGCCGAATCATGAACTTCATGCGAATGTCCCTCTCTCTGTGACGTCAGCCGTGAAGACCCGGGCCGCACAAGCAAAAGGCCCGGAGGGTGTGCCTTCCGGGCCTGTGCAAAATCGCTGATGTCTGCGCTGACTCTCGATCGTCTCAGGCGAGTACATGGGGCGACGCTGGGCCGGAAGTGCTTCCGCCACAACAACACGCCATGCCTGCAGCCAGGACGTTCATTGACGGTACTTGTACGCGAGGGATTGCGGGGCTGTCAAGACGGAAGCCGCCTGGCACACCGAGAGACCGTTTCAGAGTGCGGTGTTATGTTCGACAGTGATATGAGCATGAAAGACGCGACCGCACCTGGTGCCGCCGGCGCAACCGGACTCCCGCCCACCCAACTGCTGGCGAGAAACATCGATCGGATTCAGGGCACGCACCTGCTGCTGCTCGGGGTGCCGAACGATCCGGCGGTGGTACCGCTGTTTCGCAGCCAGAGCGGTGTGCTGCTGTCGTTCGACTACAGCGCGCATCTGCTGCAGGCACGACAGGTGCGCGACAGCGGTGCCGGACTGACGCCGGTGTTCACCGCAGACTACCCGCCACCCGCTCCGCGCCACGACGTCGTCGTCGCCTACCTGCAGAAGGGCAAGGAGGCGAACGACTGCCTGCTCGCCCTCGCCGGCAGCGTCGTCTCCCCTGGCGGGCGCGTCTTCCTGGTCGGCGAGAACTCGGCTGGCATCAAGCCCTATGCCGCGAAACTCGAGGAGCGGATCGGCCCCGTGGAGTTCGCGGATGCAGCGCGGCACTGTGTGCTGTACGAGGCTCGCGCCACTGAGACCCGCGCAGCCGTGCGCCTCGAAGAGTGGGAGAAGCGCTTCCACGTCGCGGCCGGCATTGGCGGCATCGATGTCGTGACGCTGCCGGGGGTCTTCAGCCACGGACGCCTCGACGAGGGGACGGCGCTGCTGCTTCGCCACCTCCCCACGGACATCCAGGGCGCGGTGCTCGACTTCGGCTGCGGCTCGGGAGTGATCGGCGCAACCATCCAGTCGCTGCATCCGGACTGCCAGGTGTCGCTCGTCGACTCGAACGCATTCGCCCTGGTGGCCGCCCAGCGCACGTTCGGCGCGAACGGTCTGACGCCACACGCCATCCGCCCAGTGGACGGCATCGACGGCGTGGGCGACCAGAAGTTCGACCTGATTGTCTCGAACCCGCCGTTTCACCAGGGGATTGGCACCGACTACACCGTGGTGTCCCGGTTCCTCGAGTCGTGTGTACAGCACCTGACCGACGACGGCGTGCTGCTGATGGTGGCCAACCGCTTCCTGCCCTACGAGCGGATGATTCCGAAGGCGATGCCGGTGTCGCTGGTCACCGAAGACGCCAAGTTCAAGGTGCTCAAAGGGCGAATCAACAGGAGCGGCCGGGCGCGGCGCTGACGCGCGGTCGCTACTCGCCGATCACGTCCTCTGGACTGAAGGGACGATACTCGCCCGGTGGCAGGTCGTCCGGCAGGACCAGGTTGCCGAAGCTGACCCGGCACAACGCCGCGACGTGGCTCCCCAGTGCCGCAAAGATCCGCCGCACCTCGTGATACGCACCGCCCGTGATGGTGATGGAGGCGTAGAGCGTCGCGTCATCGGGTCGAGCGAGGCCCGGATGCAGGCTGCCGCCATCAAGCTCGCGCATCTCGATGATGTGGGGCTGGTGGCCATCGTCGAGCGTGAACCCTGGCGGCGGCTGCACGAAGGGCTGGGCCAGCGCGGCCTGGTAGGTGCGCGGCACCTTCCACTTGGGATGGGTCAACCGCTGCAACCAGTGCCCCTCCGTGGTCCACAAGAGGAGGCCGCTGGTGTCGAGGTCGAGGCGGCCGACCGCACGCAGTTCGTCACGCAGCGCCGCCCCCTCCAGGTAGTCGTAGGCGACCGCATGCTGCGAGTCCCTGAGCGCCGTCACACAGCCGACCGGCTTGTGCAGCAGCACGTGCGACGAGTCCGCGAGCCCGACATCCTGCTCGAGGACCCGCACCGTCAGCGGCAGGTCGGCCGGCTCGACCCAGTCGTCGAGCTCCGCACCTGACTGGCTGGTGATGGCCCCCAACTTGAGCAACCGTTTCACTTCGCCCCTGGAGTAGGGCGTATTCCTGGCGAGTAACTGATCGAGACGCGGCATTGCTTGAGTGTCCTCAGCCCCGCGGCAGGGCGTCAAGATACTTCAGCGCCCCGCCCGTGTTGAACAGCACCACCGATTCGTGCGGCTTGATCGTCCCCGCCGCGAGCAGGCGCTCCAGTGCGGCCAGGGCCGCCCCACCTTCAGGGGCGGCGCTCACCCCTTCGGTCGAGCCGATGGTGATCATGCCGTCCACCATCTCATTGTCCGGCACCGACAGCGCCGTGCCGCCGCTCTCGCGCACGGCACGCAAGACGAGGAAGTCGCCGATGGCGCGCGGCACGCGCAGGCCGTCGGCCACGGTCGCCGCGTTCTCCCACATCGGCGCCTTCTCGAGCCCCTGCTCGAACGCGCGCACGATCGGTGCGCAGCCGTCGGCCTGCACCGACACCATGCGCGGCCGCCGCTGCGGCGCGATCCAGCCGATGGCCTCCATCTCCTCGAACGCCTTCCACATGCCGACCATGCCGGTGCCACCGCCGGTCGGATAGAGAATCCAGTCGGGATAGCGCCAATCCATCTGCTCGGCCAGCTCGTAGGCCATGGTCTTCTTGCCTTCGATGCGGTACGGCTCCTTGAGCGTCGAGACGTCGTACCAGCCGAGTGCCCCCCCCTTCTCCGCGGCCACCCGTGCGGCGTCGGTGATGAGGCCATCGACGAGGGTGACGCCGGCGCCGTAGAGAATGCACTCGCGCGCGAACGGCTCTTTCACGTCCTTCGGCAGGAACACCTCGGCCCGCAGGCCGGCCTTCGCGGCGTAGGCCGCCATGGCGTTGCCGGCATTGCCGGCCGACGGGACGGACACCGTGGTCACGCCCAGCCCTTTCGCGCGCGTGATGGCCGCCGACTGCCCACGCGCCTTGAACGAGTTGGTCGGATTCAGCGATTCGTCCTTGATGTAGAGCCGGTCCATTCCCAGTCGTGCACCCAACCGCGTGGCGTGGAAGAGCGGTGTGAATCCCTCGCCGAGTGACACGGGCGTTTCATCTGCAAACACCGGCATCAGCTCGCGGTAGCGCCACATGTTCGGCTCGCGGCCGCGGAGCGAGTCGCGGTCCCAGGCGCGGGCCGACGCGAGGTCGTAGCGGGCCAGGAGCGGTGCGCCGCAGGCGCAGAGATGGTGGCGGCCGCGCGGGTCGAGGGTGGGCGCCCCGCACGGAACGGAACATTCGAGATGGGTGAACCAGGAGGTCGGCACGCGAGAACGTTGGCCCGTGCGCGGCGGGCGTGTCAAGCATCCGGCTGCGGCGCGTGGAATCGCTGATGGTTTCCGGGCATACTGCCGACATCAGATACGCGCCGGAGGACTGGCGCAGGAGAATCGTCCGATGATCAAGAAGGTCGTGCTGGGTCTCGTAGTGCTGCTCCTCGTCACCGGGCTCGGCCTGTTCGTCTGGGCTCGGTCGGTGCTGAGCACCGATACGGTACGGAACGCGCTCGCGGCGCAGATGTCGACGGCGCTGGGGCAACCGGTCACGGTGGAGAGCGTGAGTGCCACCATCTACCCGCGCGTCACAGTGCAGTTGAAGGGCGTCGCTATCGGCAAGGACGGCGCGATCAAGGTGAACGCGCTGGACGTCGGCACTGACTTTCGCGCGCTGCTGTCGCGGCGCATCGAGGCGGCCGCCCTCCACATCGACGGCGCGACGCTGAATCTGCCGCTGCCGCCGCTCGCGTTCGGGTCGGCCGACGCCGCAGCGGCGCCAGAGTCGAGCGCCCCGGTGACACTGGGCTCGGTCGACGAGGTGGTGCTGTCGAACATCCAGATCGTCAGCCGCGGCCGCACGCTCACGGGCGACATCGACATCGTCCCGCACGGTCTGAACGCGCTGACCATCCGCAGGATTGCGCTGGTCGCCGATGGCGCCCGCATCGACGGCTCTGGTGAAATCACCGACCTCGCCGGACCGGTCGGCACCCTCGACCTCAAGGCCGGTGCGCTCGACCTCGACCAGTTGATGGCGTTCGCCACCGACTTCAGCGAAGGCAGCGGCGTCGCCACCACAGGCACCGCCGTGCCGGCTGGTGGCGCGACCCCCTCGACTGCACCATCGACCGCCGATCTGAAGGTGACGCTCGCCGCCGACCGCGCGACGATGGGCGGCGTGGCCATCGACCATGTGACCGGTAGCGCGCACCTCAAGGGCGAGGCCGTCACCGTCGATCCGCTGGCGTTCAACCTGTTCGGCGGCACCTACGCTGGGACGCTGGCCGCCACCCTCGGCATCACCCCGTCGTTCGGCTGGAAGGCGGCACTGAAGAACGTGGACGTCGCCGCCCTCACCGCCTACGCCGGCAGCCCTGGCCTGGTCACCGGACGGATGTCGGCCGACATCGATCTCGTCGGCAACGGCATCGACGCCGCTACGGCGATGAAGACCGCGCGCGGCACGGCGCGGCTGACCGTGGTCAACGGCACGGTGAAGAACCTCGCCTTGGTGCGGAGCGCCGTGGCGGCCACGTCGCTCAACCCGCAGGCCGTCATCTCGGCCGCGCAGGGGCAGCCGATCGACGAGCCGTTCACCGAGATGGGCGGCGCACTCTCCATCGCCGCCGGCACCGCGAGCACGCCGGACCTGCACTTCATCTCGAAGGACATCCGGCTCGATGCGGGCGGCGCGCTGAAGCTCGATGGTTCGGGGGTGACGTTGCAGGGGATTGTGCAGCTCTCGGAGGAGCTGTCGAAGCAGGCGAACCCGGCGATTGTGCGAGCGTTGCAGGACAACGGACAGATCACGTTGCCGGCCACCGTGCGCGGCACGGCGCAGAAGTACCAGATCGAGATCGACACGACCGCCCTGGCCCGGCGCGCACTCACCAACGAGGCGAAGACGCAGGCGACGGACGCCGTGAAGCGGGGCCTGGGCGGCCTGCTGCGGCGATAGCGCCGTTCCCCCGCCGGCTAGTCGCCGTGTGCGTGAGGCTACTTATCCAGCGCGTGGAGGCGCAGTGGCAGCACACGGCCGAACTTCAAGAAATCCTCGTCCGTGGTCAGGATAGGAAATCGGTATCGTTCGGCGACGGCGCACAGGAGAAGGTCGGTGTTCGAGCCCTGAATCCCGTTCGCGCGACAGAGGTTGAGGCAGTCTGCCGCCCGCTCGTGATCAGCAGACGTGATCGGCTCGTCAGGAAAGGCCCGCAGGTGGTCGCGGAGTCGCTCGAATACCGCCCGGTCGCGAATGCCACTGAGGAGCTCCTGCCGGACAGGACCGACGATGGCGGCGCGCCCGTGGGAGACCAGGCGGCGAAGTTCGTCTACCGCCGGGTGGGCTGGCGCGCGTCGCCGCAAGGCGAGAGACCAGACGGACGTGTCGACGAGTACCTTCATGGGCGCTGTCGCTGCTTCTTGGGGTCGTACTTCGGGTCGTAGTCGATCGTCCCGAACAGGTCGGCGATGCGCGCCTGCTTGCGCCGGCCGATGTACTCCTGCAGCGCCTCGGTCACCGTGTCTTTCTTCGTCGCCTTACCGCCGACTCTCAAGGCTTCCTCGAGGAGTTTGTTGTCGAGTGCCAGGTTCGTCGCCATTCACACAGATTACTACACATCGTTATGTGTAACCCTTGAACGCAGGATTTCATGCGTAGCGGCCGCCGCGCCAACGGCTTCGTCCTGTTCGCGCAGTGGCGAGACATCCGGCTCCGGCCCGGAAGTCGAAGGCACCGGGCACAACGTTCGTCCTGCCGCCACCGATAGGGGTACGCGATCTTCAGGGAGTACTTCGCGAGCTTCGCCTGGGCCTGGACCTTCGTGGCCGGCGACATCCACTCGAGGTCGTCGATGCCTACCTTGAAAGCCGCGAGGAGATTCCGGCTCAGCGCATCGACGAACGCCGCGGGCAGATAGTCCGCGTACGCCGCACTCGTGCCGAAGGTCAGATAGTCCTTCCAGGTCTGCAGCGGCACCGCGGTCAGCGCTCCGTCGAGGGTCTTCAGGTAGTCCGGCTGCCTGACGACCACGTCGATGAGGCTTGCGGCTGCTGCGGTCGCGGTTGCGCGTGCGATCCCACTGGTGTTCTGCCAGCGTCTTCGCCAACGAGACGATGCGCGATGCGGCGCCAGCAGGATCCGGCTGTGCCGCAAGCGTCAGGAGCCTGCTGATGTACTCGACGTCTGCCGCGCGCACCGCAGCGAACTGCTGGTCGGGACGGAGGTCTTCGTCGCGGTCGGGCATGCCGAGGCCCGCCTGCGTGACGATGACGGCGTAGACGTCGGAACGCTGTGGATCCTGCGCGACGCGAATGGACAGCGGGGTGCGAACGCCACGCTGCGACGCCCGGAGGAAGGCCAGTGAGAGGCCGCGCACGCTGGCGATGCGGCTGATGGCCGCCAGTTCGCTCGCAATCGGCTGTATGCCGCGACGCTCGATCGCGGCCTCGTCATTGAAGCGCTCGTAGAAACCGCCGACTTTCTGCCCGATCGATTCTGGCGCCTGCGGTTTGGTCGCCTCAGCCTCGAGGATGCCGCGAACCGGTTCCTGCGCACGCTCGCCCACTTCCACGAGCGAGCCGTAGTAGGAACGACCGGCCGGAATGGCCATCTTGTCGTCCCACGCACCGTTGACGAAGCGATAGAAGTCGTCCTGCGGCCGCACGGAGCGGTCCATGCCGAGCGTGTCGATGCCGGGGACACGCGGAGGCGCGCCGTTCTGCACCGATACGGCGGTCACGGCGACGGAGAGGAACAGCGCGGTGACCGCAATCGAAGACTTCATAGAGTCGAGATGATAGCCCGGTGATCAGCGCTCTGGGGGGACTCGGGTCAGTTCCTGCCTAACGGGCAAGGGTCGAGGGATTTCTTCCAGGAAGCCCGGCGAACTCTCGAGCGCGGGCCTCTCGACCGGCCAGCCGCGCCGGCGGAGGGCGAAGGCGCGCGGTCCTGGGCCGGCGACTGCTATCATCGGCCCATGAAGTCCATGCGCCAGTTGACCGCCATCATCGAACGCGAGGACAACGGGTACGTTGCCCTGTGCCCCGAGCTGGATATCGCAAGCCAGGGCGATACGGTCGAGACCGCCAGGACCAATCTCGTCGAGGCCCTCGAACTCTTCTTTGAGTCAGCCGATCCCACCGAGGTCGCGCGCCGGTTGCACAGCGAAGTCTTCGTGACCCGGGTCGAGGTCGCGGTTGGGTAAGCTCCGAGTGCTGTCGGGCTGTGAGGTCTGCGAGATTCTCAGGGCCGAAGGATTCTCCGCCCTTCGCCAGCGCGGCAGCCACGTCGTCATGCAGAAGCGGTCCGGGAACACCACGACCACCGTGCCGGTCCCCGACCATTCAGAACTCAAGACTGGCACGCTGACCAGCATCATCCGCCAATCTGGCGTTGCTCGACGGCTCTTCGAGAGCTAACCAACTTCCCCTACTTCACGCTCGCCACGTCTCCGTGGCGATAGCTCTACGCTGCGCGACGAGCGGGGACTTATCCATCCCAGCGGCTCACTCGGCGACTTGCGGGATTCGGCTATATTCCCTGGAACGAGACGCTTCAGCTCCTCGAACCGGCGCCGGACCACGACACGCCGTGCAGGCTCCGCAGACGTCTATCGGTCGCGGAACAGTTCGTCGACCGTCGGCAAGCCGACGAGACCCATTCCTCTCAAGTCGGGACTGAACTGGTCCCAGGTAGCGCGCGCGCCAGCTCCGGGCTTTGTCGGTAAGGCATTCCGCTCCCCTGACTGACGTGCCCCGTCCCAGGAAGAGACCAACGGCACGACTGCAACGCGGCCTACGCGCAAAGAGCCCGCCCCCTCTCTCGAGGACGCGGGCTCCTTGCGTCTTTCCCGCCCTTCCGGGCCATGAAGCTGCCGAACGGTGGGAAGCCGAGCAGCGCGAAGATGCCAACCGCGAACAGCAGGCCCGAGAACGGCAGCACGCGAATGACGCCACTCAGCGCCTTCACCTCGTTGGTGTGATACTCGGCGCGCAGGCGGCCGGCCGTGAGGAACAGCAGCGCCTTCACGAAGGCGTTGCTGACGATGTAGAGGAGGACGCCGTAGGCAGCGGCCTTCCCCACCGAGAGGCCGATGGCGATGACGCCAGACGAGCTGACACACACGTAGGCGATCAGCCGCTTGTAGTTGCGCGATGCCATCACCTGCATCGCCGCCACCATGAGCGACAGGCACCCCATGAGGAGCAGTTCGTACGACACGAAGTCGGTGTCGCGGCCGCGAAACACCTGCAGCACGCGGAACACCGCGACCACGCTGATGTTGAACTGCACGGCAGCCAGCAACGCGCTCGTACTGGTCGGTGCCGCCTCGTACGCCTCTGGCATCCAGCTGTAGAGCGGCGCCAGCCCCAGCTTGCTGCCGAGGCCGAACAGCATCAGCGCCAGCCCGAGCCGCTGCCAGCTGTCGGACGGCGACGCGATGCCGGCCGCCATCTCATCGAGCGCGAAGCTGAGTTCCAGCCCGCGCAGGTGCGCCGACCGCATCAGGCACATGATGCCGAGGAACGTCAGCGCCAGCGACATGCTCGAGTAGAGCAGGTAGTGCCAGGCCACTCGGCGCGGCGCGACTGTGTCGCCCTGCGCCACCAGCGGCGCCGCACAGAGCGTGGTCAGCTCGATGAACGCCCACAGCAGCAGCAGGTTATTGGCCATGACGCCGGCATTCATCGCCACCATGAACGCCAACGTCAGCAGGGCTCGTGGCAGCAGGTTGTCGGCGAGCACCCGCGAGGTGCTTGCCCGCGACGACATGTAGACGCTGATGCCGAGGAACACGCTGTTGATGACGAGCAGGAACAGCATCGACGTGGCGTCGAGGACGAAGTAGCGCCGGCCGAAGTAGAGCGGCAGCGTGGCGAGCGGTTCGCGGATAAAGAGGGCCACCGACGCGAGCAACCCGAGCACCGCCAGCGCGACCAGCGCCGGCCCAACCCAGAGCCGCCGCGTCGGCAGCACCGGGTCGGCGCCCATCGCGACGGCACTGACCTCGCTCTTGGCTGCCCTCTGAGCGGCGCGGCCGACGTCGGGTCCGGCGTCGCGATCAACCAGGTACCAACGGTCACGGTGAGCAGGGAGACCAGCATCAGCGAGCCGTGCACCGGCACCGGCCACGGCTCCGGCTGGAGCGACTCGAACAGCGCCAGGCCGTTCTCCATGAACAGCACGGCAACGAACTGGGCTGGCGGCGACTCGTTCGTCGAGAGCAACAGCAGCGACACCGCCACCGTTGCGCCGACGACGCCAAGCGTCAGCGCCTGCCGGTCGGTCATGGCCGGCGCGGCGAACTGGAAGGCAAGAACGACAAGCGCCACGCCGATCGCCCACGCGAACAGGTTCGACGGCATCAGGTCGAGGTTCGGCTCGAGGCGGCGCTGAATGGTGTGCCGGATTGCCAGGGGTGCCACGACCGTTCGGAGCAGCAGCACCTCGACGAGCGCCACGACGGTGTGGACCGAGAGCGCATCGCGTACGCCGATGTTCCAGGCGAGCGCTGCGCCCTGCGCAGCCAGCCAGAACGGCGCCGATCGGCTCTTGCCGAAGAAGACCGGCACCACCACCGCTACCAGAAAGATGAGCACCGGCACGGTCACGGCATCCTCGAGAGCCAGCCTGCGACGCCGAGGCAGGCCGCGGCCGTGAGCGAGGCCAGCACCAGGTAGCCCGGCACCGCCCGCAGCCGCATGCGGGCGATGAGCGACTCGACACAGCCGACAGCGACCCCCACGCCGACCATCGTCACGAGAGCGAACAGGACGGCGGGGGCCGGATTGCCCCGCAGGTCGAACGGATTGACCAGCGACGCGATGAGGCCCGCGTAGATGGTCATCTTCAGCGCCGCCGCATACTGCATCGCCGCGAGCCCAGGACCGCTATGGTCGAGCAGCATCACCTCGTGCACCATCGTCAGCTCGAGGTGCGTCTGCGGATCGTCAACCGGCAGGCGCGCCGCCTCGGCCTGCAACAGCGCGAACAGCACGGCCACCGCCGGCACCGCCAGCCACGGGAACGACGTGGCGTGATGCCACTGTCCCAGCAGCCCGGCGAAGCTGGCCTGCCCGGTGGCGAGCGTCGCCGCACCGATGAGGAAGAACAGGGCCGGCTCGATGGCGACCGTGAACAGCCCCTCACGTGCGGCTCCCATCCCTTCGAAGGCGCTGCCCACGTCCATGGCCGAGAGCATCAGGAATAGGCGCGCCAGGCCGAGGGCGTAGGCAAAGAGGATGAAGTCGTAGTCGAACCGGAGCGGCGCACTGTCCCCGAGGATCGGCGCGACCAGGGCCGCCAGCAGCGAGGCGGCCAGCACCACCCAGGCGCCTGCGGCGAACAATGGCGAACTGGTGGTGCTGTAGACCGGCGCCTTCATCAGCAGCCGCCGCAGGTCCCAGGCGAGCTGCGCCAGGCCAGGTCCCTTGCGGCCAGCCGAGCGGGCCTTCGTGCGGTTCACAATCCCGACCAGCAGCACCGGCATTGTCAGCGCGATGGCGATGTGGACCGCGCCGAGCAGCGCGCTCACTGCAGCGCCCCGCCAACGGGGACGACGAGTCCGGCCATGATGACCACGGCGATGAGCGCGGCGGCGAAGGCGATGCGTGGGTCGTCTTCGCGCAGCGCGCCCGACAGTTCGTTGGCCGAGGCGTCGCCATTGGCGATGACCGCGAAGAGGCGCCGCTCGACCGCGTCAACACAGGCGGTAAGCAGATAGCTGTCCACCGGGAAGTAGCCCGTTGGCGCTTTCAGCCGGCGCATCGTCAGCACGACGCCGCCCACACGCGACTGGAGGTCGGCCGAGAAGCTGGACCCGGTGTATTGCATGCGGGCTGTTGGTGCGTCGTAGCCGCAGCCCCACGTCGCGCTCGCTGCGGCCGGACGCGACGACGCACGGCGAAAGAACCAGACGAGCGCAGCCACGGCCAGCACCAGCGCCCCGGACATGAGGCCCACCCTAGTGAGCGCGGCCTCCAACCGCGGCAGCACCCCCGTGCCCGCGCCTGGCAGCGTCGTCAAGGCGAGGCTGGTGGCTTCGCGCACGAGAGCGAACCCGAGGAACGGCATGACCCCGAGCAGGACCACCGCGACGCCGTGAACCGCCATCGGCACCAGCATCCAGCCGTTCATCTCGTGGCCGACAGGCACCGACGGGTCACGTGCCCGGCCGAGGAACACCACGCCGAACGCGCGCGTGATGCTGAACGCCGACACCGCCCCGACGAAGGCGAGCGCCGCCGCGCCCACCGCGAGCGCCACTCTGGCCCAGACGCCGATCGGTTCGCCGCTGAAGAGCCCCGAGTAGATCACGAACTCACTGGTGAAGCCGTTGAGCGGCGGCAGGCCCGAGATCGCCACGCCGCCAAGCAGGAAGCTGAGCGCCGTCCATGGCATCAGCCGAAGCAGCCCGCCGAGGCGCTCGACATCCACCGTATGCACGGCGCGATAGACCGCCCCTGCGGCATAGAACAATTGGCACTTGAAGAAGGCGTGATTGAGGACGTGCAGGAGCCCGCCGGCGAATCCGAGCGCCACGAGCGGCGCACTGTGCCACGCCAGGCCCAGACACCCCACGCCGAAGCCGATGCCGGCGATGCCGACGTTCTCGGTCGATGAGTAGCCGAGCAGCCGTTTCAGGTCGCGCTGGCCGACAGTGTAGAGCGCGCCGATCACCGCCGACAGCACCGAGAACCCGACCAGGAACCATCCCATCCAGGCATCGGGAGTGCCGATGAGCAGCAGCACCCGCACCAGCGCATACAGGCCCGCCTTGTGAATCACCCCCGACATGAGCGCCGACACGTGCGCCGGCGCCGCAGCATGCGCGCGCGGCAGCCACGAGTGAAACGGGAAGAACGCCGACTTGAGGGCGAAGCTGGTGACCAGCAGCAGGAACACCAGGTTGCGCTCGGCGCCGGGGTGGCTGCGCAGCCAGTCGCCGAAGCTGAGGAGGTCCCACGACAGCGTGTGGGCGTAGAGGACCATGAACGCCGCAACGATGAAGATCAGGCCGAGGTGCGTCGACACCAGGTAGTTGAAGCCGGCGAAGCGCACCTTCTGGTTGGTGTAGTCCCAGATCACCAGCAGCCAGGCGGCGATGGCCGCCGTCTCCCAGCCAAGCAGGAAGAGGAGCGCGTGGTCGCCCGGATAGACCAGCACGAACGACAGTGATGTGAGGTTGAACAGCGCGAAGTGCCAGCCGAGGTGGCGCGGCGAGTCGAAGTACGCGCGGAAGTAACCGACCGCGTAGATGCTGCCGAGCAGCGTCAGCGGCATCGACCATACGAGGAAGAACGCGCCGAGTGCGTCGAGTCGCACGCGCATCGTCCCCATCGGGTAGGCCCAGGGCAGTTCACCCGCGACCGGGACGCCGCCCAGCAGCACCGGCACCACCGCCGTGAGCACCAGCGCCGTCGCGAGGGTCTGGGACACCAGGCCGCACGCGACGCGCACCCGGTTCGCGACGGGCAGCAGGCAGGCCGCGGCGCCCAGTAGCAGCACGACAACGGCCGCGATGAGGGCACCCATGTGGCGTCAGCGCTTCCGGGCCTGCCGCTGTAGCTCGCGCAGTAATCCCTGCGAGCCGACGAGGTGGTTGTTGAAGATCTGGCGGGCCACCGTCAGCAGGTCGCCGATGAGCGGGTCGCGCACGGTGTAGCGCACGCTGGTCCCCTCCTTGCGGCCCGAGACGATGTTCTTCGTCCGCAATACCGCCAACTGTTGCGACACCACCGACTGCTCGAGGCCAAGCGCCTCCTGCAGTTCCTGGACGCTGCGCTCGCCCTGGAGCAGCACCTCGAGAATCTCGATGCGAACCGGGTGCGCGAGCGCGCGAAAGAACTCCGCCTTGAAGTGCTGGAGGTCGCCCGCGACCGAACGAGGCATGTATTCAAATATTAGATCATTACGATATTTATCGGAAAGCCGTCAGGCCGTGCGCACGCCGGCCGAGCCGCCACCCCACCCCCGCTTGCGCCACAGGCGCAACGCGCAGGGGAACCGCACATCGACGGCGATCTGTTCGTAGCTGCGCGGCAGCGGACCGCCGAAGCCGTTGTAGGTGATGACCAGGGTGCCGGCCGGCGCCAGGGCCAGGAGGTACGACATCGCGAACAGGTCGCGCTTCAGGGTCTCGTCGTTGAACGGCACGCCCAGTTCGGCGTAACGGTCCGAGTCGAAGTCGTATTCGCCGAACGGATTGTAGAGATAGTAGGCATCGGCCTGCGGCGTCGGCAGGGCGCCGAAGTCGCCTGTGAGGAAGGTGACCCGATCGGCCACGTCGAACAGGGTGGCCAGTGCCCGTGCCATGTCGACGAGCGATGCGCGCTGCTCCAGCCCGATGAAGCGGCACGACGTCAGCAGTGCGGCGGCGACGCAGAACTTGCCGGCGCCAGACCCGATGTCCACCACCGTCCGCGCCTGCGTCTCGCGCAGCCAGTCGGCCACACGTGCCAGCACCGGCAACGGCGTCCAGTACTCCAGGGAACGGTCGCGCAGTTCTTCCGGCAGCCACCGATCGAACGCGACGTCCGCGCGTGTCTGCCTCGCCTGAATCACCTCGGTGACGCGCCTCGCCGCACGTAGCGCCGCCCAGTAGTCGGCCGGCCGCCGCAGGTCAGGCCCCTCAAGGACGGGCGAGCACTCCGGTTCGATCGCCACATCGGCGATGCCACAGCCGGCACTGGGCGTTTCGGGGGCGCTCTCCTGCGACACGCTGGGATCTTAACCCTGCATGCGTTCCGGCACGGCGGTCGCGGTAGTCCATTGACCTGCGTATCGCAGAGAGCGTACGCTCGCGGCATGGCAAAAAAAGCTCGCACGAACACGCTGGCGAACGCACAGTCGGCGGCGACCACCATGACGGCGGCAGCGGAGGCACGGCTGGACAACTTCGCCGACGACCTCGGGACCCTGCTGGGGCACGCACAGAACAAGGCCGACAACTGGCTTGGACAGCGCAAGGCGATCGCCGAACAGTTGGTGGGCGTCCGCGACACGGCGGTGAGGCTGCTGGCGCAACTAGGGATCGCCACCGCGCCGAAGCCGACTCGCGCCGCGAAGAAGACCAGCGCCCGACCTGCCGCGACGGCGACCGGCGTGAAGAAGAAGCGGACGATGTCCGCCGATGCACGCGCCAAGATCGCCGCGGCGCAGCGCGCCCGCTGGGCGAAGCAGAAGCGCGCGAAGGACTGACGCCCTGGCCATCCTGCCGCACGCCGGCAACCTGTTCCAGGCGGCGCTCGAAGCGACGGAAGCAGCGGTCGATAACTCGCTGCCGCGCTGAGGCGCTTCCCAGCAATCGGCTGCGCCGCGTGTCGACGGCCGCTACGACACCGGTTCGATCTTCAGCACGGCCCCGTCGTCTTCCTCGGTGAGCACGTAGATCAGGCCGTCCGCACCCTGCCGCACGTCGCGGATGCGCTGGTGGAGGTCCTCGAGCATCAGCTCACGCCGCGGCTCCCAGAGCTTGTCGTTGAACACG